>DATMFC010000629.1:0-10290 GCA_035556335.1 Planctomicrobium sp. | reverse complement strand
CATCCATGAACCCCACATCGCCATTGTCGATGCCAATGTTGATCGCCGGGGGATTCGTGAACATGCCGAGGCTTATCTCGATTTTCTCTATACCCTGGAAGGACAAGAGATTATTGCCCGACACCATTTCCGGCCGAGTGACCCCGATGTTCTTGAGAAACACCTCAAGGATTTTCCTCCTTTAAAGATGTTCACCATTCAGGACTTGGCGACGGACTGGGACGATGCCCATCGTCAGTTCTTTTCTGAAGGGGGAGTGTTTGACAAGATCTACTCCCAGCTAAAACGGTAGAGCAGTTTGCTTCAGACGATTTCCCGGGCAAGGAACGGACTCCTCACGAGCGGTGTGCCCCCCCCTTAATTTGACAGATATTCGAGCATTGGCCGCACGGTCGTTGCCGTGCTTGCAACCGGTTCTTCACCCCTCAATTCATAACCGACTCCTCACGAGAAGACACGGGGGTTCAGGCTGCTTTTCGACTTGGCAGTCTGAATTCTCCGTGTCGTCTCTTTTTCAGAGCAGTTTGCTCTACCGTGTGCAGGCGGAACGTCTCTCTCTTCTGGTTGTTCTCTAAATAAAACGAGCCCCCGTTCATCTCTGAGCGGAGGCTCTGTTCCTTTCCCGAATCGACTCCTCTCGACGATCAGGAAAGGAAGTCCGATCTGAAAGTCTTACCGGACGAACAGTCCGAAGTTCGGAGTGGAGATACCGAATCCTGGAGCACCGTAGCCGTAACCGTAGTAGGGATAACCGCCATAAATCGGAGCAACAGGGGCGACGATCGGAGCCCGATAGGCGGGGTAACCGTATCGAGGGGCGACACGATGATTGTGGTAGTGGTGCCGATGGTTGTGACCATGGTTCCAATGAGAATGGCCTCGGTGTGAATGACCGTGCCGTCCATGGTTCGCTTCTGCGGAACTCGCGAATCCGAGAACTGAAATTCCTGCGACTGCAACAACTGCCATCATGAGCTTTTTCATTGCATTTCTCCTTAATGAGTTCGTTTTGATCTTCTTTTTGATGTTGACGTAGGATGGAGAAAGCAAAGCGATTGCCAATTCCGGCAGAATTTGCCGAAATAACTTAAGTCTATATTATTTAAATGATTAAATTTTCCTTTGAATTGCACTGAGTGGAAGTCTCCGGTGTCACATCGACACAATGCGCCATCATATCGACACCACTTCTATGGCAGCAGCAAGAGAAAATGACACGGGCTGTTCAGTGAGGATTGGGATTCTCAACGAAAACTTCCGCGAGAAGCGAAGAGTTTCTCATTCCGGCTGATTAGAATGGTCGGCGGACCGGGACTGATCTCTGGTCTGCGGAAACGGCACCGTCTGGGAGACGTCAGGTGAATCCCCGGGCGGGCTCAGCACAAGAGAGAGATTTGTTCATGTTGACACAAGAAGGATGTCTGGCGAGACGGCAACGATTGTGGGATATGGTCCCCGACCACATCGAATGGCTGCTGATCGCTGACCCACGGCATGTCAATTATCTCAGCAACTTCTGGGTTCAGCCTCTCAGTTTTTCCGCAGGCGAACGGGCTTTGCTGCTGCTGGAACGGGAAGGGGACACAACGCTCATCGGTGATAACTTCACGATTCGAGCGTCCGTCCATACCCCATTCGTCAGCAAAACAGTGACGGTTCCCTGGTACGACCACAAGCACTCTGTTTCGAACCGCGATCATGCGCTGTTCAAAGGACTGGGTGATGTCGCGTCTCAACTGCATGGACGCATGGGACTGTTGGAAGCCGAATGGCTGCCGACCGGAGCCGTCGCGTTACTCAACCCGGAATACTACGAGTTTTCTGCTCATCAGGAGCCGGGAGCCAGTCCGTTTGTGGACCTGGGTTCCATTCTGAGAATGCTGCGGCGGAGAAAAGACCCGGATGAAATCGCCCTGCTGCGACAATGTATGACCGCAGGGAACGCCGGTCAGGCACGCCTGCTCGAGATCATTCGCGAAGGGGTCACCGAGTTTGAGATTTTTCGTGAAGTCCAGAAAGCCGCACTGGAAGCCGCAGGACGCCCCGCCATCATCTACGGAGACTTCCGCGCCTGTTATGCTGCGGAGCCGAAAAAAGGAGGACTTCCCCCCAACGAAGGTCGCTCACTCCAGAAGGGAGACCTGTTCATCCTCGACTACTCCGTCGCCCTCGACGGTTACCGGAGCGACTTCACCAACACCGTCTCAGTTGGTCCTCCGTCTGCGGAAGTGGAAGAACTGTTTGGACTTTGTCAGGCGGCGATGAAAGGGGGAGAATCGAAACTCCGCCCCGGTGTCAGCGCGGCCGACGTTTATCAGGCTGTCGCCAAACCGTTCGTCGCTGCCGGTCGCCCCGAAGTGTTCCCGCATCATGCCGGACATGGGATCGGCTTGGCTCATCCAGAGTCTCCGATTTTGGTTCCACTCAGTTCCGATACTCTGGAGTCTGGAAACGTCGTGACACTGGAACCGGGAGCCTATGTTGAAGGTGTCGGGGGAATGCGTATTGAGCACAACTACCTGATCACCCCCGACGGATTCGAACGACTCAGCAAACACGAAATCCGGCTTCAGTAATGAGGCCGTGAGCCCTTCCCTCATATAAGGCTTTTTCGCTGTTCTGAAAGGCCTCGGGAGGGCGAGGCTCCCGCCGAGCCGCAAACAATGGGAGGTGTTCCTCTTGCTCGCGGCTCGGCGGGAGCTTCGCCCTCCTAGGGTCGATTCATTTCATTTGAAACAAGCTAAAGTCGTGAGTCCTCCCAGTGGACATGCTGCTCTCACAACTGACTGACGAACTGACCGCGTTATCGCAGAGCGGTCTGCGGCGTTCCCGGCGGGAAGTGAACGTCCTGCCGGGAGGACGGTGTCAAATCGGGGACCGGACTCTCTGGAACTTTGCCTCCAATGATTACCTGGGACTCGCCGATGATGCCCGACTCATTCACGCGGCCACACAGGCCATGCAGGAATCAGGAGTTGGAGCCAGAGCAAGTCCGTTAGTCACCGGTCGGACCCGTTGGCATGTGCAATTGGAAGAGCGGCTGAGCCGGTTCAAAAACAGTGAAGCCACGATTCTGTTTCCAACCGGTTTCGCCGCGAATGTGGGAGCGATCACCGCGCTGGCAGGTCCTGACGATGTCATTCTCTGTGATCGACTGAATCATGCCAGCCTGATCGACGGGAGCCGTCTCTCCCGTGCAAAACTCCGAGTCGTTCCGCATTGTGACGTCGACGCCGTCAGACACCAACTCGTTCGAGCGACTGATTTTCGACGAAGACTGATCGTCACCGACTCTGTGTTCAGCATGGACGGGGACCATGCTCCGTTGAGGGAACTGGCGGCGCTGGCGGAGGAGTTTGACGCCATTCTACTCGTCGATGAAGCCCATGCCACGGGCGTCTTTGGCACCCGCGGAACCGGTTTGCTTGAAGAGCAGAATGTCACTTCATCACGAGTGATTGCCGTCGGCACGCTCAGTAAGGGAATGGGCTTACAGGGAGGTTTCGTCTCCGGTTCACGCATCCTGATTGACTGGTTATGGAACACCGCACGAACTCAGGTCTTCTCGACCGGACTCAGTGTCCCAGTCTGTGCGGCCGCCGTTGTGGCGTGTGATCTGATTGAAGCCGATCCACAACGACGGCAATGGTTGAAGGAGAATTCGCACAAGGTCATTACGGCATTACGTGAACAAGGGTGGACCATCCCGGAACAGGCACGAGGACCGATCATTCCAGTCCTGATTGGAGCTCCTGACGAGACGATTCGCCTTGTCGGAGAACTGGAACAACGCGGAATCCTCGTCGCCGGAATTCGTCCTCCGACGGTCCCCCCCAGAACATCTCGCCTGCGTCTCTCATTGAACTACGCACACGGCGACGAGGGAATCACCCAATTAATCAGTGCGTTTCAGTCGCTCTTGGGAACTGGGAAACATTGCTTCCCCGAGAGGGATTAGGAGGAACCACGGAATGAACGGAAGAGACGGAATTGATCAGGAGAACTGACATCGAGTCAAAAGCAGACTGTCTCTTCAGAAGTGGCGGTGCATTGCGCACGAAGTACTCTCCTGATGGAAATCACACACTGTTTTTGAGGCGGAGTTGCGGAATGCACCATTCTCCCGATTTCTTCGTGCTTCATGCACCCTACGAATAATTCGGGTTATCTGAACCAGAACCTTTCCGTTATTTCCGTCTTTTCCGTGGTGAATCATCCGGGTGAGCGTGAGTCTTTTCTTCCGCAGAGAGTGCAGCTTTACGAACTGATCTTGACCCAAAATGGAAATTTTCGATACACACCCTGCCAGCTTGTTTGCGACAGGGGTGACTCTATACGCAGCAGGCGACAAAATTCCTGTTAAACAGAATACGGTCTGATCGGTTTAAATTTCCCGAGATGATGATGACTGCAATCACTGGTTGAATGCGTCATTAGAGCAACCTGCTCTCACTTTTGTATCACGTCTGGATGGAGCCAACGTCATGAGTGAACGGAGTCACTCCCCTAATACAGATCAGTCCCCGACATCGCGTCGCAAGTTCGTGCCGATTCTCACCGGAACGGCAATTCTGCTCGTTGCGGCCGGAGTCGGATTCCAGTTTTTCAAGGCGAATCCAGCGGCCTCACAGACCGTCGGGGAATCCGGAAAAACATCATTGTCGAATACCCCCAACAACGTTCGGGTTCTCGCCAAGGTCAACGGGCAGTCGATTACCTACGACGTCGTGGCCAGAGAATGCGTCAATCGTCACGGACAGGAAGTGCTCGACAGTCTTGTGAACCGGTTGATCATTCAGCAGGAATGTGAGCGAAAAGGGGTCACTGTTGCACTGGAAGAAGTGGAACAGGAAGTGGCCAAAACCGCGAAGAAATTCAATCTGCCGCTCGATACCTGGTACAAGATGCTGGAATCGGAAAGAAAGCTTTCACGAGATCAGTATCATCAGGATGTCATCTGGCCGATGCTGGCACTCAAAAAACTGGCTGGTCAGAATATTGAAGTTTCCGAACAGGACATGAAGACCGGCTTCGAGCGTGACTATGGTCCACGTGTGAAAGCCCGCATGATTCTGGTCGAAGGAAATATTCGTCAGGCGAATCAGATCTGGGAAAAATGCCGGGATTCACTGGAAGACTTCGATCGAATTGCCCGGGAGTTCTCTGCCGATCCGAATACTCGTCCTCTGGGAGGAGTCATTCCGCCGATTCAACGACATCGTGGCAGCAAGAGCCTTGAAGACGAAGCGTTTCGCCTGAAGCCGGGTGAACTTTCTCCGGTCATCCAGATTGCTGAAAGCCGGTATGTCATCCTGAAGTGTGAAGGGACCACCGAACCAGTCGTCACCGATATTCGCGAAGTCTGGGACGATCTGTATTCGCAACTGGTCGAAGAGAAAACGCAGAAATCGGTTGCCAAGGTCTTTGAAGAAATTCAAAACCAGTCTCGCGTCGACAACTTTCTGACGAACCGTTCGACGGGTCCACAACAGGGAATTCAACCCGTCAGCGGCACCGCCCCGGCATCAGGAGCCGCCGCTGGAAGCGCCCGATTGAACGCTGCTCCAACGGCAGCGAAGAAACCTGGAACGACTGTTCGATAGAGAGCAGTTTGCTCAAGAACTGTGACAAAACAACAGCGAGCCGAGGGATTTCCCTCGGCTCGCTGTTCTCATTCACCAGTCAGGGTTTTTGCTTCATTGAACGTGCGTCATAGTCGACACGTTCCGGGAGGGCGAAGCTCCTGCTGAGCCGCATGAAAGTTGACGTCTTCCTTTGTTTGCGGCTCGGCGGGAGCCTCGCCCTCCCGATCAGATTCCCCTGTGTCATACAAGCAGGGGAACTCGGGAGAGCAAACGGCACTAATTACATTCGGCAACCAGTGGACCGGCGAGTTCTTCGAGGAAGAAGAGGCGACCGGCCTGGGTCGGCATGTAGCTGGATGGAATCCACGAAGTCGGGCCGTGATGCAGTGTCATCCACAGGCTCAGTCCTTGCCACTGCATTCCGCGTGAGAAGATTCCGTCTGCTCCGCCGATGATGGAATCCGCCTGCAGAAACAGACCGGGGCCGATCGTGTTGGCATAGCACGGAATCTTTGTCGTTCGGCTCTTGAAGCTTCCCAGTGCGTTCTGTTCGATCGTTAGCGGGTGAAGTTTCGCACCGATGCGATGGGTCTGCTTCTTCCACTCCGCTTCCGACTCGTACTCACCGGCGAACTGCGGTTCCCAGAACGCGATGTGGCACACCCGACCGATTCCAAACACCACCGTCAACTTGGCTCCCTGGGCTTTCAGGGCGGCAATCTTTTCGGCGTAAGTCGGCAGGTTTTCTTTGGTGGCGAAGTTCCGCTGATCTTTGGGAACGGTCAGTTCTCCGAGCGGGCCGTAGAACGCATTGTTCATGGCGTCTTCGAAACCGCCGGGCTCGTTCCCAGGGAGAGTATTTCCTTCGGAATCCGCCCATTCGTCCATGTTGAACCCGTAAACATGGTCGCAAGGAACGTTCCACTCTTTCAGGAAGTACACCGCCCAGCGATACATTCCCATCGGACCGACCGGAAGAATCATAGCCAGCTTTTCACCAACGTCCCGGGCACGGCGAATGGTGATGGCGATTTCGTGTCCCATGAGGGTGTCGAAGTCGCCTACGCTCGTACAGGGGACCAGTTCAAACTTCTCGTGCCACCAGGGTTGTCGTGTGGTGATTGCTTTGGGGTCGTCGGCAACACAGGCATCAATCTTGGCGAGATCCCAGCCTTTCGGAAAGAAACCTTCCATCAGGGAGCCTTGAATCGTCGTCAACATATCCATTTCGTCGTTCTCCAAAAGTTCAGTGCACAGTCAGTGTAAAAGTGCAGTCATATACTTGGTTCAAGGTTCCGAATCATCCGGCGTTGATGATGAAGTTTCCCCGGGCAACCAGACCGGTTCTTCCTCATCCTCCGGGCGCCCCTGTAATACGTCATAGGGACGAAAACGGTTCTTATAGGCCATCGACGGGCAGGCCGCGATCCAGTATCCCAGGTACACATGCGCCAGTCCGAGTTTTCGCGCCAGCTCAATTTCACAGAGGAGCGAAAAGGTTCCCGGTCCCTGTGAACGCCAGTTCGGAGCATGGTAAAAATAGATACTGGAGAGCGCTGTCGGCAATATGTCGATCAGCCCAACGCCAATTAGGTCATTTCCGTTCCAATACCGCAACTCATGAGCACTGGGGAAATCGCCGGCGAGGAAACTTTGCGCATACAGCTGCCAACTGGCTACCTGTTCCGGCCAGTCGCGACGATTTTTCATGTCTTCATGCCAGGCGTTATAGAGTTCAACGTGCTGCCGGGAGAGACCTGCCGGGGCCAGTTCGACCGAAACATGTGAGTTCCGGCGCTGCGTTCGTCTCTGACTTTTCGTCGGTTGGAATGTTGCAACATCCACACGAACCGGGACACATTGCATGCAGGCACGGCACACGGGACGAAACAGATCAATCCCAAATCGTCGCCAGCCCCGCTGCAACCGTTGTTGCAGATCTTCAGGAGACATCCCGGGAACTCGGAGATATTCCAGCGATGCGGTTTGTTCCGGCAAATACGAACAAACCCGAGGAGGCTCAACCATCCGAAAAGAGGTCACGGAATCAGGCATGACCATAGTATGAAGAGCCCTTCACCGAATTTCCATCGGCCCAATCCAGAACGATTTCGAAAGAGATCACCGGTAAGCCAATGACAGTACTTCCAAGTTTGTTTGTGATGGAGAGCAAGGGGGTCAGGATTCAGGGACCAGGGGTCAGAAAAGATCCGGAAAAAGCTTGCATTTTCTACCCACTATTTCCTACTGCTACAGTTGCACTTATTGAAAAGCTCAGTGTTTTGCGTGCTTTTATCTGATGGAAATGGTCTTGGGAGTGCGAGACTCCCGCCGAGCCGCAAACCAGGGAACGCGTGATCTTTCATGCGGCTCAGCAGGAGCTTCGCCCTCCCGCATGCCTGACCATCCCAAAAATAAGCAAAACCATAATCTGCAACTGTAGTACTCCCCACTGATCTCTCCATTGAGACAGAGTCCCTCAACCGATAAGGATCAATCATGAATTCCATCCAACTCGCAGTAGAATTCCTGACCATCGGAAAGTAGACTGACGGATGAGTCCTCGCTGATATATTGTCGCATAAAATCCTCAATGACGGGCCGAGGGGAAGGATGCACAAGAGGAGTCTGTGTCATGCCCACGTTAATTGTGTTCGGCCAGCCTTCTCCCGGTAATCAAAAGCGAATCCAGAAGCAGCGTCACCTGGTTGTGGGACGAGACCCGACTTGTGATCTGGTGATTCCACGCCAGGCCATTTCCCGTTTTCACGCTCAAGTCATCGCCAGTCGTGACAGTTTCTATCTGGAAGACATGGGGAGCACAAACGGCACGTTCCTGAACGGTCGCCGACTTGCAAAACGGGAGCCGCTTTCCGACGGAGACCGCATCACTCTGCATGATGTCTCCATCGGCTTCTTTCTTGCTGATCAGGTGGATGAAAATCAACTCAACGGAAACGGGTATACGGCCTCGACCTTTCCAGATCAGCCTGACGAACTTCGAATTTCTCCCCCGGCAGAATCCCTTTCTCCCATCGTTTCTCCCGGCCCGGGTGTCGTGAATCTGAAAGGTCAGCTGACCTCATTGATTGAAATTACCCGGCATCTGGGAAGTAGTCTGCAACTGGAAGAAATTCTCCCGCGCGTGCTGGATCTTCTGTTTCGCAGTTTCACTCAAGCGGTCTGGGGAGAGATCCATCTGGTCGATCCGGATGGACATCTGCGACCGGTCGCAATGAAACATGGGCGGGATGCCGATAGCACCGATCTGACGGGGGCTCCACTGAATCTTGAATTGATTCAAAAGGTGATCGCCTCCGGTCGAGGAGTCATTGCGAAGGAAGAAAGCAACGACTCCGGGCTCGCGCTGGATGAATTTGATCAATGCACCATCTGCGTTCCAATTCTCGGAGCGGAGTCAATTCCGTGCGGAGTGATTTTGCTTCAGTCAAATGGGGCGCCCTGTGGTTTCAGTGAAGACGATCTGGATCTGGTCTCCGCGGTCGGAGTGATTGCCGGGCAGTCGATCGGTTATGCCCGGGCTCATGATGTGGTTCTTCAGCACAACGAGTCGGAACGTCAACTGGAAACGGCACGTCATGTTCAACTCAGTATGCTTCCCAGAGAGTCACCTCAAGTCGAGGGATACGACTTCTTCCATGAGTATTGTGCCGCTCAGAAAGTGGGAGGAGACTACTTCTTCTATGAGAAAATGCGGGATGGCCGTGTCATTTTCGGAATTGCGGACGCCTCCGGAAAAGGACTCCCCGCCGCGATGAACATCATGCGATTCGCTGGTGAAGTGAAACTGAGAATCGCCACGGCTCCCACTCTGAAATCGGCCGTCTCCCGTTTGAATCAGTTCATTCTGGAGGGGGCGGAAGAATGCATGTTCATCACGGCCTGCATTGGTGTCCTGGATCCTGAGAAGCATCTTCTGACATTCGCCAACGCGGGACATCCCCCTCCACTTCTGAAACGGCGGGGAAATTCTCAGGTCGCAGAGATTGTTCAATCCAGCCGGTCGTTCCCATTCGGGATCTCGGAAGCGCTGGAAGTTCATCCGATTCATTTTCAGATCGAGCCGGGTGATCAGGTCTTGCTGTATACCGACGGTGTTTCTGAGGCCATGAATCCCCGAAACGAGCTTTTTGGAATGGAACGACTCTCGGAATCGCTCATGAATTCCTCCGGCGGAGTGCAGCAGTCGATTGAAGATCTCGTGAAAGATGTCACCCGATTCCGGGAAGGACGTGCTAATAATGACGACATGGCAATTGTCGGATTTGAATGCCTGAGAGGCCGCCCAGAAACGGTCTCGACCTGATTGACGATTTTCAGGTAGAGTCCCGGCGAAAATGGCCGATCGCGGTCCAGAATTCAGGGAAATCCGAAATTCAAAATGGAAAATTCAAAACAAATTCAAAATCAGAAATTCAACACGATAGAGATCGTCCACGAGTGTCTGTTGCAGAAATTGAGAGACACATTCCAGTAAATCATGTTGCAAATGCAGCCAATTTCGAATTTCTGATTTTGAATTTCGTGCTTTGAATTTTGAATTTCCATTTCAATGTTGCCACACCATGTCCACCGGTCGTCCCATTTCCCGATCCACAACGCCGATCCATCTGATCGGGGGACTGGTTGTGCATGTCGTTTCCCTGCTTGGAGATCTGGCGATCTTCTTCAGCACGGTTCTCGG
>DATMFC010000628.1:0-4695 GCA_035556335.1 Planctomicrobium sp. | reverse complement strand
TCGGCATTGGTTTTGGGATACCGAATGGATGTCGGGCCGTCATGCTGAAGAGCGAACTGCAACATCGGTTCGGCGTCAGATTCATCGCCGGGGGCCATAACGGTGATATTCGGAAATGCCCGCATGTAAGTGTTGTCGTACGCTCCGTGATGAGTCGGTCCATCAGCTCCCACCAGACCGGCCCGATCCAGACAGAAGACCACCGGCAGATTCTGAAGCGCCACTTCCTGAAAGATATGATCGAAGCTGCGTTGCAGGAATGTACTGTAGATATCGACGATCGGTCGCATTCCGACTTTCGCCATTCCCCCCGCAAAGGCGACCGCATGCGCTTCGCAGATTCCGGTGTCGAAGAACCGGTCCGGGAAGTCGTCCCGGATCTGACCGAGATTGTTCCCTTCGCACATGGCCGCTGTCAGTACGCAGACCTTGGGGTCCACCGTCATCGCGGCATGAATGGCGTTGCTGAAGACATGCGTATATGCCGGGGCAGCCGACTTCTTCACGAAGACCACATCCCCATCGTCACTGTTTCGACAGAACGGTGACGGAGTATGAAATTTGACCGGATTCTCAAGTGCTGGTGCGAATCCGTACCCCTTTTCGGTGAAGACGTGCAGCAACACCGGACCACGGATCTCTTTCACCATTTCGAGAGTGCGTCGCAGTGTCGGAAGATCATGCCCGTCCACCGGACCCATGTAACGGAAGCCCATCTCTTCGAAGAGAACACCGCCATGCAGAAAGTTCTTGACGGCGTCTTTGAAACTGCCGATGGCTTCCGCAGCAGAGCCCCCCACCAGCGGCACTTTATTGAGCAGCCAGGAAACATCTCGCTTCAGTCCGTTATAAAACGGCGCGACTCGGGCCTTATCGAGGTATGCGGCCATCCCTCCGACTCGGGGACAGATCCCCATCTTGTTGTCGTTGAGAATCACCAGCATGTCTTTCTTCATACCGGCGAGATTATTGAACGCCTCGAAGACGACTCCACTTGGGAGCGCCCCGTCACCGATCACCGCAATCGATTTGCGGTTCTCTTCGGGATGCAGCAGGTCGTCCCCTGCCTTCAGTCCCAGCGCAGTTGAAACACTGGAACCGGCGTGACCGGTCATGAACAGGTCGTATTCGCTTTCCTCAGGATTGGGGTAACCCATCAGGCCCCCTTTCTGACGAATCGACGTGAACTGTGGGAATCGCCCGGTGATCAGTTTGTGTGGGTAGATCTGATGACCAGTGTCCCAGATCAGGCGGTCTTTCGGGAAATCGAAGACCAGATGCAGCGCCAGGCATAACTCCACCACGCCGAGGTTACTCGCGAAGTGAGCCGGACGATCAGAAACAACCTCGCACAGCGCTTCACGGATCTCCACCGTCAGCTGCTGTAATTGCTCCTGAGAAAGACTCCGCAACTCTCGGGGAGAACCGATCAGCGGCAGTAATTCGTAATTCATTAAAGCTCTTTCGAAAATAGATTCGACGTTCCGCAGGCGAAAACCGAGATCTTGCGAGCCAGGACGCTTCCTTCGCCTGCACCCGGTAGAGCAAGTTGCTCTTAATGCCTTGTCAGGCTTCAAACTGAGGGTTGTCTCACATGTTCCGCGGCTCGTTGGCCGCTCCCGTGATTGGTTCTTTCACCCTCATTTTATCGCTGACGCAACACTAGTGATCCCGTTCAATGATATATCTGGCGAGTGCCGTCAATGGAACTGCGCCGTCTCCCAGGGAAGCGATGGAATCGCACGCCTGATCGATCAGTTTCTTCGCCCTGTGGCGACTTTCGTCGATCCCCAGCAGCGAAGGATAAGTTTGTTTTCCGTGAGTGGCATCCTTCCGGACCCCTTTCCCCATCTTCTCCTCTTGACCGAAAACATCCAAGAGATCGTCCGCAATTTGGAACGCCAGTCCGACAGATTCTCCAAAAAATGTCAAACTGCGTAAGATGTGAGGCTCCGCGCCCCCGATTCTTCCCCCCAATCGCAAGGACGCGGCGAGAAGCTGTCCCGTTTTGCGTCGATGGATCGCTTCCAGTTGATCCAATGTGGTCGAACTCTGTTGTTCGGCTTCCAGATCAGCCTGTTGACCGCCGACCATCCCTGTCACTCCGGCGGCAGTCGCCAGATCCAGTACACAATCAGCGACAATTTCCAGAGGACGCACATCTCTGGCCAGAACAGAGAAGGCTTCCGTCAGTAGTCCGTCCCCTGCGAGAATTGCGGTCGCTTCATCAAACTGAACATGATTGGTCGGTCGCCCACGACGCAGATCGTCGTCATCCATGGCGGGCAGATCGTCATGAATCAATGAATAACAATGAATCATTTCGATGGCGGAAGCCGCAGGGAGAGCCGCTTCCATCTCCCCTCCCACCGCTTCACAGGCCATCAATACCAGACAGGGACGAATCCGTTTTCCGGGAGCCAGCAGACTGTAGCGAATCGATTCCGCCAGACGTTCAGGGCAATCCACAGGGAATCGGGTATCGGCGCGGAGACGTTCTTCAATCCGCTCACGCAGCCCGGCCAGATAGGTTGGCAGATCCCAATTGGATGACATGTTCGATTCCAGCAATGCACGTCTATCAAGTCACGATCGATGGTGGAGACAGAACGCCTCCCTCAATACGGTGACAATACTTCCAAGTCTATTCACATAGAAGCAAGGGGTCAGGATTCAGAGGCCAGGGATCAGAAAATGCTGGAAATTCATGTCATTTCCTACCCACTATCCACCACCCACTACCCACTTCTCTCCTATTCATATCAAACTTGGAAGTACTGCGTGACAACATGTTACCCATTCCGCGAACAGTTTGCTTCCGACTTTCACTATTCCGATTTCAAGTCGAGATCAAACTTCCCACCGAAGTTTCCGGCTTCTTTCACATCGCGGATATCTGAACCGGCCTGCTGGAACCGTGACGGGATTTTGGCGTAATCCGCCGCATGCAGTGGCTCGAGCCAGATGCGTCCTTTTCCTCGGGGAGCGCCGTCATGTCCCAGATAGCTGAGCTGGAATTCCCCTGCTTCTCCGGTGACTCCAATCGAGTCGGTCAGGCGGAGCTTTTCCCCTTTGATGCTGGTGGTATCGACAGGGTTCACCGGAGTGAGGTGCACCACTACGCCCGAAAGCGGCTTCCCATTCACTTTGACCACCCCGTTCACTTCAGAAAGAACAGGGAGCGGAAGTTTCGGGGTCACATAGAGACTCGTCACCCCATAAGCCGTTCCTGACAACAGAACGATTCCCAGAAGAATCGGCCAGCGTTTGATCAGGTTTTTACGGGTCGCCTTCCAGTCAATCTTCTGGCGAGGTTCTTCAACGGGGAGCGTGGCTTTCGTGACAACACTTGCTCCGGCCTCGTCTGCAGGAGGGGCGTTCGCTGCAGCTTTGGGACCGGCCCCAAAGTAGCGGCGTCCGAGTGCATCCGTGGCCGGTTTCGTATCCTGACCTGCCGGTTGGGTGCTGAGCCCTGCCGATTTTTTTGCGTTCGGATTGCTGTCATCCAGCAGGAACTCCTCGACGTCGAATTCCTCCGGCTCCGGTTCAACAGCAGCAGGAGGTTCTTCGGCAACGGGAGGCTCCTCCGGTGCTTGCGGTTCATCCGGCACAGGAGGAACTGCGGCCACGGGTTCGGCTGGAGGCTTGGGAGGCTTCAACTTGGACGAGGAGGAAGCGGAAGGAATGTTCGGTTTTGAGGCGGGCTCAAGAGTCGTGCCTGAACCGGTATCTCCATTCAGACGGGGCGAGGAACCGTGAACATTCTTTGACTGCTGTTCAGCGGCCGCAAACTCCTCGTCGGTCAACGTTGATTCCATCGGAACGTCAAATTTGACCCGACATTGAGGACACCGCCCGCGCGTTCCGGCGAGAGAATCCCGGATCTTGAACGCCGCTCCACATTCTTCACATCGATATCGAATGGACATGGATACTCACCGGACCAATGCTCTGCAACCGCCGTACTGATACGAATCTTTCTTTGCGTCTTCGCGGTAAGAACTTTTCACCGCAAAGACGCAAAGGACGCGAAGGGAATTGAGGTCGCGCGCTCTCGCTTCATTCAAATTGCCCCGACTCAACCACCGAGCAACACCGTTCCGCCACGCAGGCCCTAGAACAGATTGACCGACGACCCTTGACTCATGTTTCCTAAATTATTCCATGTTCGGAGGTCGACATTCAAGCTGATGAAACGAACGCTGCCATCGGACAGGACAACATTGAACCCGGAAACATGTTCGCTTCCGGCTTCATCGAAGTGACGCCCGTACTTCGGACCGGGGGGTTGTGGTGCCAGCCGTGTGGTGAACAGTGTGGCCGGTCCCCCGAAGGCCCAGCCGTCACTGCTGCGTCGCTGATTGGGTGTCGATGCGTTCGCAGGGGGAATCGCAGCTCCTGCGGCGGCGTTTGAAAAGAGCCTGCGTTCTGATACGAGAATTGTGACCGAAGTGCCGTCTGCAATCTGGGAGACAGTCGTCCCGCTGTTCACTCCGAAGACTCCAGCATGTTGTGGAGCCTGAGCATAGGGGGAACCAATCGCCCCGGGCAAAGTGCTGTTGGCCAGTTGAATGGGAGTCAGCCAATAGGTCTGACGCTTGTCAGGATCATCATCTTTGAACGCGATTCCGGAACCGGTGCAGGCCGCGTAGTCTGATCCGCCGGAGGTCCACTGCGTATCGACTCGTTCCGTTC
>DATMFC010000627.1:0-5370 GCA_035556335.1 Planctomicrobium sp. | reverse complement strand
TTCCATCAGCAGGAACCGCCCGTCCCGGACCACGCCATCCACACGGGCATACAGGAGCGGCGAGTCCACTTTGGACAGGATGTTCCGGGCCTGTGCGATCAGTTCGGGAGATGGATTTCCCGACTGGTAGTGGCCGCCGTGCTGGTGCTGGACACGGAAGTCCCCCGCTGCCGGCCGTTTGATGACCGCGTGGCTGTACTGCCCCGCGAAGAACACCAGCGACCATTCCCCCTCCGATACGATTTCCTCCATAAACGGCTGGACCAGAGTCTCGGTGATACGGCATTGCTCTTCAAACCGGGCCTGATCCCCGTCGGCCTGTGTGAGCGACGTCCTCCATGTCTGATGGGCTCCCGCAGAGATAACGGGTTTGACCACCGCCTCATTCCAGCCCCGTGTCTCCAGAATCTGACGCAGTGGTCGCCGGTTACCCGCTGGCAGATACTCCAGGGGAACAATTTCGATACCCTGCTTCGCCAGATCTGCCAGATACCTTTTATTGATGTTCGCGAGAACCATCCGAGCCGGGTTCCACAGGTTGATCCCGGCCGTCTCGCAGGAACGCAGCCATTCCGCATATCGGTCCGGTTTGTGGTAATAGTTCCACGGTGAGCGAATGACAACGCAAGAGAATCGCGGCCATTCCACAGCCGGGTCGTCCCAGGGGGCCGAAACAACGGAAATGCCCTCCGACCGGAGGAGGTCGACCACCAGGAGGTCGTCAGCGGTGATGTCGGGAGATTCCTGGTAGGTGACAAAGGCCACTTGGATCACGAAACGCCTCCTGCCGTCAAACAAATGGTGATCTGGAAAGTGAACATCATAATGATTCTTGATACGGGACCGGTTATGATAGAACGTCAGAATCTCGATTCATCTGATAGGTACCTCTGAGGAATTCAAGTCGCGGCTCCTAATTTTGATTGATTTGGTATGATGAACCTTGTCCGGTGAAGTGGAGTTCGGCTCTGCGGAGACGCAACCGAATGAGGAATAACCGGACCGACGGTGCGCCGAGGGCGCTCGGCTCCCGGGTCTGTTCCGATTCGGGAGCCGCATCTGTTTTCATCCTTCGCCTCGGACACCGGAGCCATGCCTCGGAAAATCCATTTTCTCTTGGCCCCCTGTTACGGTTGCGTTGAGGGCAGAGCTAAAAAAATGGCGTGATGCGGGCTGCCCCGCGGGGCAGCCCGCATCACACGATCGAAAGGCTCATCGTTTCTTCGCTGCCGGTTTGGATCGATAAAGCTCCTCAACGAACTCCAGCACTTCGTGATCCAGGAGCATTTGCCGTTCCCCCCGGGGCAATTCCTCCGGAGTCAGGCAGGCGGGGAGATCCTGTTCTGCATAGACCGCAGCCAGTCCGGAGGAAGTTCGTGGTCCTCGTTTGGAAACAGCTTCCGTGAGCTGGGGGCGATATTGCCGCTTGAGGGTTGCGAACTTTTTCGCAGTCAGCAGCGGCTTGGCGTAGCGATACGGCTCATGATGCGTCAGCATCAGCCAGGCGATCGTCACCAGTTTGCGGGCCAGGGCCATGATGGCGACTTGCCGCGGCTTGCGGCGGACCAGTCGTCGATAGAAGGCCCCGAGCGGTCCGGGATGCCGTGAGACGTGCTGACAGGCTTGAATCAGCAGCCAGCGCGCTTGCGGGTTCTCCGCTTTGGTGATCCGGCCGTGATAACATTTTCCACCGGACTGTTTCGTTGACGGAACAAGTCCCAGATAAGAAGCCGCGTGATCTCCGTCACGGAAGCGTTCGATCTCACCCAATGCCGACAACAGCCCCACGGCGACCACATGACTGACGCCCGGAAGCGTCATCAACAGACGGACACGAGGCTCATTGTGGGCGATCTCGACCAGCTGTCGGTCCACGATCTCCAGTTCCTGTTCCACCTGCTCCAACTGTCGCAAATTGCTGTCGAGGATCAGCCGGTCAGTGGCCGAAAGTTCCAGCGAGGTGAGCCACTGGAGTCCTTTCTTCGACCACAAGTATTTGCAGGGAGCCGGAAGTATCAGACGCGCCAGCACCGCTTGCACACGGTTCTTGTGACGGCACCTTCGGGTCATCAATGACGTCCGGTGTGTGAGTAGGGCACGTTGGACCTGTGCCGGGCTGTCCGGTTGCCAGACCAGCGGGAGATACTCGCAACGGAGCAACTGGGCCAGCACTTCCGCGTCGACTTTATCGGTCTTGATCTTGGCTTCCGCGATCGACTTCGTTTTGAGCGGATTGCCGATGGCCACCTGCTTGACATAGGGACGCAGCAGGTCAACGATCGCCTAGGTATTCATCGTCGCTTCCAAGGCGACGCGATCGTTCTGCTTCAAGATTTTTTGGGCGAACAGGAGCAATTTCTCTCGCACGCACTCAACCCTGTGTCGTGCCAAGATTTTTCCCTGGCGATTGAGGATACAGGCTTCAATAAACTGCTTGTGGACGTCGAGTCCGACATACCGCATCATGAGACACCTCCCATCGGCACGATGTGAGCGAACTGAACCCGACGATGCGGGTGATGGGCCATTCGGCAGCGACCTCTTCGAGCTCGCAGCTCAGCCGGGTGGGCCGCAGGGTGACCAGTAAAACCGAGCTCGAAGCCCATCGCTATCATCGGCCAGCCCCCGGGATGAATGGCTCACTCACATCACGCCATCACTGGTAGCAACGTTCATCCCGTCCCCAAGCTCCGGCATCCTCCAGCAGACCCCACGGGACGGGACCAAGCAAGCGTTTTTTGGCAACGCCGCAACTGGAATTCACTCATACCAGCTAAAAAAAGAAATGGCTCCAGCCCCCTTGCGGAGGCCGGAGCCATGTTGATGATCATGGCGGTCAGGCGCGTTTCTGATTTCTGAGTCCAAGTTCTTTGCGGCGTTTCCGGCCGTCGGGGATCGGGAGTCCGCGGGACGTGTGCCAGAACTGAATCGCATGGGTGACGTAGTTCGGATCCACCTGAAGTTGCCTGGCGATTTCGTGCATGGGAAGTCCCTGATCCCACAATTCTTTCACTGGCTGGGAGAGCCGTTCTGCTGTCCCCGGCATCAGGGTCTTGCGTTTCAGGTCATGGCGACGACAGCGGCCATCAGGGAGGTCTCTTCCTTCCTGAGTGAACGATCGTTTCAGGAGCACGGTCACATAGGTTCTTGAAATTCCCAGAAGACGACTGATCTCCACGCCCAGCACCTCCTGTTCATACAGTTCACGAACCCGCTGGATCAGCTTTTCCTGTGGATCCGGGGCAATGAAATCCAGGGTGATCGACTCTGTCTGTGGACTGCTTTCCGAGGAATTCAGTCCGGTCGAAGGGAGGCTGATGGCCGCACCGATCGTTTCCGCATGCAGGTTCAATGTTCCCCGCCAGTAGGATTTCCTGCCGGGTTTGGGGACATGTTCGACAATGATCTGACCGCCGACGAGAGTTTTCAGGGCCGTGGCGGCAGCGGGAGTTCCACTTCGAAGCGTCTCTCCCAGATGGGCGAGTCGTGCACGAAGCCACTCTGGAGTGGGAGCCTCCGGATGAGACTTCGACTCCGCCTGAAGCCGCTTCAACTGGAGGCTCAACTCTGATTTCTCGGCCTGACGTTCGGCACGTCGTTGAGCAATGTCCGGTGAGTTGTCTCCGTTTTCGATGCTATCCATCAGCCGCTGAATTTTACGCTCGACATCGGCCAACTGGCGTTCCAGGTTCTGGATTTCAATGGGAACCGTGTTGCAGTAAACCTGCCACGCCTGGTGGCATGATCTCCAGACCGCCTGAAACCACTCCTCACTCTGCAGAATTTTTTCACCGATCACATTCAGGATCATTTCCTCTGCCAGTGGCTTTGGCAGTTGGGTTTTCGCGCTGCACAGCCCCTTTTTGTAACCCGGACAGAACAGGAATCGGGTTTTGTAACCTGTGATGTTCAAACGACGACCGCATTCCGCACACTCGAACAATCCAGAGACCAGATGAACGGGACTGCTGAACCTGACATCGGAAGAAGAGCCACGCAATCTTCCGTCCGGGTTTCGATGTTCCGCCCACTTCTCGACATTCTTCTGGAGACGCCTTTGGGCCTGGGAAAATGTTGCTTCATCAATGATCTGAAGGTCGGGGAGAGAACGTGTCCACTGCGCACATTCTTCGTCAGGACGGGGGACATAGCGAATGTCTCCCGTTTTCGGATCCCGTTCGCTCCGATTCTCTCCCCAGGACCAGATCCCGATGTATTTCTGGTTCTGCAGGAGGTTGACCACCAGACCATGATCCCAATCAGGGGTACTGGCACGATGATCTTTGGGAACCTGGTGCAGGTTCAGTTGACGCACGATCCACCCGATCGTCCGCTGTTCCTGAACATACCATTCAAAGATTCGTTTTACCCAGGCGGCCGTTTCAAAATCGATGACATACCGCATCCGTGGTTTGGAGTCCCGTCCCCGACGTTTCACTTCCGTTCCTGGAACCGGTTCGGAACTGTACCCGAAACACCAGTCGCCGATGGAGAACCCATCCAGAAGTGCCCCTTCCTGACCGCGCAACACGTTCTGACTCAGTTCCCGCAAATACTGTTCATGAACCAGTGACATGAACGCCGCAATGAACTCCCAGCCAGTCCGCTCCGAATCAATCCCTTCCGTCACACTGATGAACCGGACATGATGCACATGCACCAGCTCCTTCAGCAGCGGCATGGTAATGATCGATTCTCGAGCCAGTCGACTGAGACTGAAGACGTACAGGACGTTGAACTCTCCCCGCTCTGCCGCTGCCATCAGGGCGTTCAGCCCCTCCCGGTTTCGTTTGGTTCCGGAGACCCGTTCGTCAGAGAATTCCAGGTCAGGCGGAAGAGTATGACTGTTCCCATCCGCTGCCTCCTGACACCGTCGCTGCTGATCGGTGATGCTTTCGTCCCGCTGATGATCAGAACTGAACCGGGCATAACTGGCCGCCCGATCCTGGGGAAGCTGCCGCTCCTGCGCCTTGAGCTTCCGCTGCCGACGCCGATTCGGAGGCAGAGGCGACGCAGCCACCGGAGCAGGAATCTGCGGCGACGCAAACGGAGCGGAAGAGTGTGCTAAATTTGTGCTGAAAATGACGCTCAGTAATACGAAACAACGACAAGTGACCAGAAGTAACTGAAGCAGAGTAAGTGACGTCACAGAAATCACTTGCGACGCAAGTCTTGTCTCTGTTATACTTAAGAAAATCGTGGGGCAGATAATCCCCCTCTCTCCGCCTTCGAAAAATCGCCTCTTGTAAGTTCTTGTCAAGCAAGGACTTGCGGAGGCGTTTTTGATTGGCACACTCGAGTGTGCCAATGAGTGTGCCAATCCTTCGGAGAATCGGGGCGGACATTTCAGGCGTCTCCCGGCTGACTCGG
>DATMFC010000626.1:0-1985 GCA_035556335.1 Planctomicrobium sp. | reverse complement strand
TCGGCTCCAGTCTTCTTCGTTTTTCGATGAATCTTTGGATTTTAATGCTGGATTTCAGCGGAAGCGGATTCAGGAAATGGCTTTTCGCAAGGTGACAAACATCAATGTTGAAAACACCACGGTAAACAGAATCCCGGCGACTCCCGCCGCCAGTGTTGCCCGAACGGAATAAGCCCGAACAACTCCTATACTCGGTATGATGACCGGTTTCGGCAATGAGTCATCTGGAGGTATTCTTAAATGGATCTCCCAGACAGGCTCGAAACGTTCCATGCGTACGTCTTCGAATGCGTCGAGAATCAGGCGTTCGGCTTTCATGTCATCCACTTCGGCTCGAATCAGAACGCGGGTGTCATCATCGGCAACAAGAACCTCCAATTCATGGATTGCCGGATTCATGAGAAGAGTCTCGACTCGTTCCCTGCTTTTTTGTTGCGAATATTCTACGACCTCCTGACGCGCCAACGTCAGGTCACGATGTTCCAGAATCGCATAGGCGCCAAGGAATCCCCCCACTGCAATCAGAACCGACACGATCAGTGAAAAGAGTAACCTGACGGCGATTCCCCGGGGAGAAGATGATGAAATGTTGACGGTCTGTTCCTCGTCAGGGCGCTGTTCAGGGATTGTCATTGCGGCAATGTCGTTAAGACTGGGGCTCGTAATCCGAAGACGGGGGACGAATGAATTAGAGCAGTTTGCTCGACGGTGTGCAGTCGTATGAGGACATTTTGGATTTCATCAGCAGACAAAGGATCAACCACGCATCAAGCGAATCGCACGAATTTTCGAATCGGCGTCCATCAGGAATTCATTCGTCAGGTTCGTTCGATTCGTGGTTCCTGAATTTCTGAAAGCACTTCAGGAACCACCTGCCTGGAGGAAGAGTCCCTTAAGTAATGGAAAGCTGTTCTAAGTTATTTCTGAATCTTACCTTGAGTTCGGCGAAAAGCCCTTGGAAATGCGGCTTGTGTGCGTTGTTGAAAACTGCCGGTTTC
Source organism: Planctomicrobium sp. (assembly GCA_035556335.1). Classification (GTDB taxonomy): domain Bacteria; phylum Planctomycetota; class Planctomycetia; order Planctomycetales; family Planctomycetaceae; genus Planctomicrobium. The sequence continues at coordinate 987 of DATMFC010000626.1, read as the reverse complement.
GATAGAATTCGCCATACAAGTTGCGGTTGCCCTACCTGACAATCAAGTTCCCTCCTCGTATTGAGTTACGACAAATTCAGGAACTTTGACCGGGACGGCAGCTACGGTCGTCTTTCGCGTGTTGAGGAGCATTGGCTTTGTCGAATGGAATCCCCCCCTCGGACTCTGATCACCCTTCGGACTCTGATAACTCGGAAACCTCTTTTGACGGGGGAGAGGACGGCGGTGCCCGTCCGATCGAAGATCTCGACATTCGTGACGAGATGCAGCAGAGTTATCTCACGTACGCGATGTCGGTCATCGTCAGCCGTGCCCTCCCGGACGTACGGGATGGCCTGAAACCGGCCCAGCGACGCATTCTGGTCGCCATGAACGACCTGAATCTCGGCCCGTCTTCGGCACGAATCAAGTGTGCCAAAATTTCCGGGGACACCTCCGGAAACTACCACCCGCACGGGGAACAGGTCATCTATCCGACTCTGGTCCGTCTGGCCCAGGACTGGGTGATGCGCGAAACCCTGATCGATAAACAGGGGAACTTCGGCTCCATCGCCGGACTGGGTCCTGCGGCGATGCGGTATACGGAAGCCCGACTTTCTTCCGCTGCGGGGGAACTGCTCGACGACCTGCAACGTCAGACCGTCGACTTTATTCCCACCTACGACCAGCGCGGGGAAGAACCGGTTGTTCTTCCGGCCCGTTATCCGAATCTGCTGGTCAACGGCTCGCAAGGGATTGCGGTCGGGATGGCAACCAGCATTCCACCTCATAACCTGAGAGAAGTGGCCGAAGCAGTCAAACTGGTGATCGATCATCCGGATACCAGCATTGAATCCATCATGGGAGTCCTTCCCGGTCCCGACTTCCCGACCGGAGGAGTGATCTGCGGACGATACGGAATTCTTCAGGGATATCGCACCGGACGTTCCACGATCACGCTGCGGGCGAAGGTAGAGTTCGAAACCGAGAAAAATACCGACGTCATCG
>DATMFC010000625.1:0-22150 GCA_035556335.1 Planctomicrobium sp. | reverse complement strand
TGCTCGCTCGGGTTCTCGATGCAGGCAAAAAGACCGGAACCCCTGTCGGCATTCACACCCAATCCACCAGCGATGCCCAGCGCCGCATCGAACAAGGCTGGCGGTTTATGGCCATCGGCAGCGAACTCTCCATGATGCTCTCCGAAGCCCAGCGGATCGTGGGAGAAATGAAGCCGCAGGAAAAGGCAGAGGATTTAGTGCGATATTGAAGTCCTGAATATTCGCAGAGGGGAGGGCGTCGCGACTCTATGTTTACGGTTTCTTTTCGGGAGCACGCTTTAATAGCTTCATCGCCTTCTCCCTGAGTTGATCTTCAATCGCGTCACCGATTTCTCCTACCAGTTGTTTAGCGGGTTTCTTGCGCATTCTTATGCCTAACAGGTCATCAATGGTTCCTGTCTTCTGATCTGGCCCGGCAGAGCGGATGACGATGAGGGTTCCGATTGTCATTTCGTCGAGAAACAGTTCCAGTGGAGCTTTCCAAGGATCCTGTGCCGGAAGCTTGCCGAGAGGAGGGGGAGGATTGCCGGCTGCGACTGTCTCCGCAACATCATCTGCCCACTGATTTACGAGTTCTTTTGCCGTCTCAATGCGGGCTGCCCGAATCTGATTGATAATATATGTCGAAATCCCTATCGCGATCACCATTCCCACAGCCACGACCGAGATCCATATTGGCCAGGGGGAAGATGGGAACTGGGGGATCGGCCCAACTGTCTGATCCTGACCTGTCACAGGATCATGATGTTCCTCTGGAGTAACAGGTCGTCTGGCCGGTCGTGTTCTGGCTTGTTCAATCGCTTTTCTGGGCCCTTGAGTGACCAGTGTGATCAGAAAATACGTGACGATCAGGATGGAATACACGATGGCACTGACGAGTGCGACAATTGCAGAGACGAGTCCTTCAAAAATTGCGGCGATGAGTTCGAAAATTGCCTGCACGGTGGATCGTCCTGGTTCGAGAATGCTACCTTGGGGGATGCCAGTGCTATGTGGTTCGCCGTCGGATGAGTAAGGATGACTTACAAGAACTCACTGGAATGCAAAATGATACCGTCAGGTGTGACCAGACGCCCACTGCAAGACTATTTCCGTAATGGTTCATTGGAAATTGAAAAGAACCGCTTCCTGCTTCCCCGCTGATTTGCCAAGGAACCTTTATCGATGATCTCACGACATGCTGTCAAATGTCTGCTGTTGGCTTTGATTGTTTCTTATGGGGAGACCATGATCGCAGAGGAACAGACCTCTGCCGCTGAAACTGCTGACGGTTTTATCATCAACAGCCATCCTCAGCTGGAATATGGGCCGGCCATTCCGTTCCGGAAAATTCCGGGTACCGCAGGGACTCTGGCATTGGAAGTTGCTGGCAATCGACTTTACGCACTGGAAAGTAATGGTCTTTCAATCTATAGCATCGAAGACCCCAAAAAGCCGAAAAAGCTTGGTCACGTCGGAGGGATGGGAAACGTCCGCCAGTTGCGTGTCAGCGGCAAGACCGCCTTTCTGACTTCGCGCCAATGTGGGCTTTGGGCTGTCGATGTTTCTGATGAAGCCCATCCTCGAATCCTCTCCAACTTCGACGCCGTGGAAATGTCAACCGGGTTGGATGTGGCTGGTGATGTCGCCTTCATCGGCAATCGTGTTTATGGCATTCAGTGCGTGGATATTTCTGACCCTGCAAACATGAAGCATATCTCCTCCTACCCGACTGATGAATCACAGTCGGTCTGCTATGCGAATGGATGGCTCTTCAGCGGCGACTGGGCTGGCGGTGAAGTGACGATGATTGACGTCACAGACCTGAGCGCCCCTGTGGCCCGCACACACATCCGGCTTGACGGCTATGGGGACGGTCTGGCTGTCCGTGGAAATATCCTGTTCGCCTCCACAGGCCAACATAAAAAAAGTGGTCCTGAAGAAGAACGTCACGGAGCAGGGCACGGTCTCGATATCTTTGACATCTCCGACCCGTTGAAACCGGTCAAGCTCTCCCGGGTTTCTTTCCCCAAATACTACTTCGGCCCCTGCGATTTCTGGACACCACGTCTCTCCGGAAATTATTGCTTCGCTTCAGACACCATCAACGGGCTCTTCCTGCTGAACATCACCGACCCGAAGAATCCTAAAATTCTCGGCAATCTGGTCCTCCCTAAATCTGATCCGGAAAATCCCGGCATCAGTGTCCCTTTCAAGCAGATCATGGACCCGGATATCCCTCAGGGGGACGCGGTCTCTTCGATCGCGGTGGGTGACGGCGTGCTTTACATTTCAGGAAACTATACCGGCATCTATCTTGCCGAATTCCCCGACGAAGCGAAGCCTGAATCCATCGATAAGGGAACTCCGCCAGCGCTTCCTGCCCAACCTTTCAGCGGTCAGGAAGAGGGCTTCATCTCCTCCGGACCTGCCTTGAGCAACCCTGTCCGTGCCGTTGCTCTGCATGGCGATATTGCGTACACCGCGAATGTCTGGGATGGTGTCAAAGTCCATCAACTTCGTGACGATGGCATCACAGATTTGGGGCGGATCGACATTGAATATGCTGCTGATGTGAAACGTTCCGGTAACCGCCTTTACGTTGCCGAGGGGCAGAACGGCATTGGTGTCTATCAGATCAAATCACCAACGGAAGTCGAAGAGATCGGGCGTCTTGACGAGCTTGAGAAAGGCTTGAACTTTGCTCAGTTTCTCTGGGCCTTTGAAGGGACGGACATCATTGCGGCGACTTGTGCCCACGTTCGGGTGAACTTCGTTGATTTCAGCAATCCCAAAGAACCAAAGATCATCCTGAGCGAAGCTGGAAAACAGCTTCTTTATGGAAGCTATGGAGGACAAAACCTGGTCAAGAATCGCTACTTTGCCATCACCCGCCATGTCGGCGGAATCATGCTGTTTGACCTGGAGGGGAATCGCGTTAAAAAACTCTGGTATGATAATTTCCCGCTCTGTTCGCAGACCGGATCCATCACTGCCATGGGAGACGAATTTCTCACCATGCGCTGTGGTGGATATGCCTTCTTCAACCCGGAAAATCCCGTCGCAACGATCGAACTGCAACGTCACAAATTTCCAGGTCAGGAAAAACTGCCTGAGGACGTCCCGGACAACTCTCCGATCAGCAGCGCCATGTTCCCCAAAACCGACTGGGACGGTCTGCCGAATTACGACTCCGACTCCGGAAAACTGGCCGTGCTGAATCGCACTCACAAGAACGTGCGCATTTACGACTTCACCGACAAAGCTAATCCCAAGCTGTTGAAGTATGTCAACCTTAACAGCAATCCCTACGCCCCGGCTTTCTGGAAAGGGCGTGTCCTTCTCCCCGGCGGCTATTCAGGATTGCTGCTGGAGGAGTGATATCAAGTTCTGGCAGTGATCATCCGTTGCTGTGAGCTATGCTCGGCGGCAGGGTGTATAAATAAGGGCGTTTTGGGATCGTTCCATCTGAACGCGGCATGCCCCTCTCCTGCTGCTGGCGTGATTGGGATCGTCAAGCGGAGTCTTCTATTTCAAATCGAATGAAATTTCGTTACGTGTTCCTTTTTTGACCTCCGCACGAAGTTCTGAAGTGTCTGGATCTGTATACTTCAGTGGAATGAGGGCTCTGGGAGGGGGCGGTTCTGTCTCAGTCACCGGCGGAGCAGTTTCAAATGCCTGAATCACCACGATATGGTGTCCGACTTGAGCACCATCACCTGGCTTTACCGAGGTCAACTCATAGTGGCCGTTCGACTGAATTGTCCCGACCGCCATTCGTCCAGCCGTTCCCATTTCTTTATCGGGAATGAACTGCACGGTTCCGGCCGTGAGCGGTTTTCCGTCAAGAGAAATCACTCCTGAAACTTTTGCGAGTGGGGGAGTTGCAGCCTTGCCGCACCCCTGGTTTCCCATTGGGATGGCCAACATCAGTCCGGCCAGCATCAACCTTCGAAAGGGAAAGCTGAACGAGAGTCGGGTGTGACTGGGAGTGCCTATTTTTTTGACCAGATGGAATCGTAAATCCATAGTCTGTTTCACTTGATGCAGAAATGTCACTTTTAGCAGGCAGGAACTTGGTAAAAGCGGTTATTCAATACTGACGGTCTCGTTTCCATTGATGCTTGCGGATTGACGCCATGACTGAATATCAACGAAATCACTGATAAAACTGACATGACCATCAGCGAACAGCATATGTACTCCACCCGGATGTTGTGAACTGAACGGCACAATGGTGATATCGTTGTTCTGGCTGTCGGACTTTGGGGGAATCTGGTTTGGACCATAATAGGCAGTTTTGACGGAACCACATCCGCTCAGTGTCAGGCCACGAATCCATGGGCTGAATCGCTCATTGTAGCAGGTCGTCCATCCCATGTCCCTGAAGATCGATGGCCGGTACTCTCCATATATGAATGTGTTGCTTGTACCGTCTTTGATGTCTCGAATCGAGATGCTGCTGTTTGGAGAAAAGACTCCTCGGCGAGATTCTGCCAGAGAGTTTGGTGACGACAGTCCCACTGCCCCACCCGAGGTTGCATACCCTGAGACACCGAGGTAACAGGTCAGAGCTTTTCGTGTCGAAGAGTAGTTTGTTCCAGACGCGTTGGCCTGATATCCAAATTCATTGCAGAAACGTTCATCTCCGTATGAAGGGCAGAAAAATCCGGTGATGATATGCGCCGCATACGGCGCGTTCGCCGGGTCTGCATAACTTAAGTTGAAGTTTAAATTATTGTAAATAGAGGCCTGATCAATATAGGGCAGAATCATGGTCAATGGGCTCATGAAATTCCGCCGCGGCTCGTCCACCGGCGGGCCGGTGAACGTATAGCTGATACTTCCAGGAGGGAATTTGGAAACGGTGTCGTGGTAGTTATGAAGTGCCAGTCCGAGTTGCTTCAAATTGTTTCGGCATTGAGTACGTCTTGCAGCTTCCCGAGCCTGCTGGACTGCTGGCAGCAGAAGGGCCACCAAAATGGCAATGATGGCAATGACAACCAGTAATTCGATGAGCGTAAATCCCTGACCGCTTTTGGTTGACGAGCGAATAACCAATTTCATGTCGACGACTTTCAATGCAGGTGGATCTGATTGAGCATTGACGTATAAGGATGTGTTGATTTTCATGGGTGTTGGTGTGACTGTCAAGAGCCGAACCAGATTTCCTCTGATACCACAGATGAAACCCCTTGACATGAAAGTCCTGGAGTCTTGCAGGGTGTGTCCAGACGCACCACGAACGTAGAAGAGAGTTTCTTCTCGAGAACGTCTTTAACCAGTTCTACGGTTGAGCCCCAGATTCCGTTGAAACGGTGCGTCGAGATCCTACGTGATCTCTCAATGAGACAGCCATTTGAACGGGACTGCTTCTTCGAACTTTTCAGAGACTTCTCCGGCGAGAATGGGGTTTCCTTTCAAGTTCAGTCTGGAAGGTTTGGCCCCTTCAGCCAGATTCAGTTTAGCGATGTCAACCCAGAAGATATTCGGACTTGTCGTTGATTCGTAGTAGTAGCGGCGTTCTTTACTGTCAGCCACGGTTCGCCAGAGTGTCGTCGCGATGTTCGGCTTCTCGGGGTCGGTAATTCCCAGTGGAACTGATGCATTCCGGATGATGGAAAAGACAGCCGCGGCGGCCGTTCGTGCGTCTTCGTATTTGGGAACCGCTCCCAGGTAATAGCTGACCCGAACAAAACGATCGGCGGCCCGATTGGTGCCGGGGAGCATGGTTTGTCCCCCGATTTCGTCCCAGTATCCGGTGATCGCCAGTTGCTTGTCGTAAGTCGGAGAATTTGTCATTACCTTGAACTGCGGGCCATGGTGAATCACCAGTTTGCCGTCGATGTATTCAAAAATCGCCGAGTCACCAGTAGGATCGGAAATGGCAACATGTCCGGTGGCGGCTCTGCCGTTCGGGAGAGTGGGGGCGACCACATGAAACGGTTCCTCTTTCAGAGCTTTGACGGCTTCATCCACAGTGGCATAGTTATCAAGAACATATTGCAGCCACGCCCCCACTGAAATACCAGGGAGATGGGTTTTGGAATCGCTGCCGTAATCCGACTCAGCGAGATAGAGCACGTTGCCGACGAGTCCGGCTTCGTTTATGCCGTCAACGGTGGCGGCGTTATAAAGGCTGGCGGTGACCGATCCGTATTTCGACGTCCACTTAATCGTGTTCTTTCCGGTCCCGCCATCTTTGTCGATCCCTTTAGGATAAGCCCAGAGATCGGTCTGAGTGTCTTCCATCCAGTCCATCGTCCGACCGACGATATAGCCTCCACTGCCGGTCTGATAAAGAACCCTGCTACAGGCGTCACTCTGGTGAGTGGGTGACATGCTCAGTGCTAAACCAAGAATCCCCGTGGTGATATAACGTCGCATAGGAATAGCCTCAAAACAAATAGGAAAAAGTGGGTAGTGGGTAGCAAAACATCTGATTAGAAAACTTTTAGACAGCGTGATACCGGCAGGTTGTTTTCGGGCTGATCCTTACTTCCTGCGATTCGGCTTTTTCCCCATCAGCTTTTGCCACCACGACGCTTCGCCGACGGGTGAATCTCCGTTCAGAAATCGCAACAGGTCGGCATAAAGCTGATCGGCATTCTGGTAACGATCATCTGCATTCTCTTTCAGACATTTCTTGATGATCTTCTCCAGAGCAACCGGAATACTCGGATTGACGGAGCGAGGGGGAATAAATTTTCCGGATTCAATTTCCTGAATCAGTTCCGTTTTTTCCTTACCGGAGAATGCGGGCTTTAATGTGCAAAGTTCATAAAGAGTCACCCCGAAGGAATAGAGGTCGCTACGAAGATCTCCTGACCGTTTTAATTGTTCTGGAGACATATATCTTAATGTACCGGAGAGGGGGATGTTTGAACTTGTCAGGAGAGTTTCCTGCCCCATCGCCAGCCCGAAATCGGTGATCCAGATTTTTCCATGCCGGTCGATAAGAATATTTGCTGGTTTAATATCGCGATGCAGAACTCCCTGTTTGTGTGCGTAACGGAGTGCGGAAACGATTTGCGTGGCAATCTTGGCGAGCTGCATCCATGAATCGTGTCGCAACAATCGTTTGCTGGCAGACAGGCTCGGGTTGATCGGAAGATGGGGGTGGAATTCTCCAATGAGATCATCGATCGACACAATCCCATGGTTCCTGCTCCAGCGTTCGATCAGTTTGTCGAGTCCCACTCCTTCAATCAGTTGCATGGCATAGTAAAATCGACTGTTCTGTTCTCCAAAGCTGTAAACAGGAACAATCTGGGCATGCTGCAGACTGGCGGCGAGTCGGGCTTCACGAAGGAACTGTTCTGACCATGTCGACTTCTTCGGGAACTGCCAGGGGAGCAACTTTACGGCGACGCGGCGATTCAGGGCAGGTTGTTCGGCTTCGAAAACAACCCCCATTCCTCCCCGGGCGATTTCACGCAGGATCCGGAATTCTCCCAATTGCGTCAGCTCGAATTTGTCGGGAAGAGAGTGGCGAATGGAGTTGAATTCCCGTTGAATCTTCCAGTCTTCCATGGCTCCGACCAAGGGAAGAAACTCACGCAATTCGGCCTCGAGTTTTGGATACCTTTGAAAATACTCGTTGACGTCAACCGTTTCTTTCTTTCGCAGACGCTCGAGATATTCCGAAGCGATCTCTTCGAGTCGGTCGCGGGCTGTTGAGTGAGAACGGTGAGGCAACCCGCACAAATCGGCTCCGGACGGATCGTCAGGTTGTGGACTTTCAACGTTCATTGATGAGTGTCGGTTGTTCCATGTTTGATCTTGATGGAGAGAAGGGATCAGGGGTCAGGATTCAGGGGCCAGTAAAAAACCGGAAATTCACGCCTTTTCCTACCCACTATCTACTACCCACTTTTCGCTTATTCAGATCAAGCGTGGAATGACTGAATCTGTTCATTCAGGCTTCTAACGATTGGATGTATCAGAATTGTCGCTGAGTCCCCAGGTGTCGCTGTCTTTGATTGAATTCCCGGTCTCTTCGTCAGCCAGTCGGGTCAGGTCGTTTTGTTGAGAGTCTTCAGGAATCGGTCGTACAACGACGCGGGTTCCTCTGACGGAAATGATTTCGATCGGAGAATCGGGCTCAATCATCATCCCTTCACTGACGGCATGAATTCGTTCCCCCTGAACCCGGACCATTCCTCCCGGGGTCATCAGATTTAATGCGGTTCCCCGTTTTCCGATGAGACTGGTTAAATGCTGCTGTTCGCGGAGGTGAGGGGTGACTTCTTCTTCGGTGGGGGCTGTTAACAGAACACGGTTCCCCAGCGAAGTTCGAGCCAGGAGTGTGAAGCCTCCGATGATGGAACTGGGAATGAGAACGGCCACACTTCCCAGATACATCCACCAGAAAAAGGGAGCGGAATAAAACCAGGCTTCATAGGCGTAATAACCGGATGCCAGAAAGCAGAACAGGCACAGAACCCCAATGATTCCTCCTGTGGGAAGACACACTTCCGCAAAGATCAGCACGATCCCGGCGAAAACGAGAATAAAGACCAGTGACTGGGGGTCCATAAAAAGCGGTCTGTCCAGAGGAACGGAAACGGTTCTTTACCGACATTGTCTCCTGATTCTAGTGGGAGAATCCGATGGGACAATTCAGACCGCCCCCGGAGTTCCTAAATTCAGCGGTTTGCCTTCATCCTCAGGATCACCTGTGACGACCTGATTGAAGAGCCGAAAAACCACGAATTCAACGAATCGTACGAATTTTTCCGTTGGATGCTGTTCCTGATATTCGCCTGATTCGCTTGATTCGTGGTGTCTTTCTGGTGGTTGCACTGCCTCGCAGAGCAGTGGCGCGTGTGTGGTCTATTTTTCTCCCCATCATTCGAATGGGAGCATCGAACTGACAGAGCATTCTCAAGGCAAGTTTGCGGTCTCTGGCAATGGGGCTGGATGGGCAACGTCGGCCTGATACGTCTGTTCGACCTTGACCACAAGGTCACGAATCACTTTTTCGACTTCAATCCGCTCCAGATGCCAGCGTTCCCGTTCGGCCTGACAGGCGTTTTCGCGGGCGATCAACTCTTCCAGCTGCTGCTGGAAAAGTTGTTCCCGTTGCTTCATCCAGATTTCTCGCTGTTCAATCCAGCTGACGAGTCGGGTTTCTTCCGCGCGACGTGTTTTCTGCTGATCTGCCAGTTGTCGCTGAGTCTGTTCAATTCCCTGAATCTGTTCACTGAGCAGCACGACGATCTGGTCGATTGGAATAAAGGAGTCATTCCCATTGGAGTCCCCTGCCTGCCGACCCGATTCCAGAATTTTTTGAAGTTCATCCAACGTCGGGGAGAACCGGGAGCAGATCTCATTGAATTGGGTTGTTTCCGCGTCGAGTCTAGTTTGCCGGGCGTCGCACAGTTCCCGTTCCCGTTGCTGCATCTCAAAGAACTGTTGACGTTCTGCCAGTAATGCTTCCCGCTGCGTGGCGAGTTGTGATTTGATTTCGTCCCGTTGTTGAGCGAAAAGGTCCTGTTCATCCAGAAGACACTGCTCGCGCTGCGCAATCAGGTCACGGAAACGACGAATCTGAGACAACCGTAACTGGACCGATTGCTCGACTTGTTCGGCCCAGTTCCGGTGTTGCTGTTGCTGCCAGGTGATGGCATTGCGTTGAGTTGAGATTTCTTTCCGGGCATTTTCCAGATGGTCTTCATGAAACCGGGTTCGTTTCTGGAGATCAACTTCGCGTCGCTGCAATTCCGCTTCACGCTGATCGAGATGCGCCAGACGTTCGCGACTCAGTTCTTCCAGTTCCAGCAGATGCTCATGACGCTCTGCTTTCCGGTGCTCCGTCCACTGGAGATTGAGGCGGTTCTGATCGTCACGCTGTTCCTGAAGTCCTCGAAGTTCTTTGGCGATTCGATCCCGCTGTTCGGTGACATCGGAAAGGATGCGTTCCCGCTCCAGTTCGGCCTGATGGCGAATCTCCTGCAATTTCTGTTCAGCGACGGCACGATCATGTTCCAATTGTTCAAGGAACTGAGCCCGGGCGTTTTCTGCCTGCTCCTGTAACAGTTTCTCGGCAGTTGTGTGAGCGTCACGATGTGACTGACATTCCACTTCGAACGCACTGCGAGCCTGTTCGAGTTCCGTTTGAGCTGCGGCGTGTTCACTCTCCAGACGCAAACGGAGTTCGTTCAGTTCATTGAGCGCCTGTTCCTGCAATGCCTGCCTGTTGGTTTCCAGTTCAGAGAGATGTTGCTGACGCTCCGCTTCAAATGCACTGCGAGCCTGTTCTAATGAAGAATGAACTTCAGACTGTTCCCGTTTCAGTGACTGCCGTTGTTCTTCCAGTTCCTGAAGAACCTCTGCCTTTAAAGACTGTTTCGTCGTTTCCAGTTCGGTGAGAATCCGTTGCTGTTCGGCTGCGAATGCGGATTTGGATTGTTCCAGTTCAGTTTGAGTCGTGGCACATTCACGTTCGAACTGTTGCCGGCGTTCTTCCAGTTCCCGAACGGCGTTCGCCTGTAAAGCCTGTCGGGACTGGTCCAGTTCGGCCAGTTGCCGTTGCTGCTCGGCAGTAAATTCGGATTGGGCCTGTTTCAGTTCTTTCTGAGTCGTGGCGCATTCACGTTCGAACTGTTGTCGCCGTTCTTCCAGTTCCCGCAAGGCGTTTGCCTGCAATGCCTGTCGTGACTGGTCCAGTTCTGCCAGGCGTTGCTGCTGTTCTGTTTCGAATGCACTGCGAGTTTGTTCTAGCAGGGTGCGTGCGTTGATCTGTTCCTGTTCGAACTGCTGACGCTGCTTTTCCAGTTCGCGAACCTGTCGCTGCTGATCTTCCTGAAATCGGGTTCGCTCTGCTTCGATGGTCTGTGTGGCCGCTTTCTGCTGTTCCTGTTGAACCTGAGAAAAGCTCACCCGATCCAGTTCAAACTGTTCCAGTTTCTGGCGTATTTCTGCTTCGCGCAGTTCCAGTTCGGCGGCCCGTTTCTTGAGTTCAACGTCGTTCTGTTGAAACGATTTTTCACGGGCGACCAGCATCTGATTGGCCGCGGCCGTGGCATCCGCCAGACGCTGTGTTTCCTTCTGCATCCCCTTCTGTTGTTCGGCGAGCAATGCCAGGCGGGAATTGAGTTGCTGTTCCCGGCGATCCAGTTCCGCCAGTTGCAATTGCAGATGTGTCACAAACCGCGCGGCCTGTGAAAGCTGATCGTCGTCGTTCTCTACTGCGACGGAGGAACGGCGTTGATCCAGTCGAATGGATTCACGAAATCCGGTTTGCGTACTCATCTGAAACTCCCGATCATAGAGCAGTTTGCTCTGTGTACCGAGTTGTGATCGAAATTCTCAGACAAGACCAGAACAGTTGTCCGTCAATCGGCATCTCATCCCCATGGTTCCCCCAAAAGCGGCAACAATGACATGAACGGCCGTTCAAACAGGCACACAAACCGGCAGGAATTGCCGATCAGTTTCCCTGGGGAGATTTCAGGAACTCATCCAGAACAACCGTCGCATAGCATCCGCTCGGGAGAGTGAAGGTGAATTGTAACCCCTGAGGGTGAGGCGAAACGGTCAATCCTTCCGGCCAGAGGAGTAACGGACGGCGGGCGCCGGGAGTCAGTTTGGAGAAAGCAAGGAAGTGGTCCCCGTTCAACCCGGATTCTGCGAGAACCTGTTGTTCTAATTCTTGCGGTCGTCCCAGAGGAGACTTCATCTTCGGGCCAAACAGGGGACCGGTCACAACGGTTTCACGAGCATCGAATCGAGATTGTTCGACAGGAATATCTTCCGCGATGAAAGCTCCACCGGAAGCGGTCACCTGCATGATGTCCCCCGCCTGAACCTGATGCAGCTGACCCTGTTTCAGACGTTCGGCCAGAACCAGATTGAACAGGTGCGACTGTACCGCCGAGAGGGCCAGACGGAGCAGAAATTTACGGCGTTGCGGAGCAATGTCGCGCGGGGTCGATTCTCCTCTGAGCAGGGACAACCCCAGTTCCAGCGTATTGCCGTCACCCCCGAATCGCTGATCCCCGTAGTAATTGGGAACGCCCTGCTGGGTGAGAATCTCAGCAATTTGTCTGGCGGAAATGAGATCCTGTTCATTGCCGTCACGGACGACGATCTCGAAACGGTTTCCTTTCAGATGCCCGGTTTTCAGCTTATTCCCATGACGTTTCGCCTCCAGCACCTGAATTGCCGGAGTGTTGACCGTCTCAACACGACTTTCACAAGAAGCCGGAACGGAAACCCATTGTCGGGTGACTGCCCGCCGGTCTTTCAGCCCCGCAACACCGATGTCGTCCCGCCGAATTTCCAAAGATCGGGCGAGATGTCCCGTCAGGAATTCGGCAGAAATATCTCGTTTCTGTACCCATAAGAACAGATGCTCTCCCTCTCCACTCGGAAGATACGCCGGAATTTCTTCTACCACGAAATCTTCCGGTTCGGTTTTCAGACGCCCGGTCATTGACAGGGTTTTTGGGGTGAGATGAGGAAGGGGGGGCAAATGAAATTCCTGGAGTGAGTTTTGTATGTCAAATCATTTTTACCGCAAAGACGCGAAGGACACAAAGGGGCAGGGAGGAGAGGGCCGACAAAGATTTTCCTGTATTTCCTCGGGGGATCCCGTTCCTCATTCAAGGTTGTCCTCCCGTCATTGGCTTTGCGCCCTTTGCGTCTTCGCGGTAAAAATACTCCCCTGCAGGAACCGAGAGTGTTCTTCTGAGCGACTTTGCGTCTGCCGGCATTCCTTTATAATCTGTTGAGAGGGGCGAGAAGTCTGGTGGCAACAGAAGTTGTGACACCCGACTGGTTTGGTTGAGCCTTGCGTCGGTGATATCGAAAAAATGGCATGTGTTCAGGCTTTGCCAAGAGAATATGAGGAGAGAATGTCATGGGAAGAGATTTCGAGAATCGCAAGAATGCGATCTTCAAGACAGCGGCTCAGAAATCAAAGCTGTATTCCAGATATGGGAAGCAGATCTATGTCGCGGCAAAGAATGGCGCTCCGGAAATCGAAGCAAACCCCGCTTTAAGAAGTCTGGTAGAACGAGCCAAACGGGAGCAGGTTCCGGCTCACGTGATTGAAAAAGCGATTCAAAAAGCCAAAGGAGCCGGTGGTGAGAGCTTCTTACCGGCCCGTTACGAAGGCTTTGGTCCCGGCGGATGCATGGTGATCATTGATTGCCTGACCGACAACAATCAACGGACGATCTCCGAAGTCCGCAACTGTTTCACCAAGACGAATTCCAAACTGGGAGCCAGCGGTTCGGTCTCCCTCTGGTTTGACGAACTGGCGGTGTTGTCGTTCAAAGGGGACAATGAAGACGAGGTACTCGAAGCACTGTTGAACGCCGGTGTGGATGTCACCGACGTTGAATCCAGTGACGGGACCATCACCGTTTACGCCCCTCCGACCGAGTTGTACAAAGCTAGCAATGCCTTGCGTGAATCATTTCCCAATGTCGAACTGGAAACGCAGGAAATCACGCTCTTTCCTCAGAACCGGAAAGAAATCAGCCTGGACGATAAGCCGCTGTTCGAGAAGTTCATGACCATGCTGGGGGACTGCGAAGACACCCAGGAGGTGTACCATAACGCTGATCTGCCTGAGTGATTTACCTTGGAATTGAGGGGAAGAAGACTCACGCAAAGACGCCAAGACGCAAAGGGTTTTTGATCGAGGTCCTATGTGATTGGATCTCATTTACTTCAAGGAAGCAGATCCTGATCAGAGAGCGATATTGCAACTCATTCATCTATTGTGAATTGCCTGAATCGTCTCGGACGCAATGATTACAGGAACGGCGTGATCAACTTTCTTTGCGCCTTAGCGCCTTTGCGTGAGTCTCTTCTTTCTTCTTTATTGAACGATCATCCATATCTCCCGGGAGTGTCTTCCCTGAAACGAAAACTGAATGACTGACGACACGGAACCCGTTGATAACGACAATTCCGGCGCGCCTGAACCTGATTCTGAACAGATTCCAGCGGACGCCGAAACGCTCACGCCGCGCCAGAAGGTACGGCGTTTTCCCGCCAGTCCCGGTGTCTATCTGATGAAGGATAAACTGGGACGGGTGATCTATGTCGGAAAAGCGGTCAATCTGCGAAGTCGTGCCGGAAGTTACTTTCTCGCGGCCGCCGCAGTGGATCGACGCACCTGTGATCTGGTCCCGGAAATCGCCGATGTTGATTGTATTCCGACCGACTCGGAAGTGGACGCTGTCCTGTTGGAAGCCCGGCTGATTAAAGATATTCAGCCTCGGTTCAATTCCGAACTCAAAGACGACAAGACGTTTCCGTATCTGCAGATTGTCACGAACGAGGATTTTCCTCGCATCGAGTTCACCAGAAAGCCGCAGACAAAAGGAGTGAAACTGTATGGGCCGTTTCCCTCTGCAAAAAAACTGAGAGGAACGATCGGCGTCCTTCAGAAGATCTTCAAATTCCGCACTTGTTCACTGGACATTGTTGAAGACGAAGAACGCTGGCGCTGGTTTCGCCCCTGTCTGCTGGCGAGCATCAATCAATGCACGGCTCCCTGTAATCTGCGGATCAGCAAGGAAGACTACAAACACGACATCCACCGACTCCGCCTGTTCCTTGACGGCAAGAAGGAACGCCTGCTGAAAGAACTTCGGGCCGAAATGACGGAAGCGGCCCAGGAACGCAAGTTCGAAAAAGCGGCCCGGCTGCGCGACGAAATCAAAGCTCTGGAAAGCCTGAGCCTGCGCGGCAATCTTGATGAACATGTCCAGCCGGAAGTCTTTTACATTGATCCCCGAAAAGGGCTGAAAGGACTGCGGAAAATCTTCAATCTGCCGGAAACACCGCGTGTGATTGAAGGAGTGGACATCGCCCATCTGCAAGGGGGAGAAACCGTCGCCAGTCTGGTGCAGTTCATCGATGGCCTGCCGTTCAAGCATGGCTATAAACGGTTCAAGATCCGTACCGTTCAGGGAGTTGATGACTTCGCATCAATACGGGAAGTCGTCAGCCGGAGAATGCGGCGACTTTCACAGGAAGGGGAATCATTTCCCGATATCCTGCTGATCGACGGCGGAAAAGGGCAGTTGAACGCCGCGATGGAAGCGATGAAGGCAATTGGCGTCACTCCTCCCTTTACGATTTCTCTCGCCAAGCGCGAAGAAGAGGTGTATGTCCCCGGCGAGTCCGAGCCCCGGCAACTGGGGCGTCACTCCTACGCCCTTCGCTTGCTCCAGTATGTCCGCGATGAATCACATCGTTTTGCCCAGTCTTACCACCACACGCTGCGTCGGAAGTCGACTTTTGATGAGTAGAACGTGCCAGGGCACCCCGTTCACAAGAGACGCGCACGAATAACAATCTCTGCTATGATCTTTTTGAGACACGGGCACAATGCAGGGGACCACGCACATGTTTCCAATCCGGGACGATATTCCGTCACGAACAACACCGTTCGTCAACTATGCAGTGATCGCGATCTGCTGCATGGTCTTCTTCGCCCAGATTTCAGAACGCCCTGGGGAACCGACACTCGTCGAACGTTATGGAATGATTCCTCTGCGAATCAGTGATCCGAAGGCTCCGGTCGAAATCGTCGTTGATGCCCGACATGTTCAGACTCCGGAGGGAATCAAGGTGGAATACACCAGGCGGGAAGCGTTTCCGCCGGCCGTCCCCCCGTTGTTGACGATGCTCACCTGTGTTTTTCTGCATGGAAGCTGGATGCACCTGATCGGCAACATGTGGTTTCTCTTCATCTTCGGAGACAACATCGAAGATCGTTTCGGACATGTCGGGTATCTCCTCTTCTACCTCTTCTGCGGAGTCGCGGCGAGTGGAGCCCATTATCTTGCAGAAGCGACATCGATGATCCCCACGATTGGAGCGAGCGGCGCCATCGCCGGAGTGATGGGGGCGTATCTTGTCTGGTATCCCGGAGCGAAAGTTCAGGCGCTCATTCCGCTAGGGGTGATTCTGCAGGTTCTCGTTGTTCCGGCTCCGTTGTTTCTGGGGCTCTGGTTCATTCTGCAACTCTTCTCAGGAGTCGGAACCGCCGGAGGCGCGGAATCAGGGGGAGTTGCCTGGTGGGCTCACATTGGCGGCTTTGTTGTGGGTGCCGGTCTGGCGGCAATTCTCGGTTCCGGTCACGCCGTGAAACCTGCCAATCTCCAGCGTCGCCCCAACCCGGCCGGATTTTCCAGAATCAGAAATTGAATGATCTGCAACAATCGTGCTGACGTCCAATCTTACTTTTTTCTTCGCGATCTTTGCGTCTTCGCGGTGAAGAAATTTTTACCGCGAAGACGTAAAGATCGCGAAGGAGAGGGAGAGCAGGGCACCATCAACTCCTGAAAAACAGGCTCATTTTCTTCTCCCGTCCTTCTCATTTATAGCGGAGGTGGTGTTCTTGTTGCGATGTAAGGTGATTGTGTGAAAGGGGTTGTGGGATGTTTTTGGTGTTGGGACGACTTCGCGGTTCTCTTTAGAAAATTCGTATTAACAGGCTGGAATTCCTGATCTGGTTTCGCGTAGAATTCCCGCTTCGAATTTTTTGCTCCGATGGTGATGAAATGCCCAAAGCGAAAACACATAAAGGTATTGCTAAGCGGTTCAAAGTAACCGGCTCCGGCAAAAAGGCCACGCACCGCGCTGCGAACCGTGGTCACATTCTCGGTAAGAAATCAGCCAAGCGGAAACGCCAGTTGCGCGGCGGCGGAATCGTCTGCGGGGCCAATGCCCGTATGGTTGTGGAAGCGATTCGTCCCAGCCTGTAACCGTCGAGCCCGTAACTCTTTACAGGGAACGGGTTGCTTGATGGCTGTATTTTTATTTACACACGTGATGCCGTTGCAGGGTATGGTTTGCCCCTGGCGGTGCGTGCTTTAACAATTGTCGACCGGCATCGCCTCACCAGAATTGACTGGTGACGTGAATTCGCCCGTCTAAGGAAAGATCGAACCATGCGTGTTACATACGGTAAAGCCCGTCGACGGAAAAAGAATCGTGTCTTCCGTGACGCCAAAGGAAACTGGGGCGGCAGAAGTCGTCTCTGGCGAACAGTTCAGGAAACACTGCTCCGCGGTCGGGCCTATGCGTTCCGCCACCGCCGACTGAAAAAGCGGGAATTCCGCTCCCTGTGGATCACCCGTCTCTCCGCTGCCAGTGCTCAGCGCGGATTGCGTTATTCTCAGTTGATTCACGGTCTTGATCTGGCTGGAATCACTCTGAACCGGAAGATTCTCAGCGAAATCGCGATTCACAATCCAAGCATCTTTGACGAAATTGTCACTTCGGTCAAAGCCGCCTTGGAGAAATCCGGCAAGTAATCTCCGGAACGCACGATAAGTGCTCTGGTTGAAATTTCAGAAACCCGCGTATCATTAAGGTACGCGGGTTTTTTGCTGCCTTTTTCGTTCCTTCATGACACAGGAGACAGAGTGTTGTTTCGACTTGGAATGATTGGACTCTGTCTGCTGGCTGTGACCGAATCGGCACTTGCCCAGAAACTGGTCACGCCGGAATTTGATGGAGCCCGAGCGTTTTCCTACCTTGAGTCGATCTGTGCAATTGGTCCTCGCATCTCCGGAACCCCGGGGATGCAGAAGCAGCAGGAACTGATCGAAAAGCATTTCACCAGTCTCGGGGCAACAGTTTTCTCGCAAGACTTTGATGCGGTTCATCCTAAAACAGGGGAACCGGTTCGCATGAAGAACCTGATCATCAGTTGGCAGCCGCAGGCCCCGCGTCGTGTGCTGGTCTGCTGTCACTACGACACCCGTCCACGACCGGACCGTGAACCTGTTCCGGCACATCAGGATCTCCCGTTCATCGGAGCCAATGACGGGGGGAGTGGTGTTGCACTGATGATGGAACTGGGGAATCAACTGGCCAAACTTCCAGTGAAGCCTGCGGTCGATTTTGTCATTTTCGACGGAGAAGAACTGGTCTACGAAAAGACCGATAAATATTTCATCGGTTCAGAACACTTTGCCAGAGCTTATCGCGACCGTTCTCCAGAGCATCCCCAGTATACCAAAGGGGTGCTGTTAGACATGGTCGCCGGAAAGAACGCACAGTTTTTCTATGAGCTCAACAGCTTGAAATACGCTCCTGAAGTGACACGTGAAGTCTGGGACACGGCCCGACGACTGGGGATCAGAGAGTTCAAGGCGGTTCGCAAACACGAAGTGCTGGACGATCATCTTCCACTCAATCAGATCGCCGGGATTCCGACCTGTGATGTGATTGATTTCGACTATCCACACTGGCACCGTCGCAACGATCTTCCAGCCGCATGTTCTCCGGTCACGTTGACGAAAGTGGGGCGCGTGATCAGTGCGTGGATTGCAGCACAGTAGCGGTGAACCGTGCTGTCACACGTGTCGCAGGGCTTCGATCGGATCGAGTCTTGCCGCGGATCGTGCAGGGTAGACGCCGAAGACGAGTCCGGTCAGAACGGAAAAACCAAACGCCACCGGCAGACTCCACATGGCAATCTGCGGCGTCATCTCCAGAAACATCCGGCTCATGTCCGAAGTCGCCGAGTTCGGCTCCATGATATAGTTCGTGACGAAATACTTGATGCCGGTGAATGCCAGCGGCGTACAAAGTCCGGCCCCCATGCCGATCAATCCTCCGGTTCCGGACAAAGCGATCGTCTCCACAATAAACTGTTGCGTAATGTCCCGGCGACGCGCTCCGAGGGCTCGACGGATCCCGATTTCCCGGGTCCGCTCTGTCACTGTTGCCAGCATAATATTCATAATGCCGATCCCCCCGACCAGCAGACTGATGCCGGCGATGGATCCCAGTACGACATTAAAGATATTACGAAGCTGATCAGCCTGCTTTAATAACTCCAACGGGACAACCACCGCAAAGTCCCGCTTTGAACCGTGCAGACGGTTGAGTGTTTCCCGAATCACTTCCGCCGTTGCCAGGACGTCGTCCCGATCGGCGACTTTCAGTGTAATCTGATCATAAACAACTGACTCGGCCGAGAACGAACCTGATGTTCGTTTGATAATCAGATCGTTGGTGTTAATACGAGTCTGAAAGGATGATAATGGGATATAGACATCTTTATTATAGTCCTGTCCCGAGAGGCTTCCGCCGACTGCTGCTGAGGCCATTCGCTCATTCATGATTCCCACCACCGTATAGGCGCGACTGAGAATCTGAATGGTTTTTCCCATCGGGTCTTCACGGGGAAACAGTGTCCGCGCGGTTTCGTAACCGAGCACGGCTGTATTTCCCCGGGTTCGTTCATCATGATCGGAAAGGAATCGGCCCGAGGCCAAGGCCAGGTGATTCATTTCGAGATACTCTGGCGTGCAACCAACGATGCGGGCGTTCAGAGTCCATTCCAGATAACGAACATCCTGTGTCACTTCACGAACCGGCACCATGCCTGCGATTGTCGGCAGCGTACGGGTGAGAACACGATGATCGTCCCGAGTCAGACCATATCTCAGGACTCGGGCTCCTCCGGAACCGGTGGCGGCTTCTTCCGGAGGTTTCACGCTCCGCACAATAATGTTCGTGGCTCCCAGTTGCAGAACCTGCTCCTGAGCCTGTTTACTGGCTCCTTCTCCAATGGCCAGCATGGCAATCACAGAAAAGACGCCGAACACAATTCCCAACATCGTCAGCCCCGACCGCAGTTTATGCAGCAGAAGGCTCTTGAATGCCAGTCGGATGGTGCGGATGAGTTGGGACATAGTTGGGGGGAGGGGTTAGGAGTTAGGAACTAGGAATTAGGAAGAGTGAATGATGCTTTTCCTAATTCCTAACTCCTACTTCCTATCTCCTCATTCTTACTATCCTTGAAAAATTCCGTGGCCGGCGACGACGCCGTCTTTCATGAAAATCTGTCGCTTTGTCTGCTGGGCCACATCCGGTTCGTGCGTCACCATGATAATGGTCCGGCCTTCTGCATTCAGTGCTTTTAGCATTTCCATAATCTCTTCTCCGGTTTTGGAGTCGAGGTTTCCGGTCGGTTCATCCGCCATGATGATTTCCGGATCATTAATGAGCGCCCGGGCAATCGCCACCCGCTGTTGCTGCCCTCCGGATAACTGATACGGACGGTGGTCCAGGCGTTCTCCCAATCCGACCTTCGCTGCGACATCAAGGCAACGGTTCCGGTCTTTTGAGGAAATTGGAGGGTAGCCCGGCCGGTATAACAGGGGGACTTCAATATTCTCCAATACCGTGTATTGCGGAATCAGATTGAACGACTGGAAGATGAATCCGATTAAACTGTTCCGAATCGCTGAGAGCTCATCGTCGTCCAGCTGGGCGACATCCTTACCCCCTAAGATGTATTTTCCTTTGGTCGGACGGTCGAGTCCCCCGAGTAGATTCAGCAAGGTACTTTTGCCACTTCCGGATGATCCCATGATTGAGAGAAAATCCCCTTGAGGAATCTCCATTGAAACACCGCGCAACGCTTTGACCTGAACCGACCCCAAGTCGTAATACTTGTGCAGGTCAACAAGTTCAGCGGCAAGTTTCATAGTGGAAAACGGCTTAGTGCCGGGCAGGATTAACAGGGGGAGCAGAACAGGGCAGGAAGGTTATGCTCAATCGGAAACAGTCGGAAATTAAAAATTCGAACAGAGGCAGGCTGCATTTGAATTTTTAATTTCGTATTTGCTTTGAATTTCTCTTCTTCGAATTTTGAATTTTCATTTAACGCGGCGGTCGACCTGCGGCCAGTTCTTCGCGAGTCAGTTTTCCGTCTCCATCTTTATCAAGAGTCGCAAAACGGGCTTTCATCCCCTCGGGGGCTTCTTCGAGAGTGATAAATCCGTCTCCATCTTTATCAAACTGGGCAAAGAAACTCCCTGAGCGGGGTGGGGCGACTTCAGCGGCGTTTGCCATCTGCAGTGAGTTCTCTCCAGGGGAGGTTTTGACGTTATTCGTATCGTCAGCGGGAACAACAGGAGCGACTTCCACGACGGGCTGCTTCTTGGAGTTTGTCGCATTTAATTCTGCTTCCAGTGCGGCGATTTCGTTTCCGTACTGGCTGCGGGGATTCATGATGACTCGTTCCCCTTCTTTCACTCCTTCCAGAATCTCCAGATGGGACTGGTTGGCAGCTCCCAGTTTGACGAAGCGACGTTCATGTGTCGTCCCGGTGAAAACAAATACGACCTGACGATCATGAACGTTGACGATCGACTGCATCGGAACCTGCAAGACGTCAGCCCGATTGTCGACGAGAATCTCTACCTGTGACGTCAGCCCGGGACGCAATCGCCGCAGTCGTTCCGCGTCGTCGATCAGATGGACTTCGGTCTGGTATTCACGGAGATCGGTATTCGGCCAGCTTCCCGTCATTGGGACCGAGGAAACATGCGAAATGACTCCCTGAAATGTTTCATCAGGATAGGCATCCACCCGGATTCTTGCGGGAAGGTTTTTACGAACGGATCCGATCAATGATTCGTGAATCCGGCAATCGACCTTCATCTGATTCACATCTGGCAGATTGATGATTGGCTGCCGTTCCCGAACGGTCATGCCCGCCTCGATGAGTGTCTGTTCCGATCGGCGGCCCCCCCCGCTGGACATATTGGCGTAAACAACTTCGCCATCCTGTGGAGCCCGAATCGTGCAGGCTTCGATCTGAGTATGAAGTCGAACCAGTTTTTCCCGTTCAACGTCATACGTCAGCCTCGCCGCATCCGCTTCTTTTTCGCACTGGGTTTGTGCGGAGGATGCTTTTAATCGCACCCGGGCAAGTTCCCGTTCCGATTCCAGAGCATTGGCCTTGAGTTCGGCAATGGTGCGTTTATAGGTAAAATTCTGGAGAACGTTCAGAAGTTCTTCAGATCCCCGCAACTTCAGTTCCGCCTGTTGAACAGCAATTCGAGAAGCGTTCAACTCGTTCTGGCTGGCGTATCCCTTTTTCACCTGACTGGCGGTGAAGAGCATGGTTTCCCGTGCCCGAATCAGGTCTTCTTCGGCGATTTTGACATCCCCTTTGAGCTGCTGCTCCTGTTGAGGATATTCTCCTTTTTCGTACTTTTCGAAGTCGAGCTGAGCCAGTTCTGATTTCAGATTCGCGGCAGCAATATCGCTGTCGTTCTGGGTTTTCTGGATTTCCAGTTTCTCACGGGCAGTGGCCATTGTGGCTTCTGCCTGAGTTGTGGTGATTTCCTGCTGCTTGGCATTTTCTTTCAGCGTGGAAGAATCCAGTTCA
>DATMFC010000624.1:0-10018 GCA_035556335.1 Planctomicrobium sp. | reverse complement strand
CGATAGGCATGTCGCAACTGTTTCAGAGCGACATAATCCGGTTCAAAATGGTCGAGAAAGAATCGGGCCGGGACGTAGTCCGCAAGAACGCCGATCAACTGACTTCGGTATTCGATGTCAAACCGGAAGGCATTCTGCCAGTGAATGGCCGCTTCTTTCTGGGCTCCTTCCAGCCAGAGAATGCGTCCCAGTGCAAACTGTGCCCGGGCGTCTCCGGGACGAACTGAGACAGCCTGTTCCACGAGGTCTCGTTCATCTCGTTCGGTGCCGCCATCCAGCCAGACCAGTTCCGCCAGTTCCAGATAGGGACGCGGTTGTAACGGGCAAGCTGCCAGAGAAATCTGGAAGTGTTCCATCGCCTGTTCCAGCAGTTCCCGATCGGAACCCAACACTCCGGGACGGTCCAGCCAGAGATCGATCTCTTCTCGGGATTCGAACAATGTTCGAGCCGCGTCGCGAATTTGCGATAAAGGCATGTGCCGCTGAGAACTGGCCTGATGCAATGTGAATTGTTTCAGGCAGGCCAGTCCGGCATGGAGCTGTATTTCATGAGAAAAAGGATTCGCCTCAGCAGAGGCCCTGGCCAGTTGGATCCGTTCTTGCAGCAACTCCAGATCGATGCCTTGATCCGCGTCTTCCTGCTTCTGCTGGGCAATCGTCAGACGCAGGTATTTTTCCCAGACCGGTCCGGCGACGAGAGCCGGCAGCTTTTCCATGACCATCCAGTTTCCGAGGAGAAGGACCACCGGAATCGCTGCGGCCCAACCCCAGCGAATACGCCGATGTGCCTTCGCTCGAGAAGTCGCCGTGGTTTCGAAAAACCTCATCAGGCTGATCCGCCAGGCCATGACGCCGTACAGCAGAATGATGTTCACGCAGGCGGGAACATACCAGATTGAGATGAAGGCCGATTGAACCAGGCTCATCGCCAGTCCACTCGCGGCAACCGCCATCGGACCAGCCGCTCGCGGGGAAACGGAATTCCAGAGCCCCTGCGCACACCAGAGAAGCGACGTCAACCAGAGCAGAACCGCCAGTCCTAAACCGGTCAGACCTGTTTCCAGAGTCAGTTGGAGATAACCATTCTCAACGTCACTCGGATTGTTGTGATTGGGATTGAGATGAAACCACAATCCCAAGACTTCCGAGCGGCTTCCCAGTCCTGTTCCGGCGAGCGGAAACTCCTGAATTCCGGTGATGTTCGCCTGATGGGGATCCATCTGCGGTGCCGACCCATTTGTCTGGAGTCGGAGGTGAGGCACGTTGGTCACCGGAGCTTCCACGTCTCCTCCCTGAAGATTCAGGAGCGGGACCATCAGAAGAACAGCCGTCATGGTGGCCAGTCCCAGTCCGGCCTGTCGTAAGGTGAGCAACGACTTCTGCCAGAGAATCAGTAATGTGAGCAGAACTCCAATCACAGCGCAGAACAGCGCGGAGGCGGATTGTGAACAGAGAATCGCCATCACAGTCACAGCCCCGCAACTTCCCCAGAATAGAACCGGAAAGAACTGAGCCGGGAACTGGAATGAGGCACGCCATCCGTGTTGTGAGTGAGCTTGTGTCACCGAGTGCCGTGTTTTCTGCTGCGAAAAGGCATTCAGGAACATCAGTAACTGGGCCGGAAGCGTCAGTGCCAGGTAGTGAGCGAAGTGTTCTGCATTGATGAAAGCCCCTTTGGCAACGGAATGCGTATCCGCCATCGGATGTTCATAGAACCAGAAGAACTTTCCGTTCCCCCAGGCGAGTTGAGCCAGACCGAACGCTCCCATCAATGCCCCGCCGATGGCGGTGAATCGCAGAAAACGGGCCACATCACTGACAGACTGCAATCGCTGGACCAGAACGAAGAAGAACTGCATCGCGGCGACCAGCCCGACAAAATCACTCCATGTTTTGACAGGAGTGAAACTGATCCGGTTCCAGTCCGAGGTAAACAGGGTGGAGGTTTCGTTCCATTCCGTCAGCAGTCTCGGGACACGGGGAGAGAGGGCACGGATGAATTCAGGGGTCAGTTCCCAGCATTGAAGGAGAATCAAACCGAGTCCGAGCAGCATGATCGGTTCGACACCGGTGAACCGCCAACGACCATCTCCGGAGAAACATTGATAGAGACACCAGACAAACAGGACCAGAGTCGACAGGGCACACAGGGCGATCTGTCCCAGTGCGTTTTCTCCCCCCATCAGAAACGGGGCCAATACCAGAATCGCTGCCAGTCCGACATCCACGATCCTTAACAGGATCGAGCGTGACGGAGCAGCAGACGAAGTCGACGCCAACGGGGACGAGTGGGACATATCTTGGATGGGCTCGGTCAATCCTGCCTCCCCGAAACGTGCCTTTCCCACGGAATCGTGTGAGTTTTGCCGTTTGCAGCAGGGAGGCGTTTTAAACGGGCCGCATCTTTATCGCGTTTGTGAAAACAGCGATAGACCAATTTGAGTGGAAGAGATCACAGACAACTGAAATATTGCCGTCAACAGACCGAAACATTTGACGCAATCTTTTATCAGAAAATCAGATAGGAATTATTTTACAGTCTACCGAACGCCCCGTTCGGTGAGATCCATGAAGACTTTATTGAGTTGGCGTTGTTCGCGGCTGAAGGTGATGACGGTGTGACCTGCATCCAGTACGGTCCGAAGCAAACCTGTGCTGTCGAGGTCGGAGGGGTTCAGTTTCACGCGAACTTCAGAACGTCCTTCAACTGGTTCGATCGAGATGATGCCGGGAATTTGTTGTAACGTCGCTTCCTGTTCGTCCATGGAGCAGGCGAGACGGATGCGAAACCAGGGTTGTTCGGCGTCAAGATCGAGAAGCGCCTCCATTGAACCGCTATATTTGGTTTTCCCACGATCAATAATGGTGACGCTGTCGCACAGATCAGAGAGTTCACTGAGAATGTGACTGCTGATGAAGATGGTTTTCCCTCTCCGTCGCAGTTCTCGAAGAATTTCCATCAGTTCGATCCGTGCCCGGGGATCCAGTCCGCTGGCGGGTTCATCCAGAAGCAGCAGATCCGGATCATTCACCAGCACCCGGGCCAGACTGACCCGTTGCTGCATTCCCCGGGAAAGCCCTTGAATGAGGTCGGTTTTTCGCCCTGCCATGTCGGTGAGTGTGAGCAGTTCACCGACAATGCGATTCCGCTCTGTCAGTGAAAAGCCGTAGGCTGCGGCAAAGAAATCGAGGTATTCGAAAACGGTCATCTGCCGGTACATGCTGAAATGGTCTGGCATATACCCGACACGGCGTCGAATGGCCTTCACATCTCCCCGAACATCCAGACCGAAGACCTTGATCTGACCGGCCTGTGGTTTCAGAAGCGTGCAGATCAGTTTCAAAGTGGTGGTTTTTCCAGCACCGTTGGGGCCGACAAACCCATGCAGTGTCGCCGGAGCCACCTGGAAGCTGATCCCGTCCAGCGCCCGATGCTGCTGGAACAGGTACATCACGTTCTGAAGGTCAACAATCGGTTCCATATCAGAGTTCACAGAGCAAACGGTACTTAGGTGGCCCCGGCACTTTGGGTGGCCCCGATTGCTTGCAATCGGGGTGGCGCAGAAGACGTAGGGTGCATGGAGCACGAAGCAAACGAAACGAGTGGTGCATTCCGCAACTCCTCGTCAATTGTCTGGAAAGATTGACTTTTAAGAACGTCTTCGTGCGAAATGCACCATCATCCCGGGAATTGCTTCATGCACCCTACCATGCTGACATTTGATGAAAAACGCATGAACATCCGTAACGTCCTGAAAAAACTCTTCCTGGCTGGTCCGTGTTCTCCTCCTGCAGACTGGCATATGATACGACCAGCTTTGTAAATTCGTTGGAATATTTTGTTTGCGGCACTCAGAAAGTGTTGATGCGGTTGACGCGGGGAATCAACTTCACAAACGCGCCGAAGTTCCTGAGCGTCGTGTCATGGTCTGGGAGTCTGTCCGTAGAACGTTGAGAAATGAATTCAAATCCTGTTCTCCACTTCTGGAGAAGCGTTACTTTATTGATGGTGTGTGTTTGTGTCATTCTGCTGAGCAGAGCGGCAGTTCACGCAGACGGCACTCCCATCAAGATCACCAATGCCCGAGTCGGGTTCGATGGCTCCTTCAAAGTCGGACGCCAGGCGCCGGTGGAGTTTGAGATCACCGGTCCGGAAGGCAAAACCGTTGTTCCGGTGCTCCGTGCGGCCGATCCGGATGGACGCCCCACCCAACAACCACTCCCTGCAGTCACACTTTCATCCAGTCCGAAGAAAGTACAGGGACTGGTGCGATCAGGGCGACTGGACGGCTCCATTCAGATCCAAATTTTCGACGAAACCGCCGACCTGAATCAGGCTCCCTTACATCAGACGACATTACGAGCCGGAGTCAGCGGTGCCCCCCTCACCTCATTGCGGTTGACGTCACAACTCTGGCTCACCATCGGCAAACAACCGATGCTGCAAAAAGGACTGGAACGCTGGAATCATGGTCGCGCCGGACTGGTGCGTCTCGTTGAACTTCCCGATGGAGAAACGACATTCTCATCAGGGGAAGCTCTCGACAGTGTCGACGCGCTCGTCGTGAACGGCGATGTCATTCTGAATGAGAACACATCGCACGCGATTCGGGATTGGGTCAAACAAGGGGGGCGACTTGTCGTGGCGGTGGGAGACGCAAGTTCTTCATTGAAGGAAAGTCCTCTTGCGGAATGGTTGCCTGCCTTGCCGACGGGGCGACTCGATTTAACCAAACTCAGCGGCTTCAACGATCTCGTTCCCAGAAGCAGCACCCTGCGAACATTGACGACGTTGCCCGCCGCCCGCTTCGAACGGAATTCCGGAACCACCATTGCCAGCGGACTTGCCGAACCACTGGCAATCCGGGCCGCGTACGGACGGGGCTACGTGACTATGGTCGCAATCCGGCTGGACGTCCCCCCGTTACTGAATTGGGAACCGGAATCACAAGGAGCCTTGGCCGCCGTTCTCGCGGGTCTCCCCAATCCGGTCGATATCTCTGCTGCCGCCACTGCCCGATCGGAGGCGGCCTCTGAACTGAATCCGGCAGCAGTCACCGATTTACAGATTCAGTTGAATCACAGTCTGGATCATTTTGCCGCCGTCAATCGGCCTTCTCACTGGCAGGTGATGGGGTGGATTGCCCTGTTCGCTCTGGTGATTGGTCCGCTTGACTATTACCTCGTTACATATGTGTTGAAACGACCGGAATGGACTTGGGGAACACTGGTCGCCTGGTCCTTGCTGGCAGCATTTCTGGCAACGTCATTGGGAGACCGGTTGAATCAGAAAGAAGCGGTGTCGCGACAAATCGACATGCTTGATCTCGACCCCGCCACCCGGTCTGTTGCCGTTCGCTCCTGGTTCGGATTCTACAGCAATCAAAGCCAGCGCGTGCAGGTCGCGTCTGAGCCGAATGCTGCACTGATTGATAGTGCACTGATTGGATCATCTTCCGCGATTCCCCCTTCACAAATCAGTTGGGTCACCCGCCCCAGCGAGGGCTTTCGGGGAATGTATCGCTCCGGCGGTATGAACGACGCCCAGCCGATGTACCGGTTCTCAACGAATCGGGCGGAAATCGAAAACCTTCCACTGGAAGTCTGGTCATCGGGTTCTGTGGAAAGCGGCTGGAAGGTCACGTCCAATGAAGATCTTCCTGTTCAGGCCGACTTACATGTCACCGGCATCAATCGTCTGGCCGGAACGATTCAACTCAATCTTCCGGTCGACGTGACCGACTGGTTTCTGGCGTATGGCAACTTCGCCTACTTCGATCGAACCGGCCCGGGAGGGGAGCCAATGCCGCTCTCATCCGGGACAACATGGAATCTGGCAAATGCGGGGTCCAATCTGCTGCGAGGCCGACTTGTCACCCTGATTGAGAAAGGAACCATTTCTGGGGAAGGAGTGGAGCCGGATTCAGAACTGAGTCGCCGGGCTTATGACAGCCAGCAGGTCGACCCGTTTCGTATCGGTATGACAGTCAGCTTTTACAAACTGCTCGGCGGAGAAGGATACACAAAGCTTCAGAATCAGTCGCTGAACCGGTTCGACGTTTCTGAATTACTCGATCTGAATCGGGCGGTTCTCTTTGGCCGAATCAAGGAATCTCCAACGACGATCACCGTCGATGGAAAGAAGTTACCGATAGAAAACCAGACCAGCCTGATTCGGATCATGATTCCCGTCAAACCTGCGGAGCGTTCCTCCGACGCCCCCCCAACCAAAGACATCCTGGATTACAGAAGGTAACGATTCAGTCTTCCTGCTGATCCCTGAATCCTGGCCCCTGACCCCTTATTTTCCGAGACCGAACCGTGATTGAAACCATCAAACTGACGAAACGTTACGGCAACCTGATTGCCGCCAACGAAATTTCCCTGTCACTCAAAGAAGGGGACGTCTACGGATTCATCGGCCCCAACGGTTCCGGCAAGACCACAACGATGCGAATGATCGCCACGTTGCTGAATCCGGATTACGGAGAATGCTACGTCTGCGGGCAGTCGATCTATTCGAACCCGGCGGAAATTCGCCGCATGGTCGGTTACATGCCCGACTTCTTCGGCGTGTACGACGACATGACGGTTATGGAATACCTGGAATTCTTCGCCTCCACTTACCGAATCAACGGCCCCGCCCGGCGTCAGGTCTGCGAAGAAAAACTGGAACTGGTCGACATGGGTTTCAAACGGGACGCCATGGTGAGCCAGTTGTCACGCGGTCAGACCCAGCGTGTCGGTCTGGCCCGAACCCTGCTGCACGACCCGCAGGTGCTGTTGCTCGATGAACCGGCGAGTGGACTGGATCCCCGTGCCCGAATTGAAATGCGAGGACTCTTGCGCCGCCTCGGGTCAATGAAGAAAACCGTGATTGTCTCCAGTCACATTCTTCCGGAGTTGGCCGACGTCTGTACCCGGGTCGGGATGATCGAGAAGGGAGTCATGATGATCGACGGGAACGTTGACGAAGTTATGCAGGCCGCCCGACAAGCGATTCTTCTTGAGATCAAAGTCAAAGACCGGGAAGAAGACGCGGCGAAAGTTTTAGAACAACTCGACGAAGTGGCCGATGTCACGATGAACGGCCGGACGATCTGCGTCACCCTGAAATCAGGAGTGGAAGACTATACCCCACTTGTCCCGTTACTGCTCGAAAAAGGGTTCCAGATCAAGCAGTTCCGCGAGGAAGAAGTCAATCTGGAAACGGCTTTCATGCGTCTGACAATGGGGAAACAGCAGTAGAACCCGGATGATTCACCACGGAAAAGACGGAAATAACGGAAAGAGTATCAAGGTTAAAGAATCAAGAAGATCCGTCAGATCGCTTGATTCATTCCGTCTCTTCCGTCCTTTCCGTGGTTCCCCTGAAGAATCAGTCCGTGAACATGCTCTGTCTATTTGCGAACCGAAGATGCTTATTTAACTGAGATCTTTAATGATCTCCTCAATGCTACTGAGTTGTTTCTTCAATCCGTCGAGCGTTTCCTGCATCTGGGCGACGATGTTCTCAGGGGCTTTCGCCAGAAAACTTTCGTTTGACAGTCTCGCTTCCGATGAGGCGATATGTTTACGGAGTTTGTCCGCTTCTTTCGTCTGCCGGGCCAGTTCTGCTTCGGTATCAATGAGCCCTTCGAGAGGAATAAACCCGTCGGCGTCTCCCAGTGTAAAACTGGCGGAGCCGCTCGGACGCTGAACGTCAGCTCCGGCCGCTTCTAATACGGCCTTGGCGAGGTTATCAAACTGGGCGGAAACCGATTGCATATCGCCTGCCACTTCCGGCGACGCTTTCATTAACAACTTCACTGGCGAACCGGGGGGGATGTTATAAATCGCGCGGACATTACGAACGGCGGCGATCGTTTCCTGCAGGCGTTCGAATCGTTTCTCCAGAGCCGGATCCTGCCATGCCGCCGGGATCGTCGGCCATTCGGCAATGATCGCGGCATTAGATGTTGGAGCAGGGACGAGAACGACATCTCCATACTGTTCAACCGGCAAGGATCGAACCGGCGCGATTTCTTTGAGTCGCTGCCAGAGTTCCTCACAGATAAACGGGGTGAACGGCTGCAACAAACGAACCAGCGAATCAAGAACCGTCAACAGCACCCGTTGTGCGACCGGCCGTGTCTCTTCGTTCTTGAGACGGGGTTTGACCATCTCAAGATACCAGTCGCAGAACTCGTTCCATGTAAAGTCACGAATCGCACGGGTCGCCGCATCGAACTGGTAGCGTCCCAGCGACTCGTTAATAACTTTGGTGGTTGTTGAAAGACGTGACAGGATCCAACGATCTTCCAGTTGCAACTGATCGGCCGTCACTTCACGTGCGGTATAGCCTTCCAGATTGAGCATCGCGAATCGGGCAGCGTTCCATAGCTTATTACTGAAGTTACGACCGTATTCAAACCGTTCACTCACCATCCGCGCGACCGGAACACCGGCATCCGGATCATAATTCGGACTGGTGTACTGAAACTCTTTCTTACATTTCTGACAACGAATCGTCGGCTTCACACCGGCATCAGGTTTGGCAGACTGATGTTTTAATGTCTGCGGAACAAGTGTCTCACATGCCGGACATTCATAGCTGATCGGCAGCTTGACGTCCTGCGTTTCTCCGGCGAATGAGGCGATCGTAAACCGAACGGCATCGGTTCCGTACTTGTTAATCAGGTCGACAGGATCAACACCATTCCCTTTCGACTTCGACATTGTCTGCCCGAAGCCGTCGAGAATCTTGGGATGAACATGAACATGGTGAAACGGGACGTCCCCCATGTTATAGAGACCAGTCAACACCATTCGTGCAACCCAGAGCGTAATAATGTCGCGTGAGGTGATGAGAACACTTCCGGGATAGAAAGTGTTTAATACTTCGTTCGAATTGGAAGAAGAGGAGTTAGGAGTTAGGGGATAGGAATTAGGGGATACTTTTGTTTGCTTCGCAACTTCGGTTTCGTCGAGTGGTGGATTCTGTTCCGTATCCGGCCAGCCTAATGTGGCGTGAGGCCAGAGTGCCGATGAGAACCAGGTGTCGAGAACATCTGGATCCTGGACAAAGCCCCGTTGTTCCAGTTCCTCTTTGAATCGAAGATCTCCATCATCGCAATGGTCGTCGATGCAGAGCAGAACGGTCTTAGGATTCTCCTGAGATAACTTGGCGATGGCGAAGTCGCGAGGATGCATTAACGTTTCGAGCGTCTCTCGTGCTTCGAGTTCTGTCTCATATGTTCGAGTCCAAACCGGAATGCGGTGCCCCCACCAGAGTTGGCGGGAGATGCACCAGTCCCGTTTTTCTGCAAGCCAGTCCAGATAGGTCTTCGCATAACGGGAGGGATAAAAGCGGACCTTCCCGCTTTCGACGGCATCCATCGACGACTGCGCCAAGTCGAAGGATTTTCCTTCGCTGTTGGTGAATGCTCCCATGCGGATAAACCACTGGTCGGAAAGATAGGGTTCCACCGGGGTTTTCGAACGGTCGCTATGCTTCAGAGGAATCGTCCGGTCTTCTACTGCTTCGAAGTGACCGAGTTGTTCCATGCGTTCCACGATTTGCGGGCGAACCGCTAAACGATCCTGCCCCTGCCATTCGCCACCATGTTCATTTAAGGTTCCGTCTGAGTTTAAGATATTGATAATCTCAATCTCATCCGGTTGCCCCAGTTTGCGGGCATAGCATGCGTAATCATTAGGATCATGAGCCGGTGTCACCTTAACGGCCCCGGTCCCGAGATCTTTATCTGCCAGCAGTCCGTCAGCGACAATCGGAATGAGTCGCCCATTCACTGGAATACGGACCTTTTTCCCAATTAATGATGTATAACGTTCGTCCGTCGGATTCACGCAAACAGCAGTATCCCCCAGCATTGTCTCCGGTCGGGTCGTACTGAAACGGATCGACTCACCTGTCGGATTGCCGGAGGCGTCAACCACCGGATAATTAAATGTCCAGAAGTGACCGGCGATGTCTTCGTCGAAAACCTCGTCATCAGCAACAGCAGTCTGAAGATGA
>DATMFC010000623.1:0-6465 GCA_035556335.1 Planctomicrobium sp. | reverse complement strand
TCCAGTTGTTTCAGTGTGTAAATCGCCGCCACTTTTCCAATGAGCGGCGTCTGCGGATTCTGAATGAAATCCAGTAATGCAGTGGATGTCTCTGAGGCACGCCCCCGACGCAACAATTCCAACTGCGAATGCTGACGATGTTTCATATCAGGAGCGGCAAGGAGTTCAATTAACTGAGGAGTCGTCAACTCCCGTAAGTTGGGAAATGGTTTCGGTTCAAAATCTTTAGGGACAAGCTGAGCAACGAATCCGATGTCAGGGCCGTCATATTTAAATTGTCCACCCTTCCAGCTGCTGATATACATCCGACCGCTTCCGTCCACATCGACATCGGTTGGACGAGGGATCTTGACGAACTCTTTCTGGTCGATCTGATGACTTGTTCCTTCAGGAGTTAACTTATGAATATAAACATAATTTCTTCCCCAGTCGGCCGTATAAAGTGCATGATTAAAGGGAGCAGGCCAACGGGCATCGTCAAGGAACAGTCCACCGCAGCCGGAACCTCCGCCGTAATCGGCCAGGGGAGGCATAATTTCATCAGGGAAATTAATGTAAAGCGAAGGATAGCCGTAGTTCGCAGTTTGATATATCTGCGAGAGCCGGACATCCCAGCCACCGCCGTCATTTGTGTTATCTCGGGTGAAGATATTCATCATAGGATCAATACACGCATCAAGGATATTCCTTAATCCCCAGGCGTAGATCTCCATTTCTGTCCCGTCTGGGCGGATGCGAATCACTCCACCGCCGCGCTGACTGATGGTCGTGCCATCTTTCCCTTTGGCTTCAGTCACTCCATAATCACCGACGGCAATATAAATCCAGCCGTCAATTCCGAGCTGAATACCGTTTGTTGTATGGTCTGCTCCGCGGGAATAAACATCTTGAGTACTAATTCCTGTGATCAGTGTTTCTTCACGATCCGCGACGCCATCAAGATTATCATCATGGAAGACAGTCAGTGTCGGAGGATGCAGAACCCAGAGAGTTCCCTGATCGTAAATAAGCCCGCGAGGATGGTCGACCTTGGTAAAGACGTTAATCTTGTCAGCGACTCCATCACCGTCGGTGTCGAGACATCGAAGGATCTTACCGCCGTCAGGGTCTTTTCCGACCGATCCCTGTTCATCCACGCCGACAAAAACTTCTCCTGTTGTTGCCGCAGTCAAACAGACCGGGTAATTCACAGTGGGCGGAATTCCAAACAAAGTGACATTGAACTCCGGAGGGGCGACGACATCGTTTAACGACGCAGGGGGATGCTTTGGCAACTCGGGGAGTTTTTGTTCACTTGCCTCGATTTCCCGCAGACTTCCCCAGCCTCCTGTAGAAGAACCAAGATAAGTGATCTTGAGATAACGTGTTTCAGGAGCGTCGACGGCGAGCGTCTGGCGCGATTCCACGACATTCTCTTTTGAACGGTCCAGAATGGGCTTCCATGTCGTGCCGTCAGGGGAGGATTCGACGAGGTAACGATAACCGGTCTTCTCCCCTTCCCAGTGCAGCCGGAGGGACTTCAAATTTTGCGGTTGCCCGAAATCGATTTGAATCCACTCTCCCGGTTTCCCACTGGACGCACACCAGCGGGTGTCAAGCAGTCCGTCAATGGCATGTCGGGCGAAATTGTTGCTATTAGATTCCTCACTGCTGGCCGTGACCTGAGCCCCCGTCACCAGCGAATCCGGGAGTTTGTCCTGGGCAGACAGTGTTGATCCTGATGCAACTCCTGCAGCAAGGGCAAACAAGCAGTAAATGAAACGCATCATGTCTCTTTCTCAGGGGGCAATCCGAAAATTGCTCTAATTTTGTCTGAGTGCAACTCCGACATAGCAGATGCCATCATTGTTGCACACAAGTTCGTCCCGTTCTCCAGCGGTCAGACTGGCCGGGAAGTCATGTCGATGGAGCGACAGGCGCCCTTGTCTTGAGAGTTCCAGTAACGCGGCATCGAATTCTGGCTTGGACAATGCCGCGGCATGACGCAAATCACGAATTCCGACCAGTGCTCCCCGTTCGGCTCCCGGTTCCGTCTGGCGGATCAGTTTCTCAAGCTGGCTGGTGACTTCGCTGGTGTTGACTGCCGTTGCCGTTTGTGGAGTTGCTCCGAACGAGATGCCGGTCGATTCCACCAATTGAACCAGTGACCGGCGAAGCTGTTCTTCGGAGACATTGACGGCCCGAAGTGCTGTGACTGCCGATTTCAACTGGTCGGCAACGGGTTGGAAGTAGGGCTCCGGTCTCGGGGGAGCCGTTGCCAGCAGTCTTTTCTTCACTTTTCCAATGGGAGGATGCGAGAACAATTCTCGTCGTGACATCAGGTCATCAACCAGCGTGGAGAACTCGCCGTCGGAGAGAAATGTCACCAGCTTACGCAGCTTTGCATCCGGCTGTGCTCCTTTGGATTGAACCGTCTGTCTGATGACTTCTCTTCCCCAACTGGCGGGAGGCTCTCGCCAGTAACCGGGAGCACCACGACTGGTGAGCGGGGGAATCAGATGTAGTTTTTTTGCTGCTAATAGTTTGGCGAGAAGCGGAGAAACCTGATCTGGAGTGACAGGAATGGCACCAGATGCCGCTTTCAGGAGTTCTTTCAAACTCAACGGTTTCGTGGCGTTGAGGACTGCGGATTCCATCACGGATTCGACCGCAACGTCCGGGTTCTGTCCCCAATAACGAGGTTTCCCCTTTGCGGTTTTGGGGGGAAGAGGGAACAGAACACCATCGGTGACGCCACTTTCCAGAAGCGGCGTCACCTCGGTTTCCTTGACCACTCGCGAAAGTGTCACCGCCTGGGCGATCTCTCTCGCTGTTACCGGCATCTCAAAAAGCCGGGCTGTTCGCAGAACCTCTGCGACTTCTTCGGTCGAAAGGGGAATCAGAATGTGACGCTTTTTCGCCATCAATCCCCCCCTGTTATAAAAGAACCAAATTCGAAATACTAAGAACCAAACATTTGACTTCGAGAGGTTGGCCCAGTGTCAGTAGTGGTCTGACTATCGGTCACTGTCAGGTAAAACCCGCCGGATTTGCTGTGTTTTGTGGACATAATCGCATGGCATAAAGCGATAGTCGGGCTGGTAGGACTACTACAGCTTCTCTGTCTGCGCAGCATCAGGGATTGCCAAAGATGGCAATCCCTGCGCTCTACTTTTGGGAGGCAATTTCGTTGATCTGGTCAGATCAGTCCAAATCTGGTCAGTCCAAATCCGGACCGTCATCCAGCAGGCGATCCAGTCCTGGAGCGTCATCTGCGGTGACGACCACGTTTTGTGAGGCATCAAGGTAGATTTTGTCGGTCAGAATCTCTTCCAGAACGGTTGCCATGGAAGGTTTTCCCTGGCATTCCACCAGCGGTGGCGAGCCTCGGTTCAATTGAACGAGTCGCTTCTGGATCAACGTGGACAGTTTAAAACGTCCTCCCACTTTTTTGGCGAGAACATCTTCCTTCAGATCATCGAGCATTCAGTTCCGCCTCCCTCGATGCAAGCAGCTGACGTACTTCGTCAACGGCCCGATCGAGATCATCGTTAATCACGCGGTGCTTGTAAGAAGCGACATATTGTAATTCTTCCCGCGCCGTCTGCAACCGCCGCAGGATCACTTCCTCAGTTTCGGTTCCACGATCACGCAGGCGCTGTTCGTAAACCTCAATCGAAGCGGTCTGCAGGAAGATTGAAATCGCGTCGGGGTAAAGCTGCATCACATTAAGTGCCCCTTCGACATCAATCTCCAGCAGGACCCAATGGTTCAACCCTTGAATTCGCTCAATTTCTGAGCGTAGTGTTCCGTAGAGATGCCCGCTGCGGTGCACCTCCGCCCATTCCACAAACTCATTGTTCGCCTGCTTTTGCAGAAATTGATCGCGAGAAAGAAAGTAGTAGTCTTTCCCGTCGATTTCATTGGGGCGAGGAGGTCGCGTCGTGGCGGAGACCGACATCTCCAGTGGCACTGGCGACGAATTCAGCAGCAGTTTGACGATGGTCGTCTTCCCTGCGCCGGCCGGACCAGACAAAATCAACAGTCGAGGGGTCGAATCAGTGCTCACGGAAAAAAGGGGTTGATTGTTGAAAAGCAGTCAGTCAAAGTGAAAATTCTACAGAACTCGCCGGGTCTTGTCTTTGAGACTGAACGCGAACTGTACCGGACAGAAATCCGCATTCCAAGCAGTCCCATTGAGAATCGATCAGAGAATCAATGAATTTCCCACTTCGTTCCATCCTGATCTTCACCATTTTACTGGGAGCGGACGTGTCTTCCGTTCGGGGAGAGCCGGTTTCTTTTCTGACGGGCAGCGAATTTCAACAGCAAATCAATCGCCCGTTACTGGCGAATCGGGACTTGACTCCTCTGCAGGCATTTCTGGACCGTTTGTCGGAAGAACGTCGTATTGCCATTGTCGTTGACCGCCGGATTGACCCCACTCAACTGGTGGCGGTGGACCTTCAGTCGCATTATTTCGACTCCGGAATAGAAGAACTTGTTCGTTCGTTTGCCGGTGTGACCGTTCTGGCCAATACGGTGATCGTTGCTCCTGGTGAAACAGCCAGAACACTTCAGACTCGTGTCGTTCTGGCCGAGCAGGCGCTCGAGGCCCTTCTTAAAAAGGATTTGGGGCGCAAACTCGACCTCTCCCGGCGGAAACCGGTTGCATGGAGCGAAGGCTCCACTCCCCGGGAAATTCTGGTCAGTGTTGCGAACAGCTATCGTCTGCAGCCGGAGAACCCGGAAATGATTCCCCACGATCAATGGAGAAAAGGAGAGTTGGCCTCCGCCAATGCCGTTGAAGCTCTGTCAGTCATTTCGACGCAGTTCGACTTCGACCTGGAATGGATCGACGGTCATCGGTTCAGGCTGGTTCCTCAGGCGGAATCTCCCGTCGTGAAAGTCGAACATACTCTTCGAAATACATCTCCACAGCAGGCGATTCGTAAAGTACGAGAAGAGTTCCCCGATCTGAAAGTGGCATCGGCAGGACGTGGCAAGCTGACTGTCACCGGTCGTCATGAAGAGCAACTTGAAGTGGGGGTGTTGCTGGGGAATCGAACCGGTCGTCCTCGCCCTGCTCGCCCGGAAACGGTTCCATTGGCGAGTCGTCGATTCACTCTTCGTATGAACAATCGCCCGTTCATCGAGCTGGTTCAGGGGCTGGAACGACAAGGGGTCGTCATTCGTCGTGATTCTGCCGCACTGGACAAGGCCGGGATCGATCTCGGTAAGAGCGTTTCGCTGGAACTGGAGAACGCCACCATCTACAAACTTCTGGACGATGCCTGCCGTCCGCTGGGACTGCAGTATGAGGTGGACGGAACCCAAATTGAACTGAAACCGCCCCAGTAGGGGTGGGATTGATAGGGATTGATACTTGTTCAGAAACGCCTATCGACCTCCTCGACTTTGGCCGTTTGCGGTTCTCCTGCTTGTGATTGTGCTGGGAGTGATTCGACTCCAGCCCAAAGACCGGTCAGGGCCGTATTTCCCTGATCAGGTGACAGACCGGGCAAAGCCGGAGTCGCGACAGGGGTTTGATCTCCCTCCTCGATGGGCCAGAGTCCAGCGGGCAGTTGATGGGGATACCTTGCTTCTCGAGGGGGGAGAACGGGTGCGCCTGTTCGGAGTGAACACGCCAGAAACCACGCGACGGGACGAACCTCCCGAGCCATTCGGACCGGAAGCGACGGCCTTCACGGCCCGCCTTGTCAATGGTCAGATGGTTCGCCTGGAATTCGACATTGAACGTTTCGACAAGTACGGTCGAACGCTTGCTTACGTCTATGCGGGAGATGTCTTTCTGAACGAAGCCCTCATTCTCGAAGGGCTCAGCGCGGCTCATCTTCAATATTCGTTTCGCAGCGACATGAAACGTCGCTTCGCTGCCGCGGAACGGATCGCGCGTGAGAAAAAAGTAGGGCTTTGGTCCGTTTTTGAGACCGGGGCCGTCAGATAGCCGCTGCTTTAAGCTGGGCTGTTTACCAATCCGACTTCGGTTTCACCAATGAATTCGGCGGAAAACGATCATTCAAG
The DNA here is from genome assembly GCA_035556335.1 of Planctomicrobium sp. GTDB lineage: Bacteria > Planctomycetota > Planctomycetia > Planctomycetales > Planctomycetaceae > Planctomicrobium. Next base: position 441 of record DATMFC010000623.1, on the reverse strand, counting down.
AGGCCCGTTCTCGGCAAAATGGGCAGGGTTCTTAAGTCGATCTTGACGTAAATTGAAAATTTCCAAAGAATCCCGCCGCCAGGCACTCTGTCGTCTGGCTCTATCCTTACATTGAGTCTTGTACTCCCGACGATCAAGGTGTCTTCGTGACGACATCCTTCATGTTTCTGCTGGCGACCGTTCTTCCCGGACCGATCGAAACAGAACCACCGACTCCTTTTGAGCAAGCCCTGACGGAACAGTCGGCCTGGGTGACGCGCGCTCAAAGTCCGGATTATGGGTCTCCCTATTTTCCTGATCCCTCCGGGGGCTCCTACCCTGGTGGTTCCTATCCCGGCGGTTCCTACTCAGGCGGCACTTATCCTGGTTCGTCGGCGCCTGTGATTCCGATTCAATATTATGACGGGGCGCAGCAGAATCCTTATATGAATCAGGGGGTTC
>DATMFC010000622.1:0-11773 GCA_035556335.1 Planctomicrobium sp. | reverse complement strand
CCAGCCGATAGCATCCCATGCCAGAGCACCGGGGTTGGCCGAGTGATCCTGCTTCAGTTTGATTTGTGCCGCCAGCAGGAGACCCGCGGCGATCCAGGCCATGTAATGGCCAAAAAACATTCCGATGGAGGTCGCCCAACCGGCACGCGGGTTGCGTGCGAATCGAAAGATCGTCAGGTCCGCCATTCCAAAGTGCATGGCCCCATTACAAAGCCAGGCGAAGGCGACAATCTGCCAGAACGAAAAGAGTGTTTCTCCTTCATGGGATTGCACGAAGACGATCGCATCGTTCCAGAATTTTCCTTCCCAGAGCACCGGCAGACTCGTGGCCTCAAGTTGCACCAGAGACACAATTCCACACGTTGCAAAGATGGCAATCATCCAGGGGGCTGCGACATTTGCCACGCGAGCGACCATCTCATAACCCGCCGCCGCGACCAGAGTGATGAACACCCCCACGACAATCACCAGACAAGTGAAGGAGGGGGCGCCGAAACCAAAGATCGCTTTCGGAACCTCATAGTGGATATCGAAGGGAATTCCCACCGCACTTGCCGAGACAGTAACCATCGCTCCAGCAAGAAAGCAGAACAGAACCCCGTTCACAACGTTATAGAATTTCACCAGTGATCCGCCGGCGATTCTCTCCAGTTGATAATACAGTGTGAATCGTTTGGCGATGGCGATGGGGACAACCAGGTAACGCCAGGTCAAGACCGCAAGGATGTTTCCGAACAGAAGCCCCAGCATCAGGTCCTGCAGACTGGCACCGGCAGCGAGAAAGAGTGGCCCGATCATAAACTCCGTGCCGGCGGCATGCTCACTGGCAAACATCCCCCAGAATCTGCCGGAGCCGAGAAGTGCGTTGTCTGGAACCCGTTCACGTTCAAACTCACCCGTCGTACCATCCTGTTGGTCGCTCATGTTTTCTGATCTTCTTGCCAGAATGGTCGCGTATTCACCTGAAATGTTCATCGTTCTGCCGCGCGGCGTACAGCGTTTTCATCAGTGAGACTCGTGCTGCGAAGGCACACGGTAGTGCAAACTGCTCTAATTACGAAAGCTGAGGACAGAGGTCTCGTATCTTCGAATTTCTTTCATCCAGGCATGCCCCGGCGGAACATCTTTGAGCAGACAGTAATAATCCCAGACCGCACCAAATGGAAGTGTCTTGAGTTCTTCCAGCATCGCCAGACGGGCAGTGTAGTCACCGGACTCTTCGAACTCCCTGAGCATGTCAATCGGTTCCAGCAAAGCCATCAGTACCGCTTTGAGCAGACATCGAGTTCCGATGACCCAGGCTCCCACACGGTTAATGCTGGCATCGAAGAAATCCAGTCCCAGATGGGTCCGCGAGAGGAAATCTCCCCTGACCAGTTCCTGCGCAATCGCCAGAATCTGGTCGGTCAGCAGGACCACGTGATCGCTGTCCCATCGCACTCCCCGACTCACATGCAACAGGATTTCCGGCAGATAGGTCAGCACTGCCGAGAGCTTGTCCGAAATCACTTCCGTTGGATGAAAATGCCCCATATCCAGACACAGGAGCTTCTTTCGGGTCAATGCATAGCCCAGATAAAATTCATGCGAACCGGCGACATAACTTTCCGTCCCGATTCCGAATAACTTGCATTCGACGGCATCCAGATGGAACGCCGGATTCAGTTCCTCCCGGAAAATCTCATCCAGCGAATTCGCCAGCCGTTCGCGTGGTCCCTTGCGATCGATCGGCAGATCCTTCATCCCATCCGGAATCCAGACATTGGTTACACAGGGCGTGCCGAGTTGTCGTCCCATTTCGGCCCCGATCTTCCGACAGGCGATTCCGTGCTCGATCCAGAATCGCCGGATTCCTGGATCAAGGTGAGTTAACGTGAATCCTTCCGCTGCATTTTCATGGGCAAAGTAAGTGGGATTGAAATCGAGCGAAAGTCCCCGTTCCCGCGCCCAGTCAATCCATCCCTGAAAGTGGATCGGCTCAATCTCGTTGCGATCGACCTTCCGCTCACCGAATTCACCATAGATCGCATGCAGATTCACACGATGAGTTCCGGGGATCAGCGACTGTGCCAGATCGAGATCTGACCTCAGATCGTCTGCGGTGCGAGCGCGTCCGGGATACCGTCCCGTCACGGCCAGTCCGCCGCCGATTTCCTGATTGCGTCCTTCGAAACCTGCAACGTCATCCCCTTGCCAGCAATGCAGCGAAAGCGACACCGTAGCCATTCGCCTGAGTGCTGCGTTGACGTCCACTCCCAATTCGGAATAGACCTCTCTTGCGATTTCAAATGCCTGTTCGATTCGACTGACCGGGAGAGCAACAGCCACATTGTTGTTGAAGGAATTCAGCGTCGAAGTATGAATCATTGAATTTTGCCTGAAACAGCTTCTCTGGGATAACGCCATGCTCATGGACCACGAGTGATTTAGAGCCGCGAACAAAACCCCTCAAACCATGAAAATTCCCTTTCCGCGAGCGGATCGGGATCAGTTTTGTTAGGAGTTCTTAGTTTCCCTCGGGGGGTGTTTTATCTCGGTTGGAACTAGCTGGAACATGCCAGTTATGGAATGGATCCGGATGAGAGGGATCGAAGTCCGGAACGTCCAAACGAAGATGAGAAGCCAGATCTGGAAGATTTTGGAGAATTCCATGCACCACGCATCTGGCAAGTTCATAGCTTCCATATGCATTATGATGTGAACCATCCTGAAAAGCATGATCCAGATTCCGGCCAAGGGCACGGTAAAAACGAACACTCATCTCATTCAGATCGATTAAAGGAACCTGTTTCTCCCGGGCGACGTCTCGGACGGTCTGAGGGTATCTTCCTAAAGTGTCTTGACGAACCCCGGCCTTTCGTTCCATCGAAGTGATAAGGACCGGAAAGCCGTGGAGTGCTCGCGTGTCGTCGACAATTTTCTTGAGGTTGGATTTGAAAGTCTCCATGGCATCTTGCTTCCGATCTTTCATGTCGTTATGACCGAACTGCACGAACAGATAGTCTCCGGGACGCATCGATTCAAAGACTTTTTGTACCCGACTCGCGTGTAGCGCCCCCTTCAGCGATTCTCCCGACTCCGCGTGGTTTGCTACTGCGATTCCGGCTTCAAAGAATCGTGGCAGCATCTGTCCCCAACTGTTCCACGGCTCATAAGGCTGATCGGTCACCGTGGAGTCTCCGAGCAGGAAGATCGTCACTGATTGAGCTGCCGGAATGATTTCCATCTCACGGATCGCGGGACGTTCTCCGTTAAACTCAATCGTCAGCTTTTCGTCCCAGTGCAGCACATTCTCTTCGCGAGGCTTCAGGACAACTTTGCTACCCTCCTGGAGTGCGGGGCTGCGGACATTAACAGTAAAAGAAAATGTCTTGAATTCTCCCGGAATCGTGGTGACCCGTTCCAGCATTAATCGTCGTGATTCTGCTTTTACAGTATTATTTGAAGCGAACTTATCATCACCAAACGTAATTACAACGTCATAATTTCCTTCCGGCAGTCGAACCGAAAAGTAAAATGGAGAAACTTCGCTTACAGATTTTCGTTGCAGGGAATTGTCAGACTCCCGATTCCCGGAAGCAGGCCTGGTGCCGAGATCGAACCCATAACCAACCTGAGGGTTGTAACTCATCTCTGGAGTGACGTTGATCCAGTCAGGCCGGATTGCCTCCGTTCCAAAATCAAACTTCCATGATTTCGCAGAAGAATTGATATTTGAAGTGGCAATACTGAAGCCGGATTCCGGATGCTGAGCCACTGCGATCTCGATATAGCAGAAGACCGGCCCCCACAATACCGCCGACATGCCCCAAAATGACTTCCAAAGGATTTGCCGTTTGTACATGGTATGCTCTTGATTAAACCTGATCTTCTTAGAGCCGCGAACAAAACCTCTCAAACGATGAGAATTTCCTTTCCGCGAGCGGATCGGTGTCAGTTTTGTTAGGCGTTCTTAGCCCTCTGATGCTTGTCGCCCAGTTGAATCCTGATAGCTTGCGAGAGTGTATTCACCAATACCATGACCGTTTTACTGATAAGACGTGAGGAAACACTTCCCCCCAACTCGTCGATACACCTTTGCTGAATGCAGGCAATTCCCCAGGAAGAGTGAACACAACGAAGTTGCAGGCATGGAAGAGCCAGAGCATTTCATTATAGAGATGCGAGTTTGTTTTACTGCAAAATTGGATTGTCATTTTGCGGCAGGGAGTGTCATTGCCCCTGTATGGAAATCGCTGGGAGTCCGGTAGCAATCCCTTTTTTTCTCTTGCGTAAAGTGTTCATATTGCGCCAGCCTGTAATGTCCGGAAAGATCGACGATGCTGAAGATCCTTTGGAAACTTCTTGGGGAGGAAGCAGTGTTCGATTTCGCGATATTACGGACGGCATGAGTAATACGGTCGTGATCGGAGAGCGAGATTATGAGTGTTTGGCGGGTATTGGGCTGGTGTTGACAATATCTTGACTGCCATTTCGTTTTCAGGTTGCGGTCGACATGACGGTCCTGAACTGGGTCAAGTAAAAGGGACAGTGTTGTTAGACGGGCAGCCCCTTTCGCATGCACTTCTCATCTTTCAGCCGCAGGGGGGGAGTGGATCGTATTCCGTCGGGATCACTGATTCCAAGGGGGCGTACCGGCTGGAATACACGCGCAGTCAGAAAGGAGCCCTGGTCGGCTCGCATGAAGTGTCTATCAGCACCGCAATCGAATCTTCCACCGATCTGGATACGAAAGAAAACCCAAAAATGGCGAAGGAACGAATTCCTCCTCAATACAATAAAAAGACGGAACTCATTCGAGAAGTGAAAGAAGAATCGAATACTCTCGACTTCCAGTTAGAATCCGAAGGTTTTGCACCAAAGTGAATACAGTACCATAAGCAAGCAGGCAACCTTATATCACCGGATAATACATTCTGACCTGGAGTGAACATGAATCGATTTGACCGGCGTTTCTTCCTGCAGGCGTCGATGGCAGGGCTTGTCTCCCTTTCACCGCTGGCGCAAAGACAGTTTCTTCAGGCAGAAGAAAAACCGATTCTCCCGGTGGCCTATGCCTCTATTCGCATGGAGGCCACTTACATGGTCATGGGAGAATCGGCCGGAATCGCTGCGGTCTTGGCGTTGGAGCAGACAACCACCGTACAGGATCTCGACCGGAACGAACTCACGGCCCGTTTGAAAAAGCATGGTCAGATTCTTGCCTGGGATGGAGAGCAACGGCGCTATGGAACCCTTTACAGTTCGAACGTCTTTGATCCACAACGGGAACTCACCACGCGCTGGCAAACGCATCCTGATGAATATTCCCGCTATCCGGTTCAGGAATTGTACCGTCACGGCAGTCCCCGTCCCTGATAATGATATCCCGAAACAGGCTTTCCGGATATAAAGGTTCTAACATAAGAACCGTTGTCGTTTGACAGTGATCCTACATCGATGAAAACAATCGCTCTCTTTTTACTGTTGACGACTTCTCTGGCTGCTGCCGAGATGCAAGTTCATCGTGACATCCCTTACTCGGATTCGATGCACGAACTGCACAGACTGGATATCTATGCTCCAATTGAGGGCAAGGATCACCCGGTTCTCATCTGGATTCATGGCGGCGGCTGGCGACAGGGGGACAAGACCGGTGTGCAGCGGAAATCAAAAACATTCGTAGATCGAGGCTTCGTGTTTGTGTCGGTCAATTTCCGACTTCGCCCGGAGGCGACCGTCAAGGAGATGACCGGTGACATCGCCAAGGCGATCAAATGGATACGGACGAATGCGGAACGTTACGGAGGTTCCGCGGAAAATCTCTTCGTGGCCGGAGCTTCCTCCGGAGCGCATCTCGCAGCCCTAGTCTGTACCGACGAGCGATTTCTTGAGGGAGAAGGGATATCATTATCCCACATTAAAGGATGTATTCCAGTGGACGTGTCGGTCTATGACATCCCCAAACGCTTGCGTGAAGGAGGATCGGTACCGCCGGGGACCTTCACTGCGATCTTTGGGGAATCCGAGGAATCCCAACGAGACCTGTCACCGGTTCATCACGTAGGAAAGGAAAAAGGAATTGCCTCATTCCTGATTCTGCACGTCGCGGACAGGCCGGAAACTCGGGCACAGTCAGAATGGTTTGCCGAGACGTTGAGAAAGGCCGGTGTCTCCGCCACGGTCATCGCCGCCGAAGGAAAAAACCATGGAACAATCAGTTCCGATCTCGGACTCCCCGACGACAAGCCGACTAATGCCATCTTCGAGTTTCTGACTATGGTTCTTGAGTCCCCTGAGAAGTCGAGATAGCATGACGACCATCACCATTCATTCCGCGTTGCTGACGATCTGCCTGTTCGTCTTGTCGGGATCTGGGAGCTTGCTCTTCGCCGCACCATCAGGCTTCCCCGCACCTCGCATTACCTAAGAATCGGAGCATTATCTCGATTTCGCCGACCGACATCTCAAGTAACCCATCACTGGTGGGGAATCACCATGGTCGATCAATGCTGCAGCGACGACTCCATACGGTGATATTCCCGGATGAGAATGGAAGTGGTGTTCTGATCGTGTGGTGATCGTCCCCTCCTGACCCATCTTTATTTGGCAATGGCGTTTGCGTGATGTAGAATCAGGTCATTCTCGCACGACGGATCACAAGGATAACGCGGCGACGCTCTGGAAATCGGTCGTGCAACTGGAACCGAAGGACGAACTGGCAGCCGAGCTGGTCAAAATGGATTTGTCGGCTCCGGATGACTCGCAGAAGAGTGCGGAGACTCCGCCTCCGATTTCATGTTGTCAGACCATTGTTTAGCCATGCACCCTGTGTGAATTCTTCAGATGCCGATTGCCGACTTGCTGAAACTGTTCCGTGTGAAACCTGGGAAGACGGTTCGCCTGTCGGATTTCGATCCCGGCTGGGCGCAAACCGATCAACTTGCCGACCTGGGAAAAAAGAAAGTCCGCGAGCGTGCGGAAGACCTGCTGGCGGATTGTCTGAACGAACTCAAAGAGGCACAGGAACTGCTTTATGCCGATAACCGCCATGCCCTGTTGATCATCCTTCAGGCAATGGATGCGGCGGGAAAAGACGGCACAATCAAGCATGTGATGTCGGGAGTCAACCCGCAGGGCTGCCAGGTTTCCTCGTTCAAAATTCCCTCGGCGGAGGAACTGGATCACACGTTTCTGTGGCGATATACCGCGAGGCTTCCCGAACGAGGCTGCATCGGCATCTTCAATCGTTCGTACTACGAAGAGGTTCTGGTCGTGCGCGTGCATCCCGAAACGCTCGAACGCCAGAACCTGCCGCCAGGGAAGCGAGGGAAATCGTTCTGGAACGCCCGTTATGACGACATCAATGCCCTGGAACAGCATCTGGTCCGCAATGGGACGACCGTGCTCAAGTTCTTTTTGAACATCTCCAGGGAAGAGCAGCGGCGGCGATTTCTGGACCGGCTGAACGATCCTGACAAACATTGGAAGTTTTCTCCCGCCGATCTCCATGAACGCGGATACTGGGACGACTACATCGATGCCTATGAACGAATGCTGTCCGCCACCAGCACCGATCATGCCCCCTGGTACGTGATCCCCGCCGACAACAAATGGGTGACCCGTGCCTCGATCGCTTATCTCATCGCCAGCACGATCAGGTCGCTTGATCTCGCGTTTCCTTCACTGACAGCCGAGCGGAAACAACTCATGGAGGATGCCCGACGTCAACTGGCGGACGAAGGTCAGTGACTCTCAAGTTCTGTTTTTTCTTGTCACTCAGCTCGGATTGAGCGGCGACAGCGAGGTCTCTTTTTTGTGCGTGGAGCGCCGATGATCCAGACGATGGCGGAGCCTGCGGACATGGGCCAGCAGGACATGACCGGGAAATGGAGCATGCGGATTGTTTGCCGTTTGCTGAAAAAGATCCGTTTCGAGTCGGTCGATCAGATGGACGAGTTCTTCGTCGCCGGACTGCGCAGCCCATGAGGTGATCAGGACCGGCTCGGAAGACGTTCGGCGATGATCGAGCCATGTGGTCAATGCGGCGAGAATGCGCCGCCGATCGTTTGTGCGACAAGCAGCTTTCAGAGAGGTGAAGAGCGCTGCTTCCTCGTCGATCCTCTCAGGCTGCCGACGCAGGAAGAGCATCATTGCTACGGCAGCCGCTCCGAAGATTGCCGCGAGACCCGTTGTCCAGATCCAAGGTGAATTTTGAATGTCGGATGACGTGCTCTTCGCTGTCTTCTCCGAATGAACGGGAGCGTCGACAGAAATCGTTCGCGATTCAATCGTTTCTCTTTTCAGAGCGTTCTCATCCAGTTTCCACCACGCGAGCGAGAAGCCGAGCAACGTATAGGTTCCCGACTGCTCGAAGACATAGGTCACGCTTTCAACACGCTCTCCCGTCAATGATCCCCGATTGCTGATATCCGTCACAGAGGGGGGCTTGGGATAGACGCCAACTCCTGCAATCGGTTCGAACGTCAGCGGCGGGAACTCCATGCCGGGAATGTCGTCTGCTTTCAGAGTGATGGTGCGGGTCACTGCGTCCCCTACCTTGACCGAACGGACGTCCGGTGACCACGATTCCTGCCAGATCAATCGTTTGGTACTGATCAGCGTTCGGAGTCCTTCCGCACCTGGTGGAAATTGGGCGGTGAATGTGAGCGGATCGGTCTTCACCGTGAACGGCGTGACCGGCTTGCCGTAACCGGAGGAGGATGCAAACCGGACAGGAAACGACGGCACTGTAAACTCTCCGGCACGCTGCGGAAACAGGGCGAACTCATGCCTCTGGGTGACGTAAGTCAACTCGTTGATCGTCTCGTTGCCGATTGTCGGCGGGCCTGACAGCTTCAGGACGATCAGTCCCGAAATTTCCGGAAGATCGAATGTGGGGACTCCATTGATCGAGAAGCCGGGGGCGAAAATCTTGATCGACAGCGGGACGCGCTGGCCGACCCACAGGTCTCCTTCGGCGCTCAGCGTCGCTTCCACTTTGCCGACGGGATCGGCGCCGAGAACTGACGAGACCATCGCGAAGATCAATAGTGTCGCATACAGGAGTTTCATGGCGTCTTCTCCTGTCGATGCAGCTGATAGGAGAAACGGGCTTTGAGAAAGTCGGCGGGCTTTGTCTGAACGCGCCGCAGCCAGAGCGTCCTCAACTCTTCGTCGCTGAGCGGTGGTCCTCCCGCGATTTCCACGGTGTCTCCCTTATCATGTCGCGGCCGATCGTCGAAGACGATGGAGTCTGCTTTCACTTCGCCGCCGGTTCCTTCTTCAGTATTTCCGGATTTGACGATCCGATCCTTGCGGGCCTGGGCCAGGGTACGGTTGTCTTCGGCTTCCTTCCAGTTCGGACGCAACTGCAAGGCGCGGTCGTAGCTGCGAATTGCTTCATCGTACTTGCCGAGCATCACCAGCGCATTCCCCCGGTCATAAGCGCCGTCGGCCGACCCGTCACGGGCGAATGCTCTCTCCGCATCCTTGAAATTGCCGGCGCGGTACAGGGCCGTTCCCTGACGGAGCGGATCGGCATAGAGTTTCGCCGCCTCGTCAAATTTCTCTGCCCGAAACAACCGTTCGGCCTGCTGGTCCGGCGTCAGCCATTGATCGATTCTCCACGGTCGCCACAGCAGGACTGCGGTGATGAGAAGGCAGAAGATGACGAAACGAGAAATCGGGGTCATGCGGATTCCCCCCAGAGCGTTCCGCGAATGACCCAGCCACGCCGGAACCAGAACAGGATGATCAGTGCCATGACCGGTACGAGAAAATATCCCGCATCCTGCCAGCGCTCTCCGCCGGAACCGACTGGAACAGCCGAAAAGATCGTGCGCCGCAACAACCGTTTCACGTCTGAGTCATCCGGAGTCAGTGGAATGACTTCCGCACCGATGGTTCCGGCAGCCTGCTTCACACTCGCAAACTCCGCTCCCGCCGTTTCCGGAACCAGCAGACTGATTGGCGGCAGGTTCGGGCCGATTTTCTGCAGAGCGGACTGCTGCTCTGGACTGATGCTGTCGGCAATCCACAACAGCCAGCCGCGCTCACCCGACTTTTTGAGGAGGTCGCTCGCCATCGTCAGCGCCTCGTCGGCCGCGTCCCCTTCGCGTGGAAAGATCTCCGGACTGAGTTCGGCGGCAAAGTTGTTGATGATCTCCGCATCCGTCGTCAGCGGGAGAACGCGATGTGCCGACCCCGCATAAGCCACAAGTGCCGTCTTCGCGCCGGGACGCTGCTGGAGCAAATCACGAATCTTCTGCACACAGCGGGCCAGACGAGTCGGCTGGACATCCTCGGTCAACATTGACGGGGCCACCTTGAGTACGATCACGACTGCGGCGGCGTCATCGGCGAACGGAGACGGTTCCCGTTGCCATGTCGGTCCTGCCAGCGCGATGGCACCGAGAATCCATCCCGGCAGCAGCAGATGAACCGGGCGAACCCGATGATGCTCCCCTTTGCCGACGATCAGATGGGAAAGCAATTTGTCGGAGATGATTCCCCGCCAGGAACGACGGTCGTCAGTGGCTCTCCACAGTCGCCAGGCGATCAGAACTGCCGGGATGAGAACCAGCAACCAGAGCGGACGCAGGAAATGAAACTCGCTCATTCCACTGTCCCTCCTCCGCCGAGACAAAACGGCACCATGCTCAGGATCAGCCCCACACCGAGCGGCCAATGGAACAGGTCGGTCTTGGGGTGAGACGTGATCGTCTTCGCCTGATGCGTTTTCAACTGGTCGACCCGTTCGTAGAACTTCGACAGTTCCTGCTGGTTGTTGGCATGGGCGTAGACACCTCCGGTCGTCTGGGCCACGGCGGCGAGCGTTTTTTCGTCCAGCGCTTCCTCACCGGCTGCCTTCGGATCGCCGACAGCGACCGTGTGAATAGTGATCTGCTTGTCGCGGGCGACTTCGGCCGCTTTTTGCGGCGGAACTTCGCTGCCGGTATCGTTGCCGTCGGTCAGCACGATCAGTGTCCGTTCAGGGGCATCGCTGCGCTCGAAGACGGTAATGGCCAGTCCGATGGCATCCCCCAGGGCCGTCTTTGGTCCCGCCATGCGCGGCTCGGTCTCGGCCAGGAGTTCCTTGCAGACCTCCAGATCCTGCGTGAACGGTGCCTGCACGAATGGAGCATTGCCGAACACGATTAACCCGACACGGCTGCCGGTCTGACGGGCCAGAAACTCATCCAGCACCTGTTTCACCGCCGTAAGACGATCGACCGTTTTCCCTTGCCGGTTGGTGAAATCTTTGGTTTCCATTGACCCGGACAGGTCCACCGCCAGCAGCAGATCACGGACGGGAATCGTCTTCGTGAGCGGCGCTTCGACTCGCTGTGGTCGGGCCAGAGCGAGAACGACGCAGAACCACACACTCCACAGCACTCCCAGTCTGAACCATTGGCGGCGCACCACCACCGCCCCCTCGACAGGTTTCTGGCCGCTCAGCCGTCCCAGTTTCTCCAGAAACGGAACCCGCAGGGCGTCCCGTGAATCGCGGTATTCCGGCAGAAGCAGCAGTACCGCCAGCGGAAGCGGCAGCAGGAGGAACAGCCAGGGATGAGCCAACGTCAACATGAGCGCTCCACGTCATGATGACGAATCCAGTTCTCAGCGGCTGTCAGGACAGCGCGAACGTCCGTCTGAGGTTGATGGGGCAGCCAGGCCGCTTCCCCCAGCACGCGGCCCGCACCAGTGACGAAGTCCTTTCCTTCCGCCGTTCGATCGAGAAATTCCAGCCAGGCCGATCCACTCAACGCAGCAACCTCCTCTCGCGGCCAGA
>DATMFC010000621.1:0-2634 GCA_035556335.1 Planctomicrobium sp. | reverse complement strand
GGATCGGAACGCAGGTTGGGTTATTTCTGTTTGATGGCCTGCGATTTCAACCGTGCCGGGTGACCGAAGGGATCCCTTTGGACAATCTCTGGATTCAGGATATTCAGGAATCCTCTGACGGTGCACTCTGGATCGCGACGCATGGGGCCGGGTTGATTCGCTATCGAAATGAAATCACGACCACCATCGCCCCTGAAGCGGAACTGGAATTGGCCGCTCTTTTCAAACTTCTCTTCGATCAGTCCGGAACACTCTGGATCGGAGCCGACTCAGGATTGTTCCGTTACGACCAGAAGTCACTCGTGAGAGTCGATGAGGTTTCTTCCGCCATCCCCGATGTGCGTGCACTGGCAGAATCTCCCGACGGCACCATCTGGGTTGGAGGCCGTGGCAATACGCTTTATTTAAGAACAAAATCGGGGTTCGTTCCTCAAATGATTCGTGCTCTTCCCAAAGAGATATTGGTCACCGATCTGCTTTCCACTTCGGAGAGTCAATTGTGGATCGGCACGTCACAGGGACTTGTTTCACTCACAGGGGAACAGGAAACACTCTTCACGCGGGAAGACGGACTGGCGGACAACTCGGTGGAATGCCTGGAATCGTGTCGAACCGGCGGAATCTGGGTCGGCACACGCGACGGAATCTGTCGTGTCAGCTGGACGGAGCAGAATGCGACAGGCAAAAGCGACACGGAACTGGAAGCATTTCGGACCCGGGATGGATTGAGTCAGAGCACCGCCTGTTCGCTTCTAGTGGATCGTGAAGACAGTCTCTGGGTCGGAACAAAGAATGGTCTGAACCAGTTCGTCGATCGCCGGACCATTCCGCTGACGACCAGTGAAGGACTGGGAAGCAACGACGCCGGCCCCATTCTGCAGGATCCTGACGGCACCATCTGGATGGGAACCATCGGATCCGGACTCGGAATGTTTGATGGTCGGCGCTGTGTGATGAAATACACCACGCGCGACGGGTTACCGAGTAACCATATCTTCTCCCTCATTCCCGGAGGAAATGGAAAAAAATGGATCGGGACAGATCAGGGGGTTTGCTGCCTGGATCAAGGTCAGATCATTCACAATTTCACCATCAATGATGGCCTCCCTTCGAACTGGGTCCGCGCTCTGGCGATCGATGACGCCGGACGGCTCTGGATCGGAACCGACAGCGGGCTGGTCCTCTGGGACGGAAAACAGATTGTTCCCGTCGATCCTCATGAACTCGCCTTCTCGCGAACCGTTCTTTCCTTGTTACCGAAGTCGGGGTTACCGAAGTCAACGGGAAAGATGATCATTGCCACGGAATCGGGACTGTTTGAAAGTGATGGAAGCCATACGCAACCGATTCTCTCCGGGGTGGACCCGATTCCGAATGTCGATTCACTCGTCACCACTGACGACGGTCGCCTCTGGATGGGAACACGTGACCGGGGACTACTGGTTCGCCACCCCGATGGGACGTCGTTTCAGTTCTCAATGAAACATGGTTTGTATGACGACGAGATTTTCGGGGTTCTCGCAGATCAAACCGATCGTCTCTGGCTCGCCTGCAGTCGCGGAATTTTCCATGTGCAACGTTCGGAACTGGTGGAATGCGCCGCCGGAAATCTGGCGCGTGTCGTAAGTCAGACATTCAGCCCGACCGACGCATTGCGGACGGTGGAATGCCAACGGGACGTACAGCCAGTCGCGCGACTGATGCAGGATGGAAAGATCTGGTTCGCAACGAATCACGGCATTCTGATTGTCGATTCCCTGATGAAACCCCGACTGTTAGGGCCGCCGAATGTGATTGTTGAAGAAATTCAGGCGAATGGAAAAACGGTCAATCCCGGATGCCACTCGAATCGTCTCACCCTCTCTCCGGGACCGGCCAACGTGACATTACGCTATACATCCACAAGCTATGTCATCCCGATACGAACAGAGTTTCGATATCGTCTGGAAGGATTCGACACGAACTGGATCCACGCGGGAACACGGCGTGAAGCTTTCTATACCAATCTTCCCCCGGCAACATATCGGTTCCATGCCGAGGCTCGACAGCCAATGGGAGACTGGGCTGAAACCATGACTCCGGTTCTGTTTGTGGTTCCCTCTCATTTCTATGAGACCTGGTGGTTTTACCTGTTTGCAGCATTGCTGCTCGGGATTGGGATCTGGGGAATCTTTCGATTGAGAATGATGCAGTTACGTGCCCAGTTTCAGGCGGTGATGGCAGAACGACTCCGCATCGCCCGGGAACTGCATGACACCTTACTTCAGGGATTTTCAGGAATCACCATGCAGATGCAGGCGCTCTCCAATCAACTCGGCGGAGCACCGGAACAGAAGATGCTGAAAGAAGTGATCTCCGATGCCGGAATGTGTCTGCGTGAAGCACGACGTACGGTTGCCGGTTTAAGAAACGCGCCGGGCAATACCCGCCTGTCTGTTGCGATTTCCGAAGCGGCACGCCAGGCCACCGAGTCGCACGATCTCCATCTTACGTTGAAGGTCGTCGATTTACAGTATTCCCTGCCGATGGAAGTGGAATATCACCTGTTACGAATTGCACAGGAAGCGATCTCGAATACCATCAAGCATGCCTCGGCGCGGAACCTGGAAGTTTGCCTGGATGTCAGCGGAAGAC
>DATMFC010000620.1:0-1832 GCA_035556335.1 Planctomicrobium sp. | reverse complement strand
GTTTTCAGGTTTCGGTAATCGTCCGCCTGCGAGAAGTCGGTGGGAATGTAGTACAGGCGTTCTGCGAACGATTCCCATCCCTGCATCTCTTCGGCCGGAAGCTCTCTGGTGAGAACTTCCTTGAGTTCTTCCCGAAACTGCTCATTGGTTTTCTGTCGACGGGCGACGCCGATAATGGGCATCTTTTCCGGAAGAAAGCCATTGCGGGCCAATGAAAACAATGCTGGAATCAGTTTTCGTGCAGTCAGATCCCCGGAGGCCCCGAAAATCATCAGGGTGGGATTCTTCATGACATGATTGGCATTGGCAGCGTTCAGTGCGGCCATGAGTGGCAGGTCCTTCGTCTGAAAATGAAATTGTCTCACGCAAAGGCGCTAAGAATACAATAGAGAACGTGACTCGTGAACTTTCCCTGTTTCTGTTATCAGGGCTTTCGGTTCATTGAAAGTGACTCGGGAGGGCGAGGCTCCTGCCGAGCCGCAACCGGGGAGGGCGCTTCACCTTCCATGCGGCTCAGCAGGAGCTTCGCCCTCCCTGAGTTTTCTCGCCTGAAACAAGCATGGTTCAATCACAGCACTAACTCAAATTCATGGATTGCAGGAACTCGTCGTTGGTTTTGCTGCGGCGCATCCGGTTGGTCAGCAGTTCCATCGCTTCGACCGGATTCATGTCGTTGAGAACCCGACGCAGAATCCAGACGCGACGCAACTCTTCCTCGCTCATCAACAACTCTTCACGGCGCGTTCCGGACTTGTTGACGTCAACGGCAGGCCAGATTCGCTTCTCAACCATGCGGCGGTCGAGATGCAGCTCGGTATTACCGGTCCCTTTGAATTCTTCGAAGATCACTTCATCCATCTTGGAACCGGTATCGACCAGCGCGGTGGCGATAATCGTCAGACTGCCTCCCTCTTCGACGGCACGGGCGGCTCCGAAAAATCGTTTGGGATGTTGCAGTGCATTGGCATCCACTCCCCCGGTCAGAATCTTTCCGGAGTTCGGACATTCCGTATTGTAAGCGCGAGCGAGGCGTGTGATGGAATCGAGGAAAATGACCACGTCATGGCCATATTCCACCATCCGTTTGGCTTTCTCGATCACCATTTCAGAAACCTGAATATGGCGACTTGGAGGCTCGTCAAAGGTGCTCGAGATCACTTCACAATGATCCCCTTTCACCTGACGTTCCATGTCGGTCACTTCTTCCGGGCGTTCGTCGATCAACAGGACGATGACATAGGTATCCGGACGGTTTTCCAGAACCGCTTTGGCCATTTTCTGTAACAGAACCGTTTTTCCGGCGCGAGGAGGAGAAACGATCAGTCCCCGTTGTCCCAGTCCAATCGGAGCGACGATATCGACGACGCGCGTGGCCAGTTCTGCGGGATCCGTCGCCAGCACCAGACGGTCTTTCGGGTGGAGTGGAGTCAGATCGTCGAATGGAACGATCTCTGGAACCAGATTCGGATCGGCGCCGTTAATGGCTTCCACGCGAAGCAAAGCGAAATAGCGTTCGTTCTCCTTGGGAGGACGAATCTGTCCAGCGACAGTCGCCCCGGTTCGCAGTCCGAAGCGACGGATCTGGCTGGGAGAGACGTAGATATCGTCTGGACAGGGGAGGTAATGGTAGTCGGGGCTTCGCAGAAATCCGAAGCCGTCCGGAAGGATTTCGAGCGTTCCTTCCCCGAACATCAGGCCGTTCATTTTCGTCCGCTCTTTGAGGATGCGGAAAATGAGGTCCTGCTTCTTGAGACCGGTGTATTCACTGACGTTTTCGGCCTTGGCGAGTTCGATCAGTTCCTTCATCGTCATCCGCTGCAAGGCGGCGATGT
>DATMFC010000619.1:0-2676 GCA_035556335.1 Planctomicrobium sp. | reverse complement strand
GGAGCAGACCGCATCGCACCAATGCTGGAAGAAACATGCGAGCGATGAGAACTGTGAGAGCGATGCGACGAATGGGACCGGTGGCCGGCCAACAGACGTCCGGCAGAATCACTCGGGCTGAGGATCAAGGGATCGATCTTCGGAGTAATGGAGAGTTGGCTTCCGTTTGAAGCTGCAAACTCGAGCGCATCATCCAGAACATGACGAAGCGGATCAACTTCCCGAGCATGTGAAGTGTCGCTGCCATTCAACAGTGCCATCGCCGCCGTGGTTACGGCGCCCACGTTTCTGGCGAGTTTGAAAAGTCGATCTGAGAGTGGATTTCGAGGAGTTGTCATCAGGCGTGCCCAAGGCCGTGATCTGGGAAATTCCATTCGAATGACAGTAATATGGAACTGAAGTCCCTTATGTAACAGGAAGATACCACCTGTGGCGATCTTCGTCGAGGATAACTGCTGATTTCTTCTGTGCGGGCCAAGTGCTTACGAGGTCCGGTTTTCCTCGGTAGTACTCTCATCATCTGCCCGGATGCCCACCTCGTCGAGATGTTTGAGAAGGTCAGCGGGATCCTGACAGGCCCGATAGGCTCCCGCCCGTTCGAGTTCGTCCTGCCCATAGCCTCCGGAGAGCAAACCGACCCCGAGTGCCCGCGCCCGCCGGGCGGCCAGCAGATCCCAGACGCTGTCGCCGACCACCACCGAGTCACTGATGGAGATCCCTAACCGTTCCGCCGCGGCCAGGAACAGATCAGAGTCCGGCTTCGCATGCGAGACCTGGTCACGAATGATCACGGGAACACCTTCAGGAACTCCCAGCACGTCGAGTGTCGGTCGAGCACTCTCTAGTCGTCCACTGGTGGCGACTGCCCACGGGACTCCCGCCTGGGTTAAATAAGCCAGCAGCTCTCTCGCCCCCGGAAGAGGATGAACCTAGCCCGCCAGGCGGGCATACGCCTCGGCATGCAAGCGGACCAGTTGTCTGGTCTCCTCGGCGCGGACAGCATGCCCGGTCTCACGGAGAATCGCATTCGCCATCAGGCCGCCGTCATGCCGATCCGGCGATGGATTGTCCAGATGGCGAGTTCGATCCCGACTTTCGTTATCGCTTCATGCCAGGCCAGAACAGGCTGATAGAGTCACATCGCGATCAAACAGGAAGGCATTCCATCCTAATGCGAGAGGACCGCATGGCGGATTTGAGGAGGAGGCTGCCATAACATCTTTCTGAAAAACGGACGTTCGGCCAATTGGTAAGATCTATCAACTTATGTGGGGACGGCGGCATTTTTTGAGATCAACCCTTCCCGTTTCAGTGTCGTCCAGAAGTCGGAGGGAATCTCCACCTTCATGGACTGAACATTGGCCTGCATCTGTTCCGGCGTTCTGGCTCCGGGGATGACTGCGGACACGACTCGTGGAGCCGCCGCGAATTGCAGGGATGCCGTTCGCAGATCGACTTCATATTGCTCTGCAATCGCGGTGAGTTTGCGACGCTTTTCTGGAGCGTCCTGGGGAATCGTTCCGCTGTAAAGGTAACGCTCGCGTCCGGCGAGATAGCCTGCCATCAACGGGGCGCCCACGACGACGGAAACTTTCTTCTCTTCCAATACCGGAAGGGTTTTTTCCAGGGCGTCTTCATGATCAATGAGAGAATACTGAGTGGCCAGGAGGAAGATATCCGGATCGGCAACTTCTACGGCGCGGAGCGCCGGTTCGGGGCGATTGACGCCGAAGCCCCAGGCTTTGATCACTCCTTCTTCCCGCAGGCGGGTCAGTTCCGGCATGGCTCCCTTTTCTGCGATTTCGAAAAATTCGGTCCAGCGTTCCCCCATGTCTTGGTTGTCGGGGGAAAGGTCGTGGATGAAGACGATATCGATCTGCGAGACTCCCAAGCGTTGCAGACTGTCTTCAATCGAACGACGGACTCCTTCCGCCGTATAGTCGTAGCGGTAAGAGAACGGAGAGGGCTGCTGCCACATCGTTTGAGGTGGGGCTGATGTGGCCGTCAACAGACGCCCCACTTTGGTCGACAGCACATAGTCCTCAGGTTTGTGATTGTGCAGGAAGTGCCCGAACCGGCGTTCACTCAATCCCAGACCGTACCAGGGAGAAGTATCGAAGTAACGGACTCCCGCCTCCCAGGCCGCTGCGAGAGTCGCTTCGGCCTGAGCGTCGGTCATCGGAGCGAAGGCGTTCCCGATCGCGACTCCCCCCAATCCCAGACGGGACGTTGGTCGATACTTGTCTCCCGGGGAAACAAAATTGGTGGGAAGCGGTTTTTCCCTGATCTTTCCTTGGGTGGGCATCACCGCACCGACACCGGGTCCATCCGCGATCAATCGTGACGCCGCTAAGGCGGTCGTTCCGGCGGCGGCGAGAGAAAGAAAGTGTCTGCGTGTCATCATGGTGGCCTCCTGATATTCTCATTTGAACAGGAGAATGATCTCCGTGTTCCCGTTATTATCACTTGAAGATTTCCGTAGCGAAATGGGGATACCGGTCTGTTTCGGAAAACCGGAACGAGTCAGCACTTCGCTCGTTGACAAGCCGTCTCACATGGGATTGAACCACACGAAACCTGACATCGGGAACATCATGATGAAATGCCGCGTAGTCGCACTGGTGGTGACGCTTCTGGTCAGCGGGCCGGAGGGATTTGCCGCAGAACCGTCACTCC
>DATMFC010000618.1:0-4343 GCA_035556335.1 Planctomicrobium sp. | reverse complement strand
CGCCGACAGCGGCTGTGAGGATCACGGCGCCAGTGATCAGCCAGGTCCGGCTGACTGGTGGAGCGGCGTTCCTTGAGTTTCGGTGCAACATTATGATCCCCCCGTGACGAGTCAACATCGCCGTCGCGATCGTTCCCCGATTCATTTTCCTTGACCGATCGTTCATTCGCAGCGCTCAGCCTCTTTCGCATCTCTGCGGCGATGAACTGCCTCCGTGCCAGCGGCTTACTGAGGTCAATGCCGGCACGTTCCAGTCCGCCGACCATAACCGGATCGACGCCGGCGTCGCTTACCAAGCGTTGGGCCACCTCCAGTGCCTGTGAAATGCATTTAGGGCAATTGACATCAGCCCCTTTGCAGTTCAATCTACTCATAGTACGACATTCACCCATTCTTACAACACTGACGGGGACTACCGACTGAAGCCATTGGTATCTACATTGGTATCTACGCATGATCCTGATCCGGAACTTTGATCCCTGGACTTTCCCACGAATGGTGGGCGCTGGGAAAAGAGCGTCTCATCACTTGTGAGGAGAGCATTGAATGTCGGAGAGTCGTCGCAGTTTTACTGCTGAGTTCAAACGTGAAGCAGTCCAGATGCTCCAGAAGCAAGGGCTGTCGGTCGCAGAAACAGCCCGGCGTCCGGTCTCTTTTGGCCAAAGGTGTTCAAGATGAATCGGGTCGATCTCCTGAAAAAGTTCTGCTGTCCGGCAGTTGTTCGTTTTATTGTGCTGGTGAGTTGCTCTGGCGGGATGGCATTGGGACTGATAGCGAGTCCTGCTTCGGCACAAGAGCGTTTTCTGGACGATCCAGCGGAATTTACGGAGCAGGTCAAACAACTCCTGCTGGCGGAGACATATGAAGAGCTGGAAGGGATGGCAACCCAGTTTCGTTCTTCCCCTGAAAGATTGCCGTTCGGGGCAAAGAAACTGCCTGCCTTTTACGAAGCTGTTTCCGGGAAAGACATGAAGCTGGAAGAGCTTCAGGAACGGATTCGGCTGCTGGAAACCTGGCATGAAAAATCTCCTTCAATCACCACGCGAATTGCTTTGGCGAATGGCTTGAACCATCTCTGCTGGGCGGTACGTGGTGGAGGATTCGCGAGTACGGTCACGGATGATGCTGTCGTCGTGATGAATAAAGAAACGGCCCGTTGCAAGCAGCTTCTGGATGAGGGGGCGGATCTTGCAAAGCGGGATTCCGTTCAGGACGCTTTTCTGGCAGAAGTTCATTTGAAAAATGGAATTCTTGCCGGATATTCGTACGACGAGATGCGGGACCATCTGGACGACTGCCTCTCCATTGATCCCTGGAGAGGAAACGCCATTCAACTGATGGCGAACTATTGCCTTCCCCGCTGGTATGGAAAACAGGGAGACCTGGTTCTTCTGGCGGAAGAACTGGCGGATCAATATCACGAACAGACGGGAGATTATGCCTACTCCAGCATTGGTCGCTTTGCGTTCGGAATGGGGGAATACCATCGTTTCGACGACAAGGGATTTGACTGGGAACGGATGAAACGGGGGCTATATACTCCTCTGCGCGATATTCCCCATTCCGTCATGACCCCCTCTGTTATTGCCTATTTCGCCCGAATCGCGGGGGATCGCGAAACCGCGCGGGACGCCTTTCAGAAGCTGAACGGGCGCTGGTCCACCGTCATGTGGACTCATCCGCTTGAATACGAATCGACATATCTCTGGGCCTTTGACGACGAAGGGCCGGGTGAAGCCGAACATGTGGTCGATTTACGCGGATCCCCCGTGCATGGAATTCTTCTGGCGGGCCGGGGACAGGCCTTTATCCCGATCGTCCGGCGCTCTCTCATTGAAGCCTATTCTGTCAAGACGGGACAGTTCTTGCGGGATGAAAGCGTCTGGCCGAGTCGACTGGTCGACGGAGTCTGCGATGCCCGGGGAATGGAGATGGTGATGGTGATGCGTCAATCTGGAAAAACGCACGTCACACGCGGTAACCCGGTTGAGCGACGGTTCGTTTCTTTTGGTTCGAAGCCGCGAAACGAAACGTTCGTGCTGGCTGTGACACCGGAAGCAGACAAACTGGCCATCGGCGAGACGGATGGAAGCATCCGCACCTGGATTGGAGTGGAAAGACCGGATTTTCATGTGATGAGAGAAGCCCATTCCGCCATGGTGAAATCGCTTGCGTTTTCTCCGGATGGCCATGTCCTGGCCAGTGCCGAGCCGGAACGAATCAAACTCTGGGACGTCGACTCGCATACGCTACGACGGGAGTGGAACGCCAACGACTCGCTGTTTCACGCGCTTGCCTGGTCCCCGGATGGAAAGTTCCTGGCGTCGGCAGGGAATCAGGGAACCGTCCGGTTGTGGAATCCAGAGGATGGAACTCTGGTAGCGGAAATGAAAGGAAATGGAATCGAAGAGACGCTGGCGACACTCGCCTTCTCACCTGACAGCCAAACCTTGATTGCTGGAACGACCGGCAATAAGGAATCAAAGGGGGGAAAGCTGTTGATTTTCGACGTTGGGCGTCGAGAAGAGGTCAAACGCTATTCCGGACATCGACTGGGGATTGAAACCGTACTGGTGACTCCGGACGGGAAACGGATTTTGAGCAGCGGTTTTGACGGAACGGTCCGAATCTGGAGAATGCCCGACGCTCCATCGGTTCCGTAGAGGCGTGAAGCATTACGGACGAATTCGGATTGGCTTCGGACCGTAGAAATCATCCGGCGGGATTGAGCAGGCTCTGACTGCGAAAAGCCTCGGATCAGGCCAAAGTGGGACATTTCTGAGATGTTCCTGAAAAACTTGCTTGACCGCGTGAATTTTAGGGTGGCGTGATCATATTGGGGTGTTGGGATTTGCAGGGGTTTCGACAGTTCCGATTCAAAGACTTGTAATATTCTACACTCATGAAGCCACGTTCCCGCAGAGATGCCTCGCAGCTGGATCTGTTTAAGGCTCAGTTCTCCCAGATCCTTAACACGGAGCATCCGCCTGCTGATTCTGGCGGAGAAGATCGACTGGAAACAATTTGATGTCGCGCTGGCGGACTGCATCTGTCCGGACTTCAGTTCCCACCCCGCTAATGGTGGGCATCTTGTACCTCAGGCAGGCGTTTAATGAGTCGGATGAATCGCTGTTGGAACGCTGGGGCGAGCCCCCGTACTGGCAATACTGTTGCGGGTTCACCGCCATGCAGCATGAAGCTCCCATTCATCAGACTCCGCTGCTCAAGTGGCGAAATCTGGCCCAAAACTAAAAATCACATCACGCCCCTGACGTCCCCGGGGATCGATTCGCTTTTCGATTGTGTCGTTCCGGCGGCAAATGGTCATTGATATCAACTTACTCTGCGATGATCTTCCGGGTTGGTATTTGGAGTTGATTTGTCATTACTTTCGGTGAAAAGAACGGTCCTTGATCCTGACCGGTTTACTGCCGCCCCCTGCCTCCTTCTGCCATTTGAAGCCTAACAACTCTTACATAATCGTTTTTATGACAGAATGTTATGTCAATATAACGCGGCAAAGGTTTTCCAGCGGCCCTCTTCGGAAAACCAGCATGAGTAGCTGGGGGCAAGAGCCCCTGTCGTGAGCGTCATGGAAGCCGACTCTCTTCTCGCTATGAGTCCTGGTGAACGTCGCAACACCTGGAACCTCCTGTCTGCTTACCGGACGGTGGATGCCGGAGTCTGGGGAGTGCTCCGGCTCGATCGACTTTGTGGAGGGGCAGATTCCTCCAGCTGACGTTGTACGTTTTGAAGGACTTCAACTGCTGACTGGATTTGCGTACGGAGGGTGTCGTAATCCAATGCTTCTCCCACATTCAACGGCGACAATGATGGTTTCCAAGGGGCACCGCCGGAAGGCTGCGTCAATTCGGTCTTGGGAACGGAGGCTTGAATCAGTAAACCTGTGCCCAGGCCCGCACAGAACACCAGTAATCCAGCACCAACCAGCGGCCAAAAGACTCTTCGGTTTGGCGGCCACCAGACGTTCTCTTTGCCACAAGGCTCTGGAATTGGACGGCCAACCTCGATCGGGGATCTCGGATTGGTGACCACCGGTTTCTTCTGTGATTGGGAGAGGGAAACTGGAGCGGGGCATTCCAGTACGGCCGTGGCAACTTCTGCCTGTTGCTCGACCCGACAAACCCACTTTCGATTGATCGGCAGGAAGGCACACAACGTACCGGCAGTCGTCAGCGTCCCGAGACCTGAGAACTCGCTTCTCCCCCGTTGAAGGATCTCGTTCAGGGAGTCTGGTCGGCTGGGCACGAGGAGTATTTCCAGTTCCTGTGGTCGGGGAACGGGACAGGTTGTCCGCGCCTGGTTGAGGACGGTCTCAAACG
>DATMFC010000617.1:0-15403 GCA_035556335.1 Planctomicrobium sp. | reverse complement strand
CCGCAAAAACATGATTGGCCCCAAATGAGCGCAAAATTTGTGAGATTGTGGCGACTGACGGATGTATCATCAACGAGTGCCATTGCGAAGTGAATGACATCGATTGCGTTCAATCAAGAGCAGGAGGAGACCTGAGCCATGAAACTGTGTTTCCCGTTGATGCTACAGATGGGACTTGTGTGGGTCGCGTTCGCCCCGGTTCAGGCACAAGAGTCGCTCCCGCCGCCCGATCCGGAGTTCCAGGGGAAAATCGGCGAAACCTACAAGAACTCTGAAGCCGATCCCAAACTGTTTGCTTCGCCCGCAGCGCCGAAGAAGGCCCCGAACATCTTTCTGGTGCTCATCGATGATATTGGATTCGGAGCATCGAGCACGTTTGGCGGTCCGATCTCGACCCCGACACTGGACCGGATTGCCAAAGCGGGGCTGAGCTACAACGCCTTTCATACGACGGCACTGTGTTCTCCGACTCGCGCGGCTCTGCTGACCGGCCGGAATCACCACAACGCCGCCACAGGCAATATCATCGAACTGGGGACCGGCTTTCCAGGTTATACGGGGATCATCCCCAGGGATACCGCAACGATCGGTCAGATTCTTCAACAGCATGGCTACAGCACCTCCTGGATCGGGAAGAACCACAACGTCGCCGACAATGTGACGAGCATCGTCGGTCCCTATGAGCGTCGACCGAATGGCCTCGGATTTGACTACTTCTACGGCTTTATGGGCGGGGAGATGGACCAGTGGTATCCCACTCTCTACGAGAACCAGAACCCGGTGCTCCAGACTCCGTCTCCGGAGGAAGGGTATAACCTGACGCACGATCTGGCGGATAAGGCCATTGAGTGGATGCGTTACCAAAATTCCATCGCGCCGGACCGTCCTTTCTTCCTCTATTTCGCGCCGGGAGCCACGCACGCACCACATCAGCCGCCCAAAGAGTATCCGGAGAAATACCGGGGTAAGTTTGCGCATGGCTGGGATAAAGAGCGTGAACTGACGTTCGCCAGACAGAAGAAAATGGGAATCATCCCGGAAAGTACCAAGCTGACCCCTCGCCCGGAGCAAATGCCCGCCTGGGAGAGCTTCGACGCCGAGGCCCGCAAGCTGATGGAACGGCAGATGGAGACGTATGCGGGATTCGGAGAGTACGCTGACGTTGAAGTCGGCCGAGTCCTCAGTGAGATCGAGCGATCGGGGGAACTGGAAAACACACTGGTGATCTATATCTTCGGTGATAACGGCTCCAGCGCGGAGGGGAGCCTCGTCGGTTCCGCCAACGAGTTGCTGAATCTCAATGGAATTAACCCCACCATTGAAATGAGCATGAAGTTCTATGACGAGTGGGGCAGCCCGAGGACATCACCTCACATGGCGGTCGGCTGGGCCTGGGCGATGAGCACGCCGTTCCGCTGGACGAAACAAGTGGCTTCGCACTTCGGCGGGACACGGAATGCGATGGTCCTTTCCTGGCCTGCCCGCATCAAGGCCAAGGGGGAAATGCGACCTCAGTTTCATCACGTTAATGACATCGTCCCGACCATCCTCGATGTGGTCGGGATTGAAGCCCCTGATCACTACAACGGCATCCAGCAGAAGCCGATGGACGGAGTGAGCATGGCCTATACCTTTGCGGAGAATGCCGCCGGCGCCCCCAATCCCAAAACAACTCAATACTTTGAGATGTTCGGACACCGCGCCCTCTACCACGACGGCTGGATTGCTTCCGCGTTTCACAACCGCGTCCCTTGGGTCAATGCCGGTACCGTGCCGTTCGAGGAGGACAAATGGGAACTGTTCAACCTGAACGAAGACTTCAGCCAGGCGGTGGACGTTTCCGACCAGCATCCCGAGAAGCTGAAAGAGTTGCAGAAACTCTTCGACTCCGAGGCCAAAAAGAACAACGTCTATCCGCTGGATGACCGGTTTGCCGAACGGACGGACGTCAGCCTGCGGCCCAGCTTCATCGAAGGACGTGACAAAATCACATTTTATCCCGGGACGATTCGTTTGCTGGAAGGCTCCGCCCCGAACATGAAAAGCCGGTCTCACTCGATCACTGCCAATCTCGTCATTCCGAAGGAGGGAGCCGAGGGGGTGATTCTGGCCATGGGAGGCGGAACAGCCGGATTCTCCATCTATGTCCAGAACGGAAAGCTCACCTACTTTTATGACTGGTTCAAATTCAAGGACTACACCATTACCACCGATCAGCCACTTCCGACGGGTGATGTGAATGTCCGCATGGACTTCAATTACGACGGGGGCGGAGCGGGCAAGGGGGCGGAGATCGTCCTGTTCGTGAACGGGAAGAAGGCTGGTTCCGGGCGATTGGAGGCGACCGTGCCTGGTCGGTTCGGTCTGGATGGAATGGACGTGGGCATGGACCTCGGGGCTCCCGTCAATGAGGCTTACAAGACGCCGTTCAAGTTCACCGGTGAAATCAAGGATGTCACCATCGACCTCAAATAACGGATTTGGCATTGTGATCACTCCACTGCAACGAGGAACAC
This sequence comes from Planctomicrobium sp., assembly GCA_035556335.1. GTDB lineage: Bacteria > Planctomycetota > Planctomycetia > Planctomycetales > Planctomycetaceae > Planctomicrobium. Next base: position 12,887 of record DATMFC010000617.1, on the reverse strand, counting down.
CATGAAGTCCATCATTGTTCAGATGCGTCCGGCAGTCGTGACGGCGGCGATGCTGCTGTTACTGGTCGGCACTGCCTGCGCACAGGGGCCAGTGAGCGATCGATTTGAAAGTCTGGCCAATCTCCCGTTCGAAAAGAATCGACCTACTGAGAAGACGGCAGAGACCTTGAAGGAGGAATTGCTCTTTCAACGGGCGACTCAAACCTATCTCTGGGCCATGCCGCAGCTCAATACGATGGGGATGCGCGACGGCTTCAATGAGGCATTCGGCACCGGCTACAACGTCATGGCGATCTGGACCAGGCGTCTGGATGCCAAAACGAGAATCACCACGCCGAACTCCGATCTCATCTATGGCATGACGTTCGTCGACTTGTCCGACACCGGGCCGCTGGTCTTTGAGGCTCCGCCGAAATTACAGGGGATTCTGCTGGACTTCTGGCAGCGGCCGATTCCGGTCGACGGTGGCAAGTTTTTTGGTGATGTCGGTCTGCCCGGACCAGATGCGGGTGCGGGTGGGAAGTTCCTGATTCTGCCTCCCGGCTATGACGGAAATGTCCCCGAGGGCTATTACGTTTACCGCTCCGGGACCAACAACGTCTTTATCTTCCTGCGGTCGTTCTACCAGACGCTGGAGAACATCAATCCCGCCGTCGATGTCCTGAAACAGTCGGTCCTGTATCCGCTGGGGAAGAAGGAGAGCGCCAAGCCGATGGCCTTCAAAGACGCCTCCGGCACGCCGCATGAGATGCTCCCCCGGTCCGACTTTTCGGCCTTCGAACAGCTCAAATGGCTCGTGGAGGCGGAAGGAAGCACGCTCGCCGGTCCCGATTGGCTGGGGATGCTGGCAGGTTTGGGAATCGTCAAAGACAAGCCGTTCCAACCGGACAGTCGCATGAAAGAGATCCTCTCCCATGCGGCCAAAACCGGGTACAAGATGACTCGGGTGATCGGCATGCAGCCCGGTGTCGGCAAGACCGATTTCCGAGTCTATGAAGACCGGCACTGGCTCAATCCGGTGAACAACCTGTCGTCGCGATTTCCCGACTCCTTCGTGGACCTGGCGTTCCAATCGAAAGAGGGTGGATACCGCAACCTGGATGCCCGGGCCTGGTTCTTCACCGACTATTATTCGATCAGCCCGGGGATGGTCTCGATGACTCCCGGCAAAGGGGCGTTCTATATGATCGCCTTCCGCGACGCCGACGGGCATTGGCTGAACGGCGAAAACCATTACACACTGACGTTGCCTAAAGACATTCCCGCAGGTTTGTTTTGGTCGGTCACTCTCTACGAGGCGGAGAATGCCTCCGGTCTGGACAACGGTCAGCCCTTCCCATCACTCGGCCAGCTCAACAAACCCGCTCAGCAGAGCGACGGGAGCACTCTTTTGCATTTGAGTCCGAAAGCTCCCGCAGACGCCGAGAAGAATTGGTTGGCGACGGTTCCGGAACGAGGGTATTTCGTGATCCTGCGTCTCTATGTGCCAGAGCAGGCTGCTATCGACGGAAGCTGGAAGCCGGGTGATATTGAAAAAGTCAGGTAACCGAAAAAGAGGAGCGGTGATCAATGCTCGATGTCGTCACACTGTTGATTATCATCGTCGTGGTGGGAATCAATGTCGCCTTCTTATTGTGGCTGGCGGCGCTTCCCGGGCAAATTGCGCAGGAACGTCAGCACCCGCAAGTCGATGCCATCAGAGTCTGCGGCTGGCTGAGCCTGCTCACGTTCTTTGCGACCTGGCCGGTGGCCTTGATCTGGGCCTACACCCGGCCGCTCCACGTGGCTGTTCAGCCGGGAGAAGAGAAGGCGGGCACATCCCGCTGAACCCGTTCATATTCTCCTTCTTTCGGGACATGCAGAGAGGAATCTGTTCCCATGATCATGCTGCTGATCGACATCTATGTCCTGGGCCTGTGGTTGATCTTTTTCAAATTCAAACTGCTCAAGTTCAATCTGACGGCCAAGATCTCCAGTGCCGTGATCGGAGTTCTTTTGTGCTTTGGCGTGTTGATCGCGGTCAATTTCCTGCATCCTCAATCGATGGATGCGCGAGTCATTCAGCACATCATTCCCGTGGCTGCCAATGTCCCTCATTCCGGACCTGTCACTGAAGTTGCCGTTCAGCCTAACCTTCCCGTGAAAGCCGGAGACATTCTGTTTCAGGTGGATCGTCGTCCCTATGAACTGGAGGTCTCCCGACTGGAAGCGGCGCTGGCAGAAGCGGAGCAAAACGTCCCGCAGTTGGAGGCGGCGCTCGCAGCCGCGACGGCCGAGGTCGATCGACTGAAAAATCAACTGACTTTCGCTCAGATTGAATTTGATCGCAGTCAGAAACTGGTTGCCGAGCAGGCTGGAACCCAGGAGAGCTTGGACCAGGCGACCCGGAATCTGGATATCGCCAAAGCAGCATTACGGGGAGCCCAGGCCGATGAGGAGAAAGCCAGACTCGCTGCCAACGCGAAAACATCCGCTGGCGAGAATGTGGCGGTTGCTCAATTGAAAGCCGAACTGGAGACCGCGAAGTACAATCTGGAGCAAACGACCGTCCGGGCTCCAGTCGATGGGATGGTCGTCAATCTGGAACTGAAACCGGGTTTTGTCGTTCCTCCCGGCGAGCCGGTGCTGACCTTTGTCGTCAACCCGGAAGGGATCGTCGTTGTGACGTTGCCGCAGGAATATCTGTCGTTCGTTGAACCGGGAAATGAAGTGGAAGTCGCACTGGATATGCATCCCGGAAAAATGATTCAAGGGAAGGTGGATGCCGTCGTCTGGGCAACAGGTCAGGGGCAACTGACACCGTCGGGAACACTTCCTTCCGTCCTCGAAAAAACTCCGGCCGGACGCTTTGCCGTCAAAGTTCAGATCGACCCGAGTGAACAGAACCGATACCGGCTTCCTGCAGGGGCCGCCGGTGCCGCCGCGATTTACACCGACTACGGGAAACCGTTCCGGATCGTTCGCAAAGTGGTCGTCCGCTGGTACACGTGGCTGAACTATCTGTCACTCGCCATGTGACGGCCGGTTATCTGCTACTTGATCGTGTCGGGAAGCCGTGACGACAACGCGAATCCCAGGTGAATAAGGCGATCACCCTCTTCGTAGGGAAGCATTGTCCAACGCGCCGTCACAGCCGTATCGTCACCATCTCCCCCCTGAAAGTCAGAGGGACCGGTGCCGGATTGAAAAAGCCCGATGGCGAACGTGGAATCTTCCTGTTCATTCCATCCGAACCAGGCCAGTCCCCAGTTTCTCGCAGGATCGAGAGCATTGATAGGGGACCGCTCCATGAACGCAAAGGAGTTCACACTCGTACTCCCTTCCAGACTGAACGGCTCGCGGAAGTGCCCGACGCGGATTTCGTGGAGATCTCCGGGATTCCGAAACCCAATAAACAGATCCCGCAGCACGACACGGGACTGAAAATCACACAAGTTTTGAACGAGAATTTCGCGGTCTTCGCCGGTAAGCTCAATACACTCGACGAATACCCGTTACGGTTTAATTCGAAACTGGGATTGGATCGCCCAGGAATCGGCGGGTTCATGAATACGTCACTGGTCTTCAACCCCATCGTGGCCCGGACGGTTCCCTATTCGGCAGCCGCCGTCGGTGCGGCGATCCTCAAGGATGGAGAACCGCTGTTCAGCCTGACGTTCATGGATCCTCGTGAACGGGCGACGATCGGCCTGGAGGATCTGTATGCCGAGGGAGTTGTGATCATGCCGGACCTGACTCTCCACGGGGAGATCCTCGGACGACCATCGACGATCAATCTCGGAGGAACCTACAGCAACGCCGTCTACACCTCCGTCGATCCCGCCTCCTACCTTATTCTTCCCTCAGGGATCGTTGCCGGTCAGCGGACAGGCTCCTGGTCGCTGTATGCCAACGCCTATCATGCCCTGTGGGTCGACCCTCACTCCGAGAGCCGGCACTGGGGAGTGTTCGGACAGTTCGGCATTTCCGATGGAGACCCGAATCCCATTCGCTTTGTGGCGAACGGCGGTATTGCCGGCCGCAGCATGCTTCACGGTCGGACGAGAGACACGTTTGGAGTCGCCTTCTTCTATCTGGGACTGAGCGACAACTTTAAGTCACTGACCGCCCCGGTGCTTCCGCAACAGGATGAGATGGGAGGGGAACTGTTCTACAATATCGCATTGACTCCCTGGTGCCGCTGGACCGCTGACCTCCAGATCGCACAGCCAAGCACTCAAGCATTCGATACCGTCATCATTCCCGGAATGAGAATGGAAGTCGTGTTCTGACGAATTCTTCGAATGCGCATTTTCGCAAGCATTGGGAATTGCCGTGAAAAACTGGCATGACCAGAGGAACAGGTGGTGCAATCTGCATATGCAACGGGCATCACTCCAGCCCTCCAATCGTCGGCTTGTTGCCTTTCGGAGGAATTCTGAAACGATGACAGCTGAGTAAATCTGGCGTGTCCCGGCTCCTCACAGTCCGAGTTCCGAGAGACTCGGGTGATCATCGGGGCGACGTCCGAGCGGCCAGTGGTATTTCCGGTCCGATTCCTTGATCGGCAAGTCGTTGATGCTGGCGATCCGGCGGCGCATGAGGCCGGTTTCGGTGAACTCCCAGTTCTCATTGCCGTAGGACCGATACCAGGCCCCCGAATCATCATGCCATTCATAAGCGAAGCGGACGGCAATGCGAGCACCGTCCGCCACCCAGAGTTCCTTGATCAGCCGGTAGTCAAGCTCCCGGCTCCATTTCCGCTGGAGGAACGCGACAATCTGTTCGCGGCCGCAGAGAAATTCGTTGCGGTTCCGCCAGACGCTGTCGGCGGTGTAGGCCAGCGAGACTCGTTCAGGATCGCGACTGTTCCAGGCGTCCTCCGCCAGTCGCACTTTCTGAATAGCGGTTTCGGTGGTGAACGGCGGAAAGGGGGGCTTGGCTTCGTGGGTCATCTTTGTGCCTTGCGTTGTCTGGCAGCATTTGGGGACGGCCCGGAAGGCGGACTCCCGGGCGAGCTTCACTTCTTCCGCCGGTACTCCATCGTCACGATCTTTGTCCAACTTCCGTCGTCGCCCTGCATGAAGGAGGTGAACACCTTGTGGTCCGGGTCTTTCAGTTCCAGCGTTTCACGATACTTCGCCTGCTTGGTGGGGTCCAGCATGGACGGTCCTGCGGTTTCGAGCGTCAGTTTCCTGCCGCTGTCATCCATCGAGCCGTCGTACTTCCAGAGCATGCTGTCCATCGAGCAGAGAAACGTCCCGACGTATTTCTTCGCCGCCTGATCGTAACCGATCGTGAGTACACTGTTCATCGGCGTTCCCTGCAGAGAGGATTCTCCTTGCCCGATCAGCCAGAACCCGCCGACCATCTTCGCCGATTCCGTTCCTTCACACTTGAAGGCTTCCTGTCCTGGTGTGGGGACCGTCTCCGCCGTCACGGTCCACTCTCCCGCGAACTGGCTGAGCAGTTCATGTTCCTTTGTCGGCTGCGGCATTTCCGGGGCCTGGGCATGGCAAATGGTCACCATGCAGAACATCACTCCAATGGCCATGCCACTATTGATGATCCGCTTCATTGCTTGTCTCCTGATAAAAAATCGGTTTTAGGGTTGGTATTGATTGACGCTGCTTCAGTTGTCGAGATTCTGCCCTCATTGTCACCAGGCTCTTGTTCATTACGCACCGCGATCGGGCCTGCACTTGTGATCGTGCTCATCGGGAAACCTGCCGCCCGAGCTCCTGGGCGAGCCCGATGAGAATTCCTTCGGGACCCCGGATGTAGCAGAGCCGGTAGAGGTCTTCGTAATTGACGACTTCATCGACCACCGTTGCACCGAGCTTGCTGAGCCGGGCGAGGGTGTCGTCGATGTCCGCGACGGTAAACATGACGCGCAGGTATCCCAACGAGTTCACGGGGGCTGTGCGGTGATCGGACGCGATGGCGGGAGCGTCGAAACGCGAGAGTTCGAGGCGGCTGTGGCCGTCGGGGGTGCGCATCATGGCGATCTCGACGCGCTGGCCGCGCACTCCGGTGACGCGACCAGCCCATTCGCCTTCGATGGGCATGCGACCTTCGAGGGTCAGGCCGAGTTCGATGAAGAACTCAATGGCGACATTGAGATCTTCGACCACGATGCCGACATTGTCCATACGCTTGACTGTCATGATGTCTCCCTGGCGCCTCACGTTCAGGATCACCGAGCGAGCGTGAGTGATCCACCATTCAAAAACCGGTCAGTTCGCCCGCTTCAGTGCATGCGTTTGTCTGGCAGTATGGGGTGTGAGTGGCTGTGGACACAGGTTTGTCGAACGAACGTCTTCGAAATCGACATCTCGACCCAAAATTTTCTGATCAACGGCTCACAGACGTGACGGCATTGCCGTTGGTGCATCAGTTTGTCAGACCTGCCCCCAACCCTCCACGTGCGCATCGGGCATGACATCCGCGATGAGATTCAACTTGATGCCATGGACTCCGTTGATAAGCGGCCTGTGCTTTACCAGATACGCAAAATCTTTTCCATTTTCCGTCCCTTCGCCAGTTCATCCACGAGCTTATCCAGATATCGGACTTGCTGCGTCAGCGGATTCTTGATCTCTTCCAAGGCCGCCAACATGCGATCGATCTGTTTTTTCAGTGCAGCCACTATTATTCACCCTTAATGGTGAATATCTCAGGGCAAGTTCCGGTTGTCAAGACTTGACCGATCCCGTCACTGCCTCATCTGAGTTGACAAGTCATGTTTCCAGAATAATATTAACCATGTGGTTAATTAACAGGGAGGTTTTATGCAGGATCAGCTCAGCCGGAAATTCGCAGCTCTGGCCGACCCGACCAGGAGGGCGATGCTCGCCAGGCTCATGCAAGGTCGGGCGAGCGTCTCGGAAATCGCCGCCCCGTTTCTGGAGCACATGAGCCTCCCCGCTGTCACGAAACATCTGAAAGTCCTGGAGAGCGCCGGGCTGGTGACCAAAACTCAGGACGCCCAGCGTCGACTGTGTGATCTGAATCCGGAAGGGTTCAAGGAAACCGTCGAGTTCCTGGAGCAGTACCGGCAGATGTGGGAAGAGAGCTTCGACCGACTCGACACGTACCTGGAATCCATCACGTCAAAACAGAAGAAAGTCCGGAGGAAAAAATCTCATGGTCGCCAGAACTAACTCGAACGAGATTTCAATCACCCGTGTCTACGATGCTCCCCTTCAGACTGTCTGGGAAGCCTGGACCGATCCCGACCAGGCAGCGCAGTGGTGGGGGCCTCGTGGTTTTACACTGACGACGCATAGCAAGGATTTGCGACCGGGAGGCATCTGGCACTATACCATGCACGGGCCCGACGGGACCGACTATCCCAACAAAGCGTTTTATCACGTCGTGGAAACGTACAAGAAGCTGGTCTACGACCACGGCGGTTATGATGATCGCCCGCCCCTCTTTCGCGTCACCGTGTTGTTTTCCGAATCGGCAGGGAAAACGACGATGCAGATGACGATGACTCTGCCCACCGCGGAAGAAGCAGAAGCCACGCGCAAGTTCATTAAAGCGGCCGGCGGAAACGCGACGTGGGATCGGTTGGCCGAATTCCTGGATGAGAAGGAACAAGGACAGCACTGCTTCGTGATCAATCGCAGTTTCGCAGCCCCCGTCGATCTGGTCTTCGAGATGTGGACCCAGCCGGAACATCTCTCGCAGTGGTTGCCACCGATTGGGTTCGAAATGGACATCCTCCGAGCAGATGTTCGAGACGGCGGAGACTGTTTTTTCCGCATGAGCAATCGCGCAGAGGTGACGTTCTATGGAAAATTCGAATACCGGGAGATCGTCAGGCCATGCCGCATGGTCTACGTCCAGCGGTTCTGCGATGAAGCTGAACAGACAGCTCGCCATCCGGGGCTGCCTGTTTTTCCGGAAGCGATGCTCGTGACGGTGCTCCTGGCGGCAGAGGACGATTTCACCACGCGAGTCACCGTCACATCGAGACCAGCGCCAACGGCATCCGCTGAAGAAATCAATGCATTTCTGCAGACGCGCCCCAGCATGACTCAAGGCTGGACCGGTTCATTCGACAAACTGGAAGCGATGGTCTCAACGGTTGCCAACGAGGTCTGATCTGTTGAAGCGATTCATGCGGGAATTTCAACCTGTGGCTGGATGTTTCCTTCTCCCGGGAGGACTGGAGATGCATGGAGAACTCTCAAAGAGGAGGGACATGCAGTCCAGGTTAAGGACCTTGGCAAGGCAATCATGTCATCCTGGCTTCCGCTGCTTCAGCGACGTTTGTTGACGGCTGCTGAAGATCAGGATTGATCGCTTTCCGGCTGAGCGTGACCAGCGTGTCACCCGCCCGGGCGGACAGTTTTCCTTCCGCATCCACGATGGTCAGACGGGTGCCGGAAATGACAAAGAGCGGAATCGCCTGTTCGTGAGTCTCCAGAAATCGGGACAGGTCGAATTCCTTCGTGAGACCGGTCGCTCGGACTTCATCCCCCGCATCCATACGGCTTTCAATCTGCTCAAATGTCAGCCCTTTATTGAAGAGATAGCGGGCACGAAGATGAGGAGCCGGTTGCTCGTTCTTTTCGAACTGACGCCAGGGAGCGAGTTGAAAGACGTTTGCCCGGCCAAACAGATCGGCGAGGTTCATCGATGCCAAGGTATTCACTTCGTCATTGGAGGTCATGGCGAGCGACCGGCCGATGCCTCCCAGGTCCAGTTGTTCCCCGATCTCTTCCTGCAGAATGTTCATGTCGATCGTGCGCAGTCCTTCCATACGGGCGGTACTGATATTGCGCCAATTCGTATCGACCAGCAGCACGGGAAAACCGGCTTCCTGAATAATCCGGCCCACCGCCTGGGAAAAGGGATGCGCCCCGACGATGAGGAGTCCCTGGGGATCGTCGCTGGCCAGTCCCAGTTTTCTGGCGAGCGGATAGGCCGTCAGCCCATAGATGACCACGGTTCCGACAATCAGCGTGAAGATGGCCGGGACCAGACCTGCCCCGTCTTCCGGACCGAGCTTGATCGCGAAGATCGAGGCGACGGCGGCCGCCACGATGCCTCGCGGGGCGAGCCAGGAGAGAAAGACCTTCTCCTGCCACTTCAATTTTGAGTTCCAGGTCGAGGCCAGAATCGAGACCGGGCGGACCACCAGGATCATGAAGGCGACAAAGAGGAGCCCCTGCCAGCCCAGCGCCGTAAACGATTCCGGATTGACCCGTGCCGCCAGCAGGATAAACAGACCGGAGATCAGCAACAGGCTCAGGCTCTCCTTGAATTCCAGAATTTGCTTCAGCGAGATCCCGGAATTGGCGACCAGGACCCCCATGACCGTGACGGAAATGAGTCCCGATTCGCTCTGCACCAGATTCGCACATGTAAAAGACAGCACAACGAACAGGAGTGTCACCAGGCTTTCCAGATGGTCCGGAATCTGGTGATTCCTCAACAGGCGAATGAGAACGCCTGCCGCGATGACTCCACTCGCAATCCCGGCCAGTAATGACATGGTCAGCCCCTGGGCAATGACCCAGGGGGTCCCGTTTTCGACGGACGAGGAATAGGCTTCATAGACCAGCACCGCCAGGATAGCCCCCACCGGATCAATGACAATTCCTTCCCAGCGGGCGATCGGGCCGACGATTCCACTTGGACGGATCTGGCGTAAAATCGGCCCGATCACCGTCGGCCCGGTCACGACGAGAATCGCCCCCAGCAGGATCGACGGGAACCAGGGCATCCCCAGGATCAGATGAGCCGCAAGAGCGCCCAGCCCCCAGGTGATGAGCATTCCGACGGTCAAGAGCCAGAGGAGAATGGCCCCCATCTCTTTGAGTTCCGTGAAGTGGAGCGACAGGCTCCCTTCAAACAGGATCACGGCCACGCAAAGGGAGATGAACGGGAACAGGAGTTCTCCGAACATTTCGTCTGGGCGGACAATCTGCAGTCCCGGCCCGGCCAGAAATCCACATCCCAAGAGCAGCAAAATGGAGGGAAGACGCAAACGCCAGGCCAGCCATTGGGCGCCGGTCCCAAAGACGATGAGAGACGTCAGAGCGATTAAAATCGATTGTGAATGCACAAAACCTCGCTGGAGAGAGTCGACTTACAGGCGAGAAAGTCCATTGATGAAACAGCCGGAAGGGAACACAAGCCCAACATCGTGATGCGCGATCAGGATACCAAGTTCAGCGGGGAATTCACGGAAACGCTAACGTCTTATGGCCTGAGAACCAATCATTTACAGAAAACTGTTCCAAACTTGAACGGCCGCTGTGAAAAGATCAGTGACATAATCTAATCGGAATGCTTGTCAGGGTTTATTCTTTTCGGCAAGCGGCACATTCGGTCGCTGAGTTCAGGGACTATATTACCACCGACACCGCAGCCACATGTGTCTGGGTCATCCTTCTCCGTGGATTGACAGCGAAAAATCGATGGGATTAGCATCAGTTATCACTGTTGCATTAACTAAAAGTTCGATAGTGTCGATCCAATGACCGTAGTGTGGCACACTTTAACCGGCTGTCGATATCACTTGTCATCTCCATTTCGAAGACGTTTGCGGTTTTCCGAGAGATCGCCGGTCTGATGGATGATCGCCCAGAAGGAAGGCGATCCGTTGATGGTTAAGATTGCCGGCCATGTGCGGCAGGGAGCCAAGGCTTATTCCCGAAGACGATCCCCGCAATCCGGCCACAATCGCCGACAACGTGGGAGACAATGTCGGGGCGTCGCCGGGATGGGAGCCGACCTGGGCGGGGTGATGGGGATGCTCGCCAGCGGTCTGACGTCCGGCTTTGCAGTCGCGATCATGATGTCCAATGCGGGAGGAGCCTAGTGCTGTATCCAGCCTCAATTTGGGAGTTGCCCGAACTGTTCCGCGGCTCGTTGGCCGCTCTGGTTCTGGTTCTTCAACCCCAAAATTAAGCTTGGACGATGCACTAGGATAATGCCAAGAAATATATCGAGTCCGGCACCCATGGAGGCAAGGGGACCGACGCCCACAAGGCGGCCGTCGTGGGGGACACCGTCGGTGACCCGTTCAAGGATACCTCCGGTCCCAGCCTGAACATCCTCATCAAGCTGATGGCCATGGTGAGCGTGGTCGTCGCCGGACTCATCGTCCAGTATTCATTGCCCCTGTAATGCCTCTCGCGATTTTTAGAACAGTTTGCTCTATCATGTGCCTGCCCGTGCCAGATGAATGTCGTGCGGCGCTCGAACAGGAAAATGCCTGCACTCCGGGCAACGAGGACGTGTAAATCATTTTGCAAACTGCTTTAGATCCTTCCGTATGAAATCGTTTCCTCTCATTTTGAGTTTTCTGACCAATCCGTCGCGGCGACGTAATCTCCTGATCCTGACTCGACTGGTCCTGGCGTTTACCGCGATGGTGATCGTCTTCTCGGTCCTTTTTCACTACCTGATGCGCTACGAAGGGCGCGAGTTTTCATGGATCACCGGGGCGTATTGGACTCTGACGGTCATGTCGACGCTCGGCTTCGGCGACATCACGTTTGAATCAGACCCCGGACGGATTTTTTCCGTCATTGTGCTCCTGTCGGGGACCATCTCTATGCTGGTGGTCTTGCCTTTCATGTTCATTCAGTTTTTCTATGCGCCCTGGCTGGAAGCCCAGGCTGCTGCCCGCGCGCCGCGAAAACTTCCTCCGTCGATGTCAAAGCACGTGATCCTGGCCGGATTGGGACCGGTGGAACAGGCGCTGATTCGCCGTTTGAACCGTTCGCATCTCGATTACGTGCTGCTGGTTTCTGAATTGACGGAAGCCCTCCGTCTGCATGATGAAGGCTACCGGGTGATGCTGGGGGAGATCGATGATCCCGAAACCTACGCCAATGCACAGGTCAAGCAGGCCGCGCTGGTTGTTGCGCTGCAGAAAGATACCACCAATGCCAACATCGCTTTCACCGTCAGAGAAATCTCCGAATCGGTGGCGATCGTGGCCTCTGCAGCGGCCGAGGCGTCCGTGGATATTCTGGAACTCGCCGGCTGCAATCAGGTGTTACAGTTGAGTGAAATGCTGGGGCAGGCGCTGGCCCGACAGGTCTTGGGACGTGATGCCAAGAGTCGTGTCATCGGTCATTTTGGCAATCTCCTGATTGCGGAAGCGGCGGTGGCCGGAACGCCGATGGTCGGCCGGACTCTCCGGGAAATCCGTCTGAACGATTATGCCAACGTCACCGTGATCGGGATCTGGGACCGGGGGAAGTTTTTCATTGCCCGGCCCGATTCCGCATTGACCGCCACGTCCGTGCTGGTGCTGGCCGGTTCCCGGGAACAGTTGGAGGAATACGACAGTTTATTCTGCATCTACAGCAACACAACCGCCCCCGTCGTCATCCTTGGCGGCGGTCGTGTTGGCCGGGCCACCGCGCGGGAACTCTCGCGACAAGGAGTTCCCTACCGGATTGTTGAGCGTCTTCCCGAACGGGCGGGCGATCCCGAACATTATGTGGTCGGTGACGCGGCGGAACTGGGAGTCCTGCAGCGGGCCGGGATTATGGAGTCGTCGTCGGTCGTCATCACCACCCATGACGACGACATGAACGTCTATCTCGCGATTTACTGCAGACGGCTGCGGCCGGACATTCAGATCGTCGGTCGCGCCAATCAGGACCGCAATGCGACCACGCTGCACCGCGCCGGTGTCGATTTTGTCATGTCGTATGCGTCCACGGGAGCCAATGTTATTTTCAATCTGCTTCAGCACGGAAAGATTTTGCTGCTGGCGGAGGGACTGGACATTGTTCGCCTCCCGATTCCCAAAACCCTGGTCGGCCAGTCATTGGCGGGAAGCCAACTGAGACAGACAACCGGTTGCAACGTCGTGGCCGTCGTGCGGAACGGGGAAGTACAGGTGAACCCCGATCCGCATCAGTCACTCC
>DATMFC010000616.1:0-8262 GCA_035556335.1 Planctomicrobium sp. | reverse complement strand
ATTTTTGAGTGAAAAGCGATGGCCTCAAAGTCCAATCTCGAAATTGCCTATCTCCATATTCGCGAGCAGATCGAATCCGGGATCGTTCGGCCGGGGCAGCTTCTTTCCCGCCGTAAAATTGCGGAGGAAATTGGTGTCGGGTCAACCGCCGTTCAGCTGGCTTTGGCACAATTGGAGCGAGAAGGGATTACCGAGAGCCGGCCACGAAGTGGCACCTATGTTCGGGAGTTGTCTGAAAAGGAATTTCTGGATCTCTGTGATGTCCGTGAACTGGTGGAGCCATACGCCGCAGCACTTGCGGCAGAGCGGATTGAGCCTGATCAGATTCAGGTGTTATGGGATTCCTGTCAGCGTTACAGACGAATCCGGGAAGAGGCCCCTCGGCACAAGCACACTGTCGACACATGGCTGCTGCGATGTCAGGTGATTCGTGAGGAATTGATCTTTCACGGAACCATTCTGCAGGCATCTGGAAATGACGTTCTCACCAAACTGGTTTCGACGCTACGACTGATCAGTCAGGTCAGCCCCCAGCTGGTCTATGAGGGGGGCCAGGATCATGAGAATAATCCTGAAGTGATCGCCGTGGAGCATGAGGGGATTGTCGAGGCGATCAAAGCTGGCGATGCCTCGCTCGCCCGGGAGAGAATGTTCAATCACATTCGCGGAGCACGTATTCTTGTGCAGAAGAACTGGCCCACTTCGAAATCAAATCAGAAGAAGCCTGTTCGATTATGAGGGTGAAAACGCTGCAGTCTTTGTTTGTATCTGATTTTATAGATTGTATGCCGTATTTAATAAAAAGTGTATCTATCTCTTCTGTTTAGTAACAATAAAGAGTGTGTCATGCGAAACTCCCGTCATGGATTCACGTTGATTGAGCTTCTGGTTGTCATTGCGATTATCGCGATTCTGGTTGCATTACTGCTTCCGGCAGTTCAACAGGCGCGGGAAGCAGCGAGGCGATCTCAGTGTAAGAATAACTTTAAACAGGTCGCCCTTGCTATTCATAATTATCATGACACGCATAGCGTGTTTCCACTTTCGGATCATCGCTCAACATCAGGCACCTGTGCTGATGCGCTCTATACCGGACAGTTCTTTCGCTATTCCTGGGGAGCGATGATTCTTCCATATATCGATCAGGTGCCGCTTTATAATAACTTCGATTTCTCAGTCAATTACAATGCCGGTAAGAACATTCCGGTTTCGTTACAGACCGTGGGGGCGACAGTCAATATGTACCTCTGTCCGACAGATCCTCAGGGGGACCCTCGGTGCGTTCACACGGGGGTAATCGAGAATAGCCCAAGCGGCAGGGATGATCTGGGCCGTTCGAATATGGCTGGTATTGGAGATTCCGTGTATGCCTTTTGCACTCCCGTTTATTCTGGATCAGGAGCTTATCCGGCAACAGCGCTTCCCAACGGTGTCTGGGGAAAAACCACCGGAGACGGAATTCTGGGAAACAACTTTAAAGTGAGTATGCGTGATGTCACTGATGGAACTAGCAACACCATTCTGGTCGGAGAAGTCACTGGCGGTGGACGTGGATTGAATGACTGCAATGAATGGGCAATCAATAACCAGACAAGCACTGGACCGGGAATTAACAATATCTACACAACACCCGGAGGGGCGACAGCATGGGATCGAAATCTCAGCCAGCATCGGATGGGAATTTCGAGTTACCATGTTGGGGGATGTCATGTTGCCATGGCTGATGGAAGCGTCCGCTTTCTGAATGAAAATATGAATGGAAGTACGCTACAGGCACTTGGAAGCCGTGGCAAAGGCGACCTTATTGGCGAGTACTGATCCCACTGTGGGATTCAAAAATCGCCAGTCCATATGTCGATCCGGAATCTACATACTGAATATTCAACGGATTCACCAGCTCTTTTTATCGTTGTTCTTCGGCGCCTTGGCTCGTCTTTAGTTCGCTCGTTCTGTTCCCGGAAATTCTATGAAGAATTCACGTTCACACGTTTTGAGTCTTTTATTGCTTGTCTTAGCTTTGGGGTGTCAGCAGAAGGTGGACGGACCATTCAGAGTGCGGCTTTATGGTCAGGTCACATTAAACGGAAAGTCGCTTGAAACAGGAACAGTTCACCTGATTCCGCTCGATGGGGACCGGGCCAAAATGAGTGGTGCAGAAATCGTCAACGGAAGCTATGACGTTTCAAATAAGGGAGGGGTCATTCCCGGAGAGTATCGCGTTGAATTCACTGCAATGAAATCCATCCCTCCGTACATCGGCGGGGACGGTAGTGAAGTGACAGTCGAGCAATATCTTCCTCCCAAATTCAATGAAAAGTCAGAATTTACATTGTCTGTGGAGGGAAAATCTCGATCCATGAAACATCATTTTGAACTCAAGGATTAACGTCGCATCGGGAATATCGTTCAGAAGATATTTTGAAAACACCCATAACAATAAAATGTTCTATCAGGAGGATTACTTAGTGAAGTCTTTCAGATTTATTTTGGTTGCGCCCCTTGTCGTCTTATTGGTATTCCTGAGCAATTCTGCATCATCAGTGAAAGCTGCACCTCCAGCGGGTGTAAAGTCCTCTCCTGATGTCGTGATTTATGACGGAAAATATCCGGGGTGGCCTTGGATCACGACCGGTTCCGACGGAACGATGTATTGCGTGTTCCGTGATGGGACCGAACATGGGTTTTCAGCAACTGGTGTCGCCCTGTTCACGAAAAGTACGGATCGCGGACGGACCTGGTCACCAGCGAGTGTGATCATCGATGAACCCGGTGTCGATGATCGGAATGTGGCAATCGTTGAGCTTCCGAATGGTGAACTCTTTGTGACATACAACACCTACGCCCGTGATCCAGAATCAAAGAAGACGACATCACAGGTGATGTCCATTCGTTCAAAGGATGGTGGCAATCATTGGGAAAAGCCGCAGGTCGGCCCTGTTTCAAACAGCCAGTCCAAGTCTGCTGCTATTGTTTTGAAAGACGGCTCTCTGGTCTGGCCATATTATATTGCCCCCAAGAACGGAGCGGTTCTTTCCATATCCAAAGACATGGGAGCAACGTGGGAATCGATTCGTATCCCTGACTCCGCTGATTTCACTGGAGACGAGTGGGATTTGGTTGAAGTTTCTCCAGGTCACCTGATCGGAATCTTTCGAAATGCAAATCGCAGCAAACCGGCGGCACTCTGTTTCTCGGAAAGTCTCGATGGTGGACGAACCTGGACAGTGCCGGCTTCGACCAATCTGATGACGGGGATGTTTGCCCCCGGTCAGATCTTCCTTCAGGGGAATAAGCAGACCCCGACAGTTCTTTATCCCGACCGGCGGATGATTTCGATTTCCGCCGCCAAAACGAATGATAAGGCGATGCTGAAATGGGATACAGACAATTTATTGAACTGCTATCTGTACAACGCCGATCAGTCACGAATTCCGGATGGAAGCTATGCTGTTTCCGCCCCAACCGGAAATCCCAATGAACGCCTGATCGTCGATTACGAAATCCGTCCGGATTCAAAACGGATTACAGGATACTTCGTAACATTCCCGGAAAACTGGTGAGAGAAAAATTCCTGGTTGTCATCAAGCTCCAGAACACAATTTCACCGTGGCCCCTTTTAGGATTCAATTGAGACGATGCGAAAGAGCCGCATTAAATCCAAACTCCTTCAAAATGAACCGGTTCTTATTACCGCGCTTCATTTCTTTGATCCCTCTGTCTATGAACTCGCGAGCCTGTTAGGGTTCGATGGTCTATGGCTGGATCTCGAGCATCACGGAACATCGGTTGAAACGGCTTCACAACTGATTCGAGCCTCCCGGGTCGGCTCGTCAGATGTCGTGGCTCGGCCAGCAAAAGGGGAGTTCATGAGAATGGCCCGACTGTTGGAAGCAGGGGCGAATGGAATCATGTATCCTCGCTGTGAAGATGCAGACGAAGCGCGAGAACTGGTCCGCTGGGCGAAATTCGCTCCGATGGGGACTCGCGGTTTTGATGGCGGTAACGGGGACATGCCGTATTGCATGGAAGACATGGCCGAATATGTTCGCGTTGCCAATCAGGAGACGTTTCTGATTGCTCAGCTGGAAGATCAGCGTGCGGTCGCGAATGCGGACGAAATTGCATCTGTTCCCGGCATCGACATTCTGTTTTTCGGCATTGGAGACTTCACCGTTCTGAACGGAATCCCCGGTCAGTTCAATCACGACTCCGTCTGGGAGGCGATCGAAACGGTTGCGACCGCCGCCAAACGTCACGGGAAAGTTTGGGGAACTCCTTGTTTCAATCCAGCGCATGCCGAACGGTTGTTAAATCTGGGGGCTTTATTTCTGTCTCATGCCTCAGATCTGGTTCTGGTGAAGCAGGGGCTGGAAGGGATTCAGGAGAATTTTGAACCGCTTGGATTTACCTTTGGCGGTAAAGGCTCCTCTGCGGCACACCAGAACGGCTATGCGATGTCCAGAATGTAGTGCCTTGTCAGGCTTCAAATTGAGGGTTATCTCACATGTTCCGCGGCTCGTTGGCCGCTCCCGTTTCGATTCTTTCACCCTAATTTTTAATGCTGACGTAACAGTAGCATATTGGTCTAAAAATCGTACCAGAGGCCCCAGCCGATTTGCTGTTCGCTGTTATCATAGAAGGTGTACTGAGGACTTCCGCCGTTGTAGAAGAAAAGTCCTGTACGGAGTGTTCCCGCGTTGAGCCCTTCACCTCGCCATGCCCAGCCTGCCTGAAGATTTACGTTCCCGCCGAAGTCCAGTTCTTCCCGAAGGTGCCCGTTGATTGCAAAGAAGGGGGCTCCCCGAATGCCGGTCGGATGTGCTGGTCCGTAATCAAATCCGAATTGGAAATGCCACGGCTCTGCAAAGTCCCGGGAGAAGGCGTAATCCGCTTCTCCATAGATCCTGAGCTCGGGACTTGGATTATAGGAATATCCTAAATAGAGCGAGTCCCGATAATAATCGATTCGATTAAAGGTCGGGTGTCGCACCATATATTCGTCACCAGCATGGGAGCTGACATGATAGAATCCGAATTTCCAGGCATGCGGTCCCCGACGATAGGTAAGGGGAATATCATACCGATAGTCGGTGCCGGTCATATCGAGGTTGTTTTCGGCATCCTGTCGAAGTTTGGCTCCCCCCAGAATGTCCAACTGGAATCCCTCTTCGGCGTACCGTTCCCCAAAACGGACAAGCCCGATACGTCCGCCGATGTGTGAATCAAGATAGCGTTGTCCTCCCACATCCTTGAGGTACTGCGTGGATAAGCGAGGTTCCGCCGCGCTTGCCCAGTAAGTTCGATAAAGAAAGCCCTGGGGAAGAAGCGTCCATCGCCAGGTGGGGGAAATGATCTGATGGGCCCCGACTCCGGAAAGCAGCCCCGGTGGCATTGCTTCCTGTGACGTATAGGGATTTTGCGACTGTGGAAACGGGGCCTCGTCGACGCATTCTCCCAGTGGCATTGTAAATGACGTGGGTGTGAGCGAGGTCTCGGAAAGTGAAGGCTGCGTTTGAACCGGTGCCGGATCGAATACTTGTGACGGTGTCTGAGCCGCCACGATGGAGACACTGCATTCCAGCAGCACCGCCGTGAAGATTGCCAGTCTGAGTCGTCTCCGTATCTGCATGTGTCTCACGAGGTGTTTCAATTTGAAGCGGTCATCCGGAACGAGCGAGATTCCGCCGACTGCTCTTTAAGGCCGCGAACAAAACCTCTCAAACCATGAGAATTTCCTTTCCGCGAGCGGACCGGTGTCAGTTTTGTTAGGGGGTTTTTAGAGCCTTTTGCACCAGTGCGTCGACGGGATCTCGCCGTTCTCCTACGATCTGTTCACCGAACCGGCAGAATATGCCCAATGTCATCGCCTGCTCGCCGTATTCTTAATGTTACATTACAGTTCCGATCGGAACCCGATCTGGACTCTTGCGAATTCATCACATGACATCACTGGATCACATCTATTCTTACGACTACGAACTTCCAGGCGAACTGATTGCCAGCACGCCGGTTGATCGTCGCGACGCTTCGCGCTTGCTGGTGATTCGCCGGGAGACCGGGGCCATCTCCCATCACCGGTTTCACGAACTCCCGGAATTGCTGAATTCGGGAGATCTCCTGGTGGTGAACGATACCCGAGTTGTTCCTGCACGACTGATGGGAATCAGAGCACAGACCGGGGGGAAATGGGAAGGTCTCTTTTTGAGACAGGAAGAAAAAGGACGATGGCGACTGATCGGACAAACTCGAGGACGTCTGCAACCGGCAGAACGACTGACATTGTTTCCAGCGGGAGAATCCATTGCAGATGCTTCCGCAACATTGGACCTGATTCTGGAAACACGTCACGAAGACGGCACCTGGACTGTTCGCCCCGATTCGGAAATTCCCACGCTGGAACTTCTTGAACAGTTTGGAGCGTTGCCGTTACCCCATTACATGCAACGGGATGCGGAACGGAGCGACAAAGACCGATATCAGACCACGTACGCCGAAAAACCGGGCGCCGTCGCCGCCCCGACGGCCGGATTGCACTTTACTCCGGAGTTGTTCGAACGCTGCCGACAGAGACAGATCGATCGGACACAAGTGACGCTTCATGTCGGACTGGGGACGTTCCGCCCTGTCAGTGTGGAGCGTCTGGAAGAACACAAAATGCATTCGGAATGGTGTGAACTCCCCGCCAGCGCCGTTGACCAGATTCTCCAGGCAAAGCGTCACGGGCATCGTGTCGTTGCTGTCGGAACGACATCGGTCCGGCCACTGGAAACAGCCGCCAGACAGGGACCGCTCCAACCGTGGCAAGGAGAGACAAATCTCTTCATCCGTCCGCCGTATTCCTTTCAGGTTGTCGACGCTCTGGTGACGAACTTTCACCTCCCCAAGTCCACTCTGCTGATGCTGGTCTGCGCCTTTGCCGGTCGTGAACTGATGATGCAGGCCTATGCGGAAGCGATTCGCGAACGTTACCGTTTCTTCAGCTACGGCGATGCCATGCTCATTCTCTGACGAACTCTGACGAAAAGCTGTTCTGACGCCAGATTTTCGTCATTTTTGTAGTCGGGGGCGTCTGGTAAAATTTTCAACAGATGATTGACATTCAACAATATGTCGGCGACCATAAGAAAGATGATGGAATGACTCAGGGTTCAATGTGATCCTGAGTCCTGTTCCGATGAAGATTTCCTGTCTGAATGTTTTGATCTCCCCACTGAATCCAGTCGTTTCCGAAATGAGAGCATTTTCCGATTTGCCTCGGAATCCTGGCACCTGATTTTCGTTCCGTAATAATTTCCAAAAAACAACGCATCACATCGCCAACAGACGCCGCCTGCAGTCCATTGTCGGACTGAGCAAGAGATTTTGTTGACGCAACCATTGATTCGCGAGGCAATGATGTCTGCCGCGAGAATTCCGATGATCGGAATCGTGGGGGGAATCGGTTCAGGGAAAACCACCTTGACCAGCGCCTTACAGCACTACTTTCGTAGCGAACGACTTGATGCCGACCTCGCCGGGCATCGAGCCTTGCGATGTGCTGATATTAAACAGGAACTTGCCGATCTGTTCGGTCGGGAAATCCTGGATCAGCAAGGAGAAATCCACCGGCCTGCATTGGCTGCCAAAGTTTTTGGAAATCACCCGGAACAGGTTGCTGCACGGAAACAACTGGAGCGGATTGTTCATCCGGCTATCAGGGAAGCCCTGCTGGCTGAAAAACAAAAACAGGAACTTTCTGGTCAGTGTGATCTCCTCTTGCTGGACGCTGCACTGATGATGGAGTCTGGTTTATCAAAGTTGTGCGATGCAATTGTTTTCCTTGACGTTCCCCGATCGGTACGACTGGCCAGGGTGCAACAGCGAGGCTGGACTGAAGAGGAATTTCAGCGACGCGAAGCAAGTCAGTTGACTCTGGCAGAAAAACGCGAAGCCGCAGATTTTGTACTGGATCTCACCGGACCCCATGAACATGAAACCATAGACGACTCGAGTCGACGGCTGGCGGAATGGATTTGTAGCCGATTCCCCCAGGTTCACTGTTCTTCGCCGGTTCCTGTTAACTGATTCCCACTCTCATTCGTTTTTGAAGCTCATTCGTATTTGAAGATTGTCAACTCCGCCCGGCCCATCAGTGACCAGCGGCGACCTGTCCCCTCCCTAGCGACTCAATCTGAGGACACCATGCCACGACCCTCTTCCACTTCCACCTCTCGCGTCCGTTCGAACGACGCTGATGCTTCCGAACAGAACGGTCAGACGAAC
>DATMFC010000615.1:0-22867 GCA_035556335.1 Planctomicrobium sp. | reverse complement strand
GAGCCGATTGTCTGCCGTGACTCCCGGATCCCCCGCTTTGCCTGGCAGCAGAGGGGCCACCCGTTCCCACTGGTCATCCGTAATCTCATGACGTCGTCGCATTGCGGTCCTCCATAACCAAACCAAACAGATTCTGCACCCGTCGACTCGATTACCTAATAATTGTCAACACGACCTACTACGAATTTCCGTGACTTCCGTCCTTTCCGTGGTTCCTCTGAATGATTCTGGCTATAGAGTTTTCAGATACTCCAGCACCGCCTGTTTTTCCTCTTGAGTGAGGGCATCCGGGAAGGTGTGTCCTGCGGCGGATTTTCCGAATTGCGTGGTGTCGAAGTAATCCCGTCGATCATGTGGGGATTTGACTTCGACTGGGACCTGTTGCAGTTCTTCGATCGGAAACCCGACGTGGTTCTGGTCGTATCCATCGACATCGGTTCTCCGCCAGACCTGAGGGCGTGCATCCGGATTGAGAACATGCCAGAGGGTGGGAACGGCTCCGTTGTGGAAGTAGGGAGCCGACGCCCAGATGCCGTCCAAAGGGGGAGCCAGATAGCCGTCCCGCTCGGCGATGATGTCATCTTTCCCGTAATCTCCAAACCACGAGTGACCGTACATCGCCCGATCCTGGGCACGAATGGCACTGAATCGCACCGGGTCGGTCCCGACCTCCTGCATGGAAGCGACTCGATTGGGATATGTTCCGTCCTTACCGTATGTCCCGTGACACTCGGCGCAGTGATGATTGAAAAGCACTTTTCCGTTGCTGGCTAACATGTGATCAACCGGAAACGGGTACTTGGGCGACTCGATCGACTCCAGATACGCAGCGATGTCCTGAAAATCCGGTTCCCATTCGCGAAATTTCTCAGGCCCATTACTGCGGATCAGCGCGAACTGCATCAGGCTGCGATGGTTCCTGGGAGCATAGGCTTCGGCATAGAGATGCGTTTTCTTCTTGAAGACCCACCACGGCGGAGCATCCATATCATGATGGATCATGCGCGGAATGGATGTCGGCGTACGAACATTCAAATCGGCATCTCTGAACGACATTAGCCCCACGCCAAACATGACGGCATTCGTCGTCCCGCGCGTGGTTCCCAGCGGGACCGCAAAAATGGCTCTTTCCATGCGACTGAGAGGTTTCTCCGGATAGTGCTGAACCTTGAGCGTTCGCATGTCGTCGCTCAATGACTGCAACAGATACCGCGTATTCGGCGCACCGGGGACAACCTGTCCCATGAGGGTTCCACCATGGCAGGAGAAACAGTTCATCGTCCAGTGACCCGATTCATTCACCACGTATTGCAACGGTTTGAATGTCTCAGAGTTGAGATCATCCCCGGGGCGTGAGGTCAGACCATAACGGCCGAATGCCATTTTACGGCGTTCGACGGGAGTCGCCTGTTCTGCCTGAGTCCGCTCCGGATCCGGCCACACTTTCCAGATATTCGAGAACGTGGTCTCATCAAAATCGTGTGTAAGATACGGCTTTTCGACCAGCAGTTTGTAACCCCGAGCCGGGTCCCCTCCCTGAGTGTTCGCAGTCCATCCCCCCAGCATCAGCCCGTTCAGTAACAGACAGCAACAGGTCACACGTAAAAACAGATTCGACATCACCTGGTCTATTCTTCTTGTTGCCATGCTTAGTACTACAGTTGCCGGGTGGCATGCTCACATCGCGTCAGCAGGGTGAACATGAAGGACGTCCCTAATTTCGCTTGGCATGCTCATGCTGCTGACGCGACATGAGCATGCCACCCAATATGACTTGATGGCTATGACATCCAAAGTTGTGACAACGGAACTCTCTGTTGTGTACCGATCCTGCTGTCAGTAGGTTTCAGGATGACGTGTCGAAAACCGGGGATTCCCCAGTTTTCCGCATTTTCTGCAAATGGTTGCATGAGTTCAACAAATTCACGGCAAGTCGAATCCCGTCACGCTGGACGGCACGGAGATCATTGGCTCCAATTCCCATCGGGCAGTATCAATCAATGTGTCCCGATTGGTCCTGGTGACTGGGAATCGAATCTGACAATCCTCTTCGCTTAATGCACTTGGCTTCTTGAAGGAATGGCATCATGAAATACGGGTTGAACCTGCTGCTTTGGACCTCTGGCGTCGATGAATCGATCTTCCCGACTCTGGAAAAGATCAAAGAATGGGGTTACGACGGCGTCGAGTTGCCAGTCTTCGACATGCAGGAACCGGCTTACACCAAAATCGGTAAGAAGCTGGACGAACTGGGACTGGGACGAACCGCTGTTACTGTCTGTACAGATGAAGAAAACCCGATCTCGCCGGAAGCCTCCATTCGTCAGGCCGGAGTCGATCGCATCAAGAAAGCGGTTGACATGTGTGCGGCTTCTGGAGCCACACATCTGCTCGGACCGATTCACTCGGCTCTCGGAACATTCGTCGGACGAGGCCGGACCGAAGAGGAATGGAAATGGGGACAGGAAAGTCTCACCAAAGCAGCGGACTATGCCCAGAAGCAGAATGTGACACTCGTTGTCGAATACCTGAACCGGTTCGAAGCCTACTTTCTGAACAGTGCAGAAGATACCGGTCGGTTCTGTCGTGAGGTCAATCACCCGAACCTGAAGATGATGTACGACACATTTCACGCGAACATTGAGGAAAAAGACCCGATCGCCGCTGTGGAATCCTGCAAAGACCAACTGGTCCACGTTCACATTTCCGAGAACGACCGCTCAACACCGGGGGAAGGGCAGATCAACTGGGACGCCAGTTTCGAGGCCCTGAAACGAGTCGACTACGACGGCTGGTTCATCATTGAAGCCTTCGGACTCGCACTTCCGGAACTGGCCGCCGCCACCCGCATCTGGCGACGCATGTTCCCCAACGAAGAGTATCTGGCAAAGAACGGTCTGGCCTTCATGAAATCCCGCTGGGAAAGCATGTAACCGGCACAGTCAAAGACACAGAGGGTTTGCGATCATCGTAAACCCTCTGTTTGCAACGAAATGCAGCAAAGTTTGCCCTGTCTAAACAGAAAAGGCGTCTCTCCATGTTCAACTGGAGAGACGCCTTGTTTTCTTCAGAAGTATCGTTACTTCTGGAAATGCGGTCGAGAGGAGTCGAACCTCCACGTCCTAAACGGACACAAGAACCTGAATCTTGCGCGTCTGCCAATTCCGCCACGACCGCATTGAGAGGCACAGTGTATCCGTTCCGAATGAATGGTCAACTGTGAATGAGTTTCCAGACAAGACACTGGCGAAGTTGCCCGCCGGTCGAAGACATGTATGACGAAAATCAGGACACGGCAAAGATTTTGAACCACGAATCAATCGAATCGTACGAATAGAAGAATCTGACTTCCCCCGTGATTGCAATGAAAGTCACAGGATACGCAAAGTCCAACGTTCACCTGATGGCCCACTTTTTTTCATTCGTATAATTCGTTCAATTCGTGGTTTTCTCCAGTAGCGGGTTCCGTGCCACCGAAGACGTTCAAATTCCGTCTGGTTTCTGGAACCGGGATGGGAATCCTTCAGATCGGTGGATAAAATGGGCAACACAAGATTTTGTTAATCGACGTTGTTTCCCCGGGACATTTTGCGGTGTTTTAGAGCAAACTGCTCTAAAGCCGCTATGAACAGGTTTGTGGGATGCAATCAGGGCTGTTCTTGAACTTCGATGATGCCTGTGATGAATTCATCATCAATGCCACTGCTTCCCGTTCCTTCACATGAAGGGGTGCTGGCGGTCCATCTGCTGGGGCTGGTCCAGTTCGAGGCGACTCTTGGATTACAGGAACAACAAATCTACGAGTTGAGCGGTCGTAATGATCTCAATGGAACCCTGTTTCTTTGTGAGCATCCCCCAGTCATCTCGATGGGACGGGAAGCGAGTCGGAACCACCTGCTTCTGGATGACGAGGAGCTGTCACACTGGGAATTGCCGGTCCGTTGGGTAGCTCGGGGAGGGGGAGCTTTCTGCCATGCCCCCGGTCAATTGGCCATCTATCTGCAACTTCCACTCGATCGACTGAAGCTGGGACTGACTCAATATCGGGAATTATTCGAAACGGCAGTGCTGGCAGCCTGCCTGGAATTGAAAATTCCGGCCAAGCGACATCTTCAGGAAACCGGAATCTGGACCCGGGGGGGACAACTCGGTTACTTTGGTGCGGGTGTGAAATCATGGGTTTCCTGTCAGGGGATGTTTCTGAACGTATCCATTGAGCCGAAATGGCTTCAAGTGACTCAGACCAACCCGGAGGGAACTGCCTCAACGTCGATGCAATCGTTACGATTAGATCCAGTTCGGATGCCTCAGGTTCGGGAGTCCCTGATTCGACACATTGCCGGGCATTTCGGTTATGCTGTGACAGATCTTTCCACAGGCCATCCGCTTTTGCGTCGGACCAGACAACGGATTCCCCGGATCGGATCATCGCATCCAACCTGATTGAAATTGCAAGACAGGGGATATTGCAAAGATAATAGAGGACATCCTGTTACGCGGACATCGGCATTTTCATTGTTGAACCCGCGTTGTGTGGATATCTGATGGAGCAACTGCTCCAGTAAGGAAGTTGGTTTTATTCATGCGTGAGCTGCCGATTCTCAGTGAGCCGACCTCGGGTACGGGATGCCATACCGGCGGGGAAGTTCTATTAGCCGGTTTCGAGTCTTCGAACGGAAGCCGCCGTCGCCTTCCCAAGTGGTTGAAGCGACCGATGCCCAGTCGCGAAATGATGTTCACCAGCGGCATCATTGAAGACCTGAAACTGGAAACGGTTTGCGAGAGCGCAAAGTGTCCGAACCGGACCGAGTGCTGGTCTCAGAAAACCGCAACCTTCATGATCCTCGGGAACGTCTGCACTCGTCCCTGTGGATTCTGTTCCGTCCCGCGCGGCAAGACGGAGGAGGTTCTGCATGATGAACCGGATCGGGTTGCGGAAGCGGCGGAACGACTCGGCCTGAAACATGTCGTCATCACCTGCGTCACACGTGACGACCTGCCAGATGGGGGAGCCGACCACTTCTATAAGTGTGTTCTCGCTGTTCGTGAACGAACCGGAGCCGCTGTTGAAGTGCTGACCTCCGACTTCGGTGGAAATCGTGCGGCGATCAGTCGAGTGATTCAAGCGAAACCCGATGTCTTCAATCACAACACCGAAACTGTTCCGCGACTCTATAACAAGGTCCGTCGTAACGCCGAATATCAGCGGACATTGAATCTGCTCGCACAAGTGAAGGAAGAAGCTCCAGAGATTCCCACCAAAAGCGGACTCATGCTCGGGTTGGGAGAAACGCTGGAAGAAGTGCTCGACTGTGCAGGTGACCTGCGAAGTGTCGGTTGTGACATGCTCACACTGGGACAGTATCTCCAACCTTCACCGACACAGCTTCCTGTTGAGCGGTTCTGGACGCCGGAGGAGTTCGATGCACTCGGAGAACAGTGCCGAACACTGGGGTTCTCGATGGTCGCCAGTGGTCCGTTCGTTCGTTCCAGCTATCACGCCGGAGAAATGGCCGACGAAGCTGAAAAGCACGTTTTCACGGTGTAAGTCAAGTGTGGGTGCCCTGCTCCTGTCGCGTCTGCAGCAGGAGCATGCCGAATTCAGATGGAACGCCGATTCATGCTCACCCTGCTGGCGCGATATGAGCATGGCACCCAGCCAGATTCAGTCATCATGAACGATGCACCCCGCTATCAGCCGATCAACCATTGAATGCAAATTGGGCAAACTGAGCGTGAATTACGATACGATCATTATTGGAGCCGGAATGTCGGGGCTGGCGGCGGGAATCCGTCTGGCCTATTACGATAAGAAGGTCTGCATTCTCGAGCGGCATACCACCATCGGGGGATTGAATTCCTTCTACCGGTTACGGGGACGTAATTATGATGTCGGTCTGCATGCCGTCACGAATTACGCTGCACCGGGAACACGTACCGGACCGCTTGCCAAGCTGTTAAAGCAGCTTCGACTCCGCTGGGACGATTTCGATCTCTCGCCGCAAAACGGATCGTCCGTTGTTTTCCCCGGGCATCGGATTGAGTTCACCAATCAGTACGAAGCATTCCTCGAGAATGTTGTTAATGAGTTCCCCGATCAGGCCGAACGGTTCCGTCAACTGGTCTCACGTATTGAACAATTTGATGAACTGAATCTCGAACAGAAACCGGTCTCCGCCCGTCAGGTTGTGGGGGAGTATCTTAACGATCCGGTGTTGATCGATATGCTCTTCTGCCCACTTATGTTTTACGGGTCGGCGCTGCCGCATGACATGGACTTCAATCAGTTCGTGATCATGTTTAAAAGCATTTTTAAAGAAGGGTTTTCAAGACCCTATGACGGAGTCCGACAGATCCTGAAAACGCTGGTTCGGCACTTCAAATCGCTTGGCGGAGAGCTCAAGCTTCGACATGGGGTCAAGGAGATCCTGATTCATGATGGTCGCGCTGTTGGCGTGATTCTGGATGACGGTCAGGAAATTCGAGCGGAGAACGTCCTGTCATCCGCTGGTGTTGTCGAAACAAACCGGATGTGTGGAGTCCATGCCGAACAACCGGAGCCGGCCGCTGGGGCCGTTTCTTTTAATGAAGCGATCTTTGTATTAGATAAACAACCAAAGGATCTCGGTCATCACGAAACCATCGTTTTCTATAACGATGCTCCTTCATTTCATTATGAACCGCCCGTCGACCCGATTGATTTACGAAGCGGAATTATCTGTTCGCCTAATAACTTTCAGTATGCAGACGGAGCCCAGTTGGATGAGGGCTACATTCGCATTACGGCCTTGGCGAATCCGTCATACTGGATGAACCTCGGCTCAGACGAGTATTACGCCGCCAAGCAGCACTGGTGTGACCGGATGGCGGAAGCGGCGGCACGCCATATTCCCGATTTCCGTGCCCATATCATCGACACCGATGTCTTCACCCCGAAGACGATTTATCGATTCACCTGGCATGATAACGGAGCGGTGTACGGCGCCCCGATCAAGGTATTGGACGGCATCACACCGATTCAAAATCTGTACTTATGCGGCACCGATCAGGGATTTCTGGGAATTATCGGTTCCATGCTTTCCGGAATTACAATGGCGAATAACCATCTGCTAAGAACCTGACGGGATCTCACATTGCTTCCCCTGAGTCGCAATGACTCAAATTCCTTTATGATCTTTGCGGTAAAGAAGCAAGATCCGATGGTGCTCTGACTGAACAGCCCGTTGCGAAATGCCGGGGCGAACTCTTGTTGTTCTCCCCAATGAGCGCGTATGATCGGAACCGGGTCCACTTCCAGCTTCTCTTCAGATGCGAGCCACCGATGACCATTATTGCCAGGTGTGATGCGTGTCATCAAACCTTTAACGTGAGCGATGACAAAGCGGGAAAGAAATTCCGCTGCAAGAACTGCGATCAACTTGTGCAGGTTCCTCTTCTGGCTGAAGGAACCGAAGATTGGGAGATCGTTGACGACCAGCCTGTTCGATCTGAAAACTGGTACGCCGGCGAAGCCGCAGACCCTCGTCCCACAGCCAAAGGGAAGAAGCTCTCTTCAGGTCATACTGGGCCTGTCGAAGATGACATGTGGGGAATCAACTGGTATCTGGAAGGCTGGAAGAACGCCATCAACTTCAGCGGCCGAGCGCGCCGCAAAGAATACTGGATGTTTATTGCCGGAAACGTACTGATTTTATCGCCAATTGTGTTCATTGAGAGCCTGACGCGAGATCATGTGGAAAGTCTGACCTCGATGACTTCCATTATGGTTTTCTCATTTGTGATTTTTATCCCCAGTCTCTCGCTGCAAATTCGGCGGCTTCATGACATTGGATTAAGCGGTTGGTGGTATCTGATTAACTTTATTCCTTTCGGGAGCCTGATCATGCTCTTCTTGTCGGTGAAAGACAGTGAACCGGGAACCAATAAGTGGGGCCCCAGTCCGAAGTATTCATAAATGCCTGAATCACCGATTACTTCCGCAGCGTCTCTTTCACAACCGGATTTTTCAGCGTGCCGATGCCGGTGATTTCGATGGAGATTTCGTCTCCATGTTCCAGCGTGAAATCGTTCTCCGGGACAAGCCCGGTGCCGGTCAGCAGGAAGGCTCCGAACGGAAAATCGTCTTCGCGACCGAGCCACTCTGCCAACTCCGGGAGCGTGCGGTGCAACTGGGCGAGACTGGTGGTTCCGTGGAACTTCTGCTCGCCTGCCCGGTCGATCGTGAGTGTGATCTTCGTCTCTTCCAGTGAAAGCGGACCATCGGCCAGCCTGATGACTGGGCCAAGCGAACAACATTGGCGATAGACTTTTGCCTGGGGGAGATAGAGCGGGTTCTCTCCTTCAATATCTCTGGCCGACATATCATTGCCGATGGTGTAACCGACAATCTCCAGTTTCGGATTGAGCACCAGCGTAAATTCCGGCTCCGGCACCGACCAGTTACTGTCGGCTCTCACCCGAACGGGTTCACCGGGATGGGCAATACGATTCGGGGTCCCTTTAAAGAAGATTTCCGGACGATCAGCGCTGTACACTTTATCATAATGCGACGCGGCCGATTCCGATTCTTCCATTCTCGCGATCTGGCTCCGCTTGTATGTCACCCCGGCGGCCCAGGTTTCCTGTTGATCAACCGGAGCCAGAAAGGTGACCTCATTCAACGGCACATCAATAGCATTTGCCAGCAGACGGGTCGCCGTCTCTCTCGGATTCACCGAATGGAGAATGTCTGCGAGAGTCGTCATGCCTGAGTTCTGATCCGGTTGAAGAACACGAGCCACCGACTCTTCGATCACCGCAACCGCTTCAGAAAACTGGTTCGTACGGATTTTGGCGAGTTTCATAAGAGCGTTTCCTGCAGAGAACGATAGGTGTGATAGGTGCCATGCTCGCATCGCGTCAGCGGAGCGAATATACAATGAACTTCTCTATTTCGCTTGGCATGCTCATGCTGCTGACGCGACATGAGCATGGAATTCAACACGGAAAACTCAGTCTACCGAGTTAAGTCCAACTGTAATATTAACCTCAATCTTGTCCTCGATAGCAGACGATCCTCATGAACGGCATTGCATGGCGCACCCGATGCGATCAGTTATTCCTCATCACCGACAACGGAGTCCGTCAGGCGGTGTTCGGAGAGGATCACGTCGGGGTAGCGTCTGAGGAAGTAGTCCATCGACCAGTCGTCCGCAAACAATAACAGTTTGGCCCCTGTCTGATCGGTCATCACGCGCGAGCCGCTGGGAAGCATGTAGTTTTCCGGGTCGAATGGCTCGGTATGAATCCAGCGTCCCATCTGGTAGGGCAATCGTTCAATCAGGACCTGTGAATTGTACTCGGTCTCCAGACGGAATTTTACCACGTCGAACTGCAGTTCCCCCACGGCTCCCAGCACCGGTTCGGTGACCGTCGTGCCATCGTCGGTCAGTAACTGAACGGCTCCTTCTTCAATCAACTGGGTGACTCCCCGCGAGAACTGTTTTCGCTTGGAAGTGTCCTGACAACGGAGACGAATGAAACGTTCCGGGGCGTATTCCCAGCGGTTCGTGAACTGCACCGGCTTTCCGGTACAAATCGTATCTCCCAGTCGCAGCTTCCCGGGGTTGACGATTCCGATAATGTCCCCCGGATAGGCTTCGTTGACGGTTTCCCGTTCCTGTGCGAAGAGTTGATGTGAACGGGGAATGCGAAACCGATCTCCGCTCCGACTGACCGTCACTTCCATATCACGTTCAAAACGTCCGGAGCAGATACGGACAAACGCGACCCGGTCATGATGTCGGGGATCGAGATTCGCCTGAATCTTGAAAACAACGCCGCTGAAGTTTTCGTCGGTCGGAGAGACGATTCCCTGATCACTTTTCCGATCCATCGGCGGCGGAGAGAGGCGGATATAACCTTGCAGAAACTGCTCCACACCAAAGTTCGTTAACGCACTGCCAAAGAAGACGGGAGTCTGTTTCCCCTGTAAAAACAGGTCGTGCTGAAAGGGAACGCCTGCTCCTTCAAGGAGTTCCACTTCTCCTCGAACCGAGTCCATAACATCGGCCGGGAACAGGGAATTCTCAGTATCATCCAGTGAGGCCCGTTCGACCGGGACTTCCAGCGCTCCTCTTAAAACTGGGGAGAATTTCAGAACTTCCCGGGTCTTGCGGTCGACGAGTCCATTGAATTCACGTCCGGTGCCAATGGGCCAGTTGGCGGGAATTGCGTCGATCCCCAGGACTTCTTCAATCTGCGTCAACACGCCAAGCGGATCACTTCCGGGGCGATCCATCTTGTTGACGAAGGTGATAATCGGAACTTTCCGTTCGGCACAGATTTTGAACAACTTAATGGTCTGCGATTCAATCCCGTTCACCGCATCGACGACCATGACGGCAGTGTCGACGGCATTGAGTGTCCGATAGGTGTCTTCACTGAAATCCTGGTGACCGGGAGTATCGAGGAGATTCAATCGAAATCCGGCATAGTCGAAACAGAGACATGTCGCGGTCACGGAGATACCGCGCTGCTGTTCCATTTTCATCCAGTCGGATCGGGCAGCCCGTTGTGACTTGCGTCCTCGAACGGCACCGGCTTCTTCGATGCAGCCGGAGTAAAGCAGGATTTTTTCGGTGAGTGTTGTCTTTCCGGCATCCGGGTGAGCGATGATGCCGAACGTTCGTCTCCGCGCGATTTCCTTTAAATAAGTCGATCGGCTCGAGTGACTCCCGGAGGAAGAGCTGGAGTCGGAGGAGGAACCGTCTGTAGAACCCGGCGGGAGAGACATGGAAAATGGACCTAAAAATTGAAGGAGTCTGATTCAAAATCGTAGAGCCTCGCCATCGCTGCATCAACTCAGTTCTTGAAACACAGAGGTGCGGAGAAACGCAGAGAAAATGCAGAAAACAGCAATCTCTGTGCCTC
The DNA here is from genome assembly GCA_035556335.1 of Planctomicrobium sp. Classification (GTDB taxonomy): domain Bacteria; phylum Planctomycetota; class Planctomycetia; order Planctomycetales; family Planctomycetaceae; genus Planctomicrobium. Next base: position 11,956 of record DATMFC010000615.1, on the reverse strand, counting down.
AATGCCTTTTTAGATTCGAGTGTGAGCCTGCAGAGGGGCTCCGGTGTCTCGAATGACATAACGCGGCTCTGAAATACCCAAAAGAACGAATCGGCGATAAAGTTTTCGCTGTGCGTTTCCGACGTTTTCCTCCAATTATAAAGAACCCACTGATGCGATTTGTTCTGACCACTGTCGGGAGTGCGGGGGATGTCTTCCCCATGCTGGGACTGGCTCACAAACTCAAGCAGCGGGGACATGACGTTCTGCTGTTAACGAATGACTATTTCGCTCCCCAGGCCGAAAAGTACGAAATCCCGTTTGAACCGCTGGGAACCGCACAGGAATATCTGAATTGCATCCAGGACCCGTTGCTCTGGCATCCACAGAAGTCGTTCCAGCATGTCTACAAATTTCTGCAACCAGCACTGAAACGTCAGCATGCATTTCTGGTGGAACAGGCCAGTGCCGGGCCGATCGTCTGCCTTTCCAGCTGTCTGGGGTTCGGGGCGAGAATGGCTCACGATTCCCATAATATTCCGGTCGTCACAGTACATCTTCAGCCTTCCGTCATCTGGAGCGACATTGTCCCTCCGAAAATAGGGGGACTCTCTGGACCGCGCTGGTTTCAGAATCTGATGTTCAGAGTCGGAGAGAAGTTCGCGGTCGACGGTGTCGTTTGTCCGTTTCTTAACTCATGGAGACGTGAACTGGGACTGCCGCCGGTTCGCAAGATCACACGCTGGTGGAACTCTCCGACCGGCGTTCTCTGCCTGTTCCCGGAATGGTTCGCTCCCCCTCAGAGAGACTGGCCGCAACCACTGATTCAGACAAACTTTCCACTCTGGAACGAAGGTTCAGAACAGCCATTGAACGGCAATGTCGAACAGTTTCTTCAGGCGGGGACTCCCCCCATTGTCTTCACCCCTGGAACAGCCAACGTGCACGGCGCGGATTTCTTCGCTGCAGCGGCGAAAGCGTGCCGGAATCTCAACCGTCGCGGAATCTTTCTGACAAAACATCCGGAACAACTCCCGACGGGACTACCGGAATCAATTCGGCATATCTCCTATGTTCCATTGGACTTGCTTCTCCCAAGATCGGCCGCGTTCGTTCATCACGGAGGAATCGGTTCGACATCCCAGGCACTCATGGCAGGGATTCCACATGTCGTCATGCCACTGGCACACGACCAGTTTGACAATGCTGACCGAGTGAAACGACTGAATGTCGGGCAATCCCTGCCTGTGAAACAGTTTACAGAAGATAATCTCACCCGTTCTCTGGAGGAATTGCTCAATTCTTCCGCCGTCGCAGAAGCATGCAAAACGATCAGCACCCGCCTGACTCCCGAAGCAGGTGTCGAGCAATCCACCCTCGAGATCGAACGACGCTTCTGCTGAGAGTTGAGGCATGCCAATCCTGCCCACAGGCGCCACCAAGGCTTTTGCTTGTTTCAAGATGGGCAATCTCCGGGAGGGCGAAGCTCCTGCTGAGCCGCAAGCGAGAGAACGCTTTCCATGGTTTGCGGCTCGGCGGAAGCCTCCCCCTCCCGGGACATTTTCAATAAAGCGAAAGCCCCGCAGGCGTCACACAAGGAACTTTCCGCAAAACCGACAGAACCGTAAAAGTTCACCCAAGTTCCCATTCTGCAGTAGCCGATAATGTCGATTGAGCGACCCCGCGCTGTCCCCAAAGAGCGCAGGGTTGGCTGATGGTGTGACCACCGGCAACAGGAATAAGGAGACGACCTCCTGATTCCCGAGAGGTCCAGCAGAAAGTAGGAACGGCCAGAGAGGCCGTGTATTTTCTGCTGATCCGTCATGAAAATGGTCTCACAGTTCGACCAGGATCGGCATCATGAAATTTTGGACGACCGGCATATTCGTGGCGCTCGGCGCGTTGCTTCCCACTCTGGCACTGGGCCAGAATCAGTGGGATGCTCCCGGTCTGCCTCCGGCAAATTACTTTGAACCGTCATACTCCAACGGCTATCCCGGCGGTGGATATCCTGGTGGAGGTTACTCGGGCGGATACGAACAGTTACTGCCGGAACGGAACGATCAATACGGCGGCGATTCCCTGCGACGCCTGACGATTCGAGAAGCCTTCGCCGAATCGTATGTGCGCCTCGACTATATGCATTGGAAAATCAACGGGGGAGATGGTGCCCTTCTGGGAGCACCCGTCGCCCCGAGTACGCTGGGAGCCCCCCCTCCAGACCTCAGTGGGCGGAACAGAAACAACAGACTGCAGGCGACAAATGCCATTACCGGACTTCAGCCACAGACGTTTGTCGTTGTGCCCACTTTGGAGAACGAATTTGATTCCGTGAACGGCTTACGGGGAACGTTCGGAATTCCGACTCTGGCAGGAACACTCGAAACCGAGATCTTCTATTTCGAGCAGGTCGACAATGTGATCACGATCAACCCGTTCCTCGACAACCAGTCTCCCGCATCGGCGTCGACGATCATCGCCGGAACAACGCTGTTCATTAACGGGGCTCTCTCTCCCGACCGAATGATCCTCTACAACGATGGTTATCAGGCTATTCAGAAAACCAGCTTCTGGGGAACCGAAGCCAACTGGATCTTCAATCCATTCACTCCCAACGTACCGACCGAAATCTCTCCAATCCTGGGCTTTCGCTACATTGCATTGCATGACGATTTAAGCATCCGCGGGCGAGATATTCAAAGTCCGACATTAACGCTGAATCACATGATCGAATCCATGACGCGAAACCATATCTTCGGCCCTCAGATCGGTCTGCGTGCGCAGAGCTATCTGGGACCCCGATTCGAGCTGGGAGCGGAAGTCAAGTTCATCGCAGGGATCAACAGTATGGACGAAAGCGTCAATACGAGCGAAATCTTCAACCCGACGACCTCAGCCGATCCGAACCAGACATTGGAACCGAATCGTTCCTTCAACAATCACCGCACCCGGTTCGCTCCGGTCTTTGATCTGGCACTCACCGGCAAGCTGCAGGTGAGCCCTCACTTCAAACTGTTTGCTTCATACGAATTCCTGCTGGGAACAGGCTTCTCCCGGGCGTTTGATAACATCAACTACGATTCCCCTCCGTCCGCCACTTCGGCTCCAACCATTCGCCTGAAATCGGATCTGCAGGAATTCATGGCACACGGGTTTGCCGTCGGTGGTGAATTCGTCTTCCGGTGAGGTCAGACCAGTTTGGTCTATCATGTGTCCGCGCAGCGCGGTTCCTGACTGGAAAAACGCTGGCGCCCGCGTGGCAGGACGTCATACATCATTTGCAAAAATGCTTTACACATGCCCTTGGAACATGGTGTACTTCCGAAGTTTGACCTCCGGGGACGTGTCGCTGTCGTAACCGGTGGAGCATGCGGCATCGGACGGGCGACCGCGTTGCTGCTCTCGCACAGTGGAGTCCGTGTTTTCACTGGTGATATTGCGCTGCATCCCGTCACCTCGGCCGAGTATGCCCAGTTTGGCATTGAGGAACGGGAGTGTGATGTCTGTCGGCTTGATCAACTGCAACAACTGATCGACGAGGCCGCCACCACTGCCGGACGCCTGGACTTTCTTATCAATAACGCCGGTATCAATCTGGTCGGTCAAGTGACCGAGATTGAAGAAGCAGACTGGAACCGGTGTCTGGATACCAATCTGAAAGCCGCATTCTTCGGGACAAAATTTGCGATTCCTCATCTGAGACGAGTTGGCGGCGGCTCGATTGTGAATACCGCCAGCAATGCCGGATTGATGCCGCGAGCACACGATCCCGTTTATTCGATCAGCAAAATGGCGCTCGTGGGACTCACCAGAAGTCTGGCGCTGTGTCACGCGAACGACCGGATTCGAGTGAACTGCGTTTGCCCGGGCCCCGTTGCCGAGACACGCATCATGACGGACACGCTCGCGCGGGAAAACGATGCCGATGCCGCCGCTCGCCGTTATCTGAAAGCGAGTCCACTGGCCGAGGCCCATGGTCGCATGATCTCCCCCTGGGAAGTCGCAGGGGCCATTGTCTCGCTATGTGCTGACTCTTCTTCAATGATTACGGGAACCGCCGTGGCCATCGACGGCGGAAAATCACTGGGAATCCCCCCTGCTTCTTCCAATTCGTGAATGCCTGTTCTCTGATTTGATGATCGTGTGACGTGAAGCTGGCATCTGTTCATCGAATCCATGTCGCGTGAACTTGAAGCGAGAACCAGTTACAGTGTCAGCACTTCCAGGTTTGCTCCGATGGGAAAAGAAGTGGGTCGGAAATTCAGGATTTTCTGCCCCCTGAATCCTGATCCCTGCCCCTTATACTGTCCATCACAAACAAACCTGCAACGACTGAGTGTGTTCATCTCTGATGGGACCTGGACACTGACACTTTCTGACAGGACACTTGAACGGAATCTGAAGCGATGCCAGCTGAACCCCTTTACGATTACAAGAAGTACAACTACGACAAACCGCTCTTCACACTGGACGACATTCGTAAGGTAAACCCGCAACGGCATGAGATGGAGCAACTCTCCGGAATTGTTTATGTCGACACGGTGAATCACGGATTGATCGGCTTCAAGGAAGTGACCGATGATGAATTCTGGATCAAAGGACACATGCCCGGCTTTCCATTAATGCCAGGGGTCATCCTGTGCGAAGCCGCTGCGCAACTGGCTGGCTTTTACGCGAGAAAGTATGACATTCTCAAAGCGGGAGATTATCTGGGCTTCGGCGGCATGAATGAAGTTCGCTTCCGTGCCCCGGTCTACCCTGGCTGCCGGTTGATCATCTGTGCGAGAACAACCCTGGTCAAAGAGAAACGGATGGCCCAGTTCCAGTTTCAGGGATACGTCAACGACAAACAGGTCTTCAATGGCGAGATGATCGGCGTTCCCATCAGCCGCGGCCGCTAGAGTGTTTTGCTCCGCATGAATGCCGCGACCTGCTGCTCTTTGGATCACAACTTCGCAATTCTAGACAATTCTTTGAAGAATTCTTGTTCATAAAGTCACCGGTTGTTCGTTTCTGAAAATCTGGCTCAGCTGAATGTGGTCTGAGTACAGGCCGCAGCCAGGCCAGAACGAAAATCACAACCGGAGACTGCAGTGACGTTGAAACGACGTGGATTCACATTGATCGAATTGTTGGTGGTCATCGCGATTATCGCCATCCTGGTCGCATTACTGCTCCCCGCTGTACAACAGGCTCGAGAAGCGGCTCGCCGCTCTCAGTGTAAAAACAACCTCAAGCAGGTTGGCCTCGCACTTCACAACTACAGCGAAGTCTTTGGAGCTCTCCCCCCGGGTTACATCGCACAAACCACTTCAACGACAGGCTATTGGTCTTGGGGAACCTCCATTCTGCCGCAGACCGACGGCGCTTCGATTTTCAACACACTGCAACCTGGCCCGAACCGGGTCGATGCCAGTAACGTTGCAATGCACAATTCGATTTCGATGCACCGCTGCCCCTCTGATGTTGGTCCGGCCCGTAACAATGCAGAAGCAGGCCGCCAGATCGGCACGACCCCAATTGCCACCGGGAACTACGTGGCAGCCAATAACAACGGGTTCCTGACCGCCACGAAGGGTTCAACCTTTAATGCTGCTAATGGGAGCGGCGTAACCGGTCCGACTGGAGCCTTCTTCCAGAACAGCAGCACCAAATTCCGTGATGTCACCGATGGTTTGAGCAATACTGTGCTGATCGGTGAACGGGCCTGGTCCGTCTCTGGACATCAGCACAATGCTGCCAATGCGCTGGCAATCCCCATTGGAGAAGCTGACGATGAGCCGTATTTGAGCGAAGCAGATACTCCCGATGCGGCTAAAACTCCGGTCATCGGCGCCGCTCTGGGAGGTCTTTCAAACAAACTGAACCCAAAGAGTGCATCGCAAAACAACTTCAGCAGCCCTCACACCGGTGGCGTGCACTTCCTGCTGGGTGACGGTGCTGTTCGGTTTATCAGCGAAAACGTTTCCGCCACGATCGGAGCTCGAGCTGATGCCACCGGAAACACATTGGGAGCTTTGATCGCCATCTCCGACGGACAAGTCATTGGCGAATTTTAGACAATAACCATCAGCAGTTCTCCGTCCCGCAGGCGAAAAGAGTGGCTTTTGCTCGCTCAATCCCACTCATTCGCCTGCAATCTGGAATGCAAACTGTTCTAATACAGCCGTGACGTCATTGTGTCGTTGCACCACATGTGAGGCATCAGAACCAGGGATTTTGTGGTTTGAAGATGGCTAATCTCCGGGAGGGCGAAGCTCCTGCTGAGCCGCATGGAAGATGACGTTTTCCATGGTTTGCAACTCGGCAGGAGCCTCGCCCTCCCAAGCTATTTTCAATAAAACGAAAGCCCCGGCATCAGAACAGAAGAAAGCAAATCGATAATGCGGCGAGCAACCTTGGGCGGATTGACCTGTCTTCTTCTGTTTCTGGTGGGAACTCCGGGAGTACAAGGGGAGGAACCGAATCCTCCCAAAGCGTTTCTGGATGGGAACGGTCCCGGCTGGAAAACGTTGACACTCGACGACTTCACCCATGTCAACTGTGATCCAGAGACGTGGTCTACCAAAGACGGATTGATCCACTGTACCGGGACTCCTATCGGCGTTGTTCGCAGCAAGGACGTTTTCACGAACGTGGAAATTTCTGTTGAGTGGCGGCATCTGAAATCGGCCGGGAATTCCGGAATGTTCCTCTGGGCCGACATTCAACATCTCGAAGGGATTCCGCGAAACAGTCTTCCCAAAACCGGCATTGAAATTCAGATGCTCGATCATGGGTATGCCGAGCAGTATGAACAACGAACAGGGAAGAAGGGAGACTGGTTCACAACCAACGGCGATATCTTCGCTGTCGGAAACTCCAAATTGAAACCGTTCCCTCCGTTGTCTCCAAACGGCTCCCGCAGTTTCCCCAGCAAGAACCTGAGTAAAGGGATCAACGAGTGGAACCATTACTATGTTCGCGCCATCAATGGTGAGGTTCGTTTATGGGTGAACGGCGAAGAAGTCTCCGGCGGAAGTGACGCCACGCCAGCGAGTGGTCACCTGTGCCTGGAGTCCGAAGGATCTCCCATCGACTTCCGTAATCTCCGCGTTCGCATTCTCCCTTGAGAATGACAACGCAACAGTCATTTGGTCGCTGGCATCCCAACGTGAAGTGTTGAGATGCCAGCAGCTTCCCGTTATCGGCGGTTCACAAGAGAGTAGTGAATCGTCCAGACTAAATTTTCGGGTCGAAAAACCAGTGCGAGAGCGGCCAACGAGCCGCGGAACAGTTCGGGCAACACGCAGATTTAGGCTGGACACAGCAGTCGTAAATCTACCGCGTCATCTGTTCGAGACGTTCGACAATCTTCGTGTAGAGATCGGGAGCGTTGTCGAAGACCCCTTCCAGTTCCGCGAGCCACAGGCCGTCGGTTGCGAGTTGAACAACCGCCAGTGTGATGGGGTCGGTTTCTGTGTTCTCTTCGTCGGCGCCAGAGCGAAGCAATGAAGAGATCATATCTCGCCATTGATTCCGTAACGTTGGATTATCGCGAGCTTCGATGGCGAGAATGCTGCAGAGTTTATTGGTCTGTTCGTCCCGTTCCCGCGTTGCCACTTTCAGATACGCTCGCACGCGACGCCCGGTAGAAACGGGATCCTCTTTTGCCAGTTCGCGCATCTCTTCCAGAAACCGTTCGTGAAGATCGACAATCACGGCATCGATCAGATGCTGCTTGCTGGGGAAGTGATGCAGCAAGCCTCCCTTGCTCACTCCGGCCGCCTTGGCGACCCCTTCCAGAGTGATCCCGGCCAGTCCTTTATTGCAGATCGTCTCCCCGGCAACAGAGAGGAGTTGTTGTCGCGTTTCTCCGGATTGTCGTTTCACAGGGTCTGAAGGAGGCATTTCTGAAGGAATCAGTCTCTTTCTTGAACATCAATGGGACAGAGTCGTTTGTACTGGTTCAGGAGTCTCCGTGACTGCGTTCTCTTCTTCGCGACGAGGAGGGCCGCTGATTTTTTCGCTCAATGATTGCAGCAGCGTATAGAACACGGGGACGAAGAAGATCGCCAGGAATGTGGCGGCGATCATTCCTCCGAACACCGCCGTTCCCAACGACTGACGGCTCGCTGCACCAGCTCCGTGGGCGATCACCAGCGGGAAGATCCCGAGGATGAATGCAAACGATGTCATCAGAATCGGACGGAATCGCAACCGCGCGGCTTCGGCAGCCGCTTCACGAATCCCGAGTCCCTGATTCCTCAAATCACGGGCGAACTCGACAATCAGAATGGCGTTCTTACTTGCTAACGCGATAATCAACACGATGCCGATTTGCGTATAGATGTTGTTGTCCATTCCCCGAAATGCGACAGCAGCAACAGTTCCTAATAATGCTAAAGGAACAACTAAAATCACCGCCGCAGGCAGAAACCAGTTTTCATATTGAGCGGCGAGTACCAGATAAACCATCAGCACCGCCATGCCGAAAACGAAGAACGCCTGACCGCTCACTTTCTTTTCCTGATACGACATGCCGCTCCATTCGTATCCCATTCCTTTGGGGAGTTTTTCCTTCGCCATCTGTTCCATCAGCGCCATCGCTTCCCCGGAACTGGTTCCCGGAGCGGCAGTTCCATTGATTGTCACACTGGAATACAGATTATAACGAGGAATCATCTGTGGACCGGTCGTCATGCGGACCGTGGAGAAGGCTCCAATGGGAATCATCTCTCCTTTATCATTACGTACTTCGAGTCGTTTAATATCTTCCGGACGGCGGCGGAACTGCTGATCCGCCTGAACCTGAACCTGCCAGGTGCGTCCAAATTTATTGAAGTCGTTGACATACGCCGATCCCAGCGACGCCTGCAATGTGGAGAAGACCGTGCTAAGGGGAATCCCCAGCGTCATTGCTTTTTCCCGATCAATGTCGACATACAACTGGGGAACGCCGGAACGGAACGAAGTCTGTAAGCTACTCAGAGAAGACTGGGCGTTTCCGTCATGAACGATTTCGTCGGCGACGGCCTGTAATTGCTCCAGTCCCAGATTCGCCCGATCCTGCAAACGGAATTCAAAGCCCCCGGTCTGACCGAGTCCTTCGATTGCCGGAGGGGGAAAGGCAAACACAATCGCTTCAGGAATCTGCGATGCGGTCATATATAAATGACCGAGAATCGCCTCCATTGATTTCGCAGGATCCTTTAAACGTTCCTTACGTGGTTCAAATGTCACAAAGATCGTCACCGCGTTGGGAACTGTTGAACCATCGAGCAGCGACATTCCTCCGATCGTGAACCAGTCTTTCACCCCGGGAGTTGTTCTGAGAATTTCGTTCAGTTTCTCAATCACTTCTTCCGTACGTTCCAGCGATGCGGCATCGTCCAGCATCCCGGCCATGATCGCGTAGCCCTGATCTTCCGTTGGAACGAAACTGGTGGGAAGTTTCGTAAACCAGTATCCAGTCCCCCCTGCAATGGCGACGAAGAAGATCATCATCACCCAGGAATAGGGAAGGATCGCTTTAATAATAGAAACATAAATCGATTCGCAGAGATCGTAAACCTTATTGAAGGCCCGATAGAAGATATTCTTTTTCGCCGGTGTCGCACGAAGATAAACAGCACATTGGGCTGGCTTTAATGTCACGGCATTAATTGCACTGATAATGGCCGTAGCGGCAATCGTCAGAGCGAATTGCTGATAGAGTTGGCCGGTGATCCCCGCCATGAAGATGGTCGGAACGAACACCGCCATCAGCACGAGAGTGATCCCGATCACCGGACCGATCACTTCTCCCATCGCCCTGACAGTGGCCGGTTTTGGGGCCATTTTATTACGGTCGATATGATGGACCGCATTCTCAACAATCACGATTGCATCATCAACAACAATCCCGATCGCAAGGACCAGCCCGAACAACGTCAACATGTTGATCGAGTACCCCATCATGTCCAACGCAAAGAATGCCCCGATAATCGTGACCGGAACAGTAGTGGCCGGAATCAGCACGGCCCGCCAGTCCTGCAGGAAGACCAGAATCACAATCAGAACCAGAAGACCGGCTTCAATCAACGTTTTATAAACTTCATGAATGGATTCCTCGACGAACTCCGTCGGGTTAAAGGCAATATTATATTCCACCCCTTCCGGAAGAATCTGGGGAGCCGTCTCCTCCATTAAGTCAATAATTGCTTTGGCAACGCTAAGTGAGTTCGCCCCGGGGAGCTGAAATGCAGCGACACCTGCCGCCGGCATTCCACTGACTTCCATCCAGGAAGCATACGTTTGTGCCCCCAGTTCAATTCGGGCAACATCTTTCACTCGTGTCAAACGCGCGCCGACCGAACCGTCATCGACGGACTTAATGATAATGTCGCCGAATTCTTTAGGATCACTGAACCGGCCCTGTGTGGAGACCGTAAACTGGTTGTTCTGATCACTTTTTGCAGGGCGCTGCCCAATCTGTCCGGCAGCCACCTGCACGTTTTGAGCTGTGATCGCAGCGATGACGTCGTCCGTCGTCATGTTCCGCGCTTTGAGTTTTTCCGGATCGATCCAGATACGCATCCCGTAACTGCTGCTGCCGAACACCTGTGTGTTTCCCACACCGGGAACACGGCTGATTAAGTCCTTGATCTGGATTTCTGCGAAGTTATTCAGATACAGGCCATCATACTCACCGCTTGGAGAGGTGAGCCCGATGACGATAATCATGTTGGTCGACTGTTTCTGGGCGGTGACGCCGAGTCGTTGCACTTCCTGCGGAAGACGTGGCAATGCCGTGGCGATCCGGTTCTGCACGAGAACCTGAGACTGGTCGAGATCGGCGCCGACCTCGAACGTAATCGTCATTGTATACGTTCCGTTATCGGAACAGACCGAGTTCATGTAGATCATGTTCTCGACGCCGTTCACCGCCTGTTCGAGCGGTCCGGCAACGGTATCTGCGAGAACCTTCGCGTTCGCTCCCGGGTAACTTGCGGTCACCTGAACTGTCGGTGGAGTCAGCTTCGGATATTGCTCGACAGGGAGAGAGAACAACGAGACGGCCCCGACGATCATCGTGACGATCGCGATGACATTCGCAAAGATCGGGCGGTCGATAAAGAATCGGTAAAACATAGGGGGAACTCAGTCGAGGCACTTCGGGACGTCAGACAAAGATGCGGAAGCAGGCACAAAACATCATCGTTCTCAATCTGATTTCGGTGATTCCGATTGAGGTGACCCAGAGGCTGGAATCCCTTTTTCCTCCTTCAATTGAACGGGAACGATCACGTTGCCGGATTCTGCAGCCGGTTCGTCCTCTGAAGATTTCGAAGACAGTGTTGGAGTCACTGTCATGCCGGGGCGGACCTTTAACAAACCATCTGCGACAATTTTGTCAGAGAACTTAACGTCTCCGGTGATGACCCGATTTCCGTTGATCGCATCCCCCGGAGTGACGGCACGACGCTCGATTTTGTTCTCAGTCGTCACGACATAGACATAAGTCCCCGCCTGGTCATACCCCAGAGAACGCTCAGAAACGAGCATGGCATTGGGTGTCTCTTCAACGGGGATACGAACCCGGATAAACATCCCCGGCATGACGATTCCAGTGTTCTCAAAAACGCCACGAATCTGAACGGTTCCGGTTTGTGTCTGGACACTGGGAGAGATGTAATCAATTCTCCCTTCGAACGGAAAAGAATGGTCTTCACCGATGGCCATCCGTACCGGAATGGGAACCTGGTTTCCATTTTCCGGATAGCGTTTTTTCACTCTTAGCAGTTCAGCTTCGCTGATCGCTGCGTAAGCATAAATGGGGTTCACCCGAACAATACTGGCCAGAATGGTGGAACTGTCGTCGGTGATATAATTCCCGATATCGAAGGCACGGCGGTCGATCATGCCATCAATCGGAGTAATGACCCGGCAATACCCGAGATCAATTTCGGCGGTTCTGACTTCCGATCGGGCCAGATCTAACGTCGCTTGAGCACCG
>DATMFC010000614.1:0-3317 GCA_035556335.1 Planctomicrobium sp. | reverse complement strand
ACGTTTGGCCTGTTCCGCCTGAATCAGGACCGAGGCCATCGGCGTGGTTCCATAAGACTGGCGGATGGAGTGGTCCAGTTCTGAATTGAGAAAACCGGCAATCTCTACTTCCTGAGTTGCATGGCGGACGTCACTTTGTCCGAACGCTTTGAGAACATCGTGAATCAGCGTTCCGAATGCGCGACCATCCAGTTCACTGATGGCGTCTGAGATCTCCGAAAGTTTCAGGACATGCCTCAAATAATAGCGATAGGGAGACGCCAGATAATCGCGGAACTCCGTCACACGGAAGGCTTCCGGAAGATCTGTTCGCGGAGCAGGACGGGGAATTTTGAATTGGGACTTCCCGAGCACCGGTCGATTGCGGCCTGAACTTCCCTGAGCATGTGAATAGAACTGGATGACCCGGTCAGGGATTTTTTCCTCTTCCGTTGCGAATATCAGTCGACTGGGAGTGAGGGGTTCGTTCAGTGCATCCCGGCGAGGGACAATCAGTCGTAACAACTCGCGCGATTGCGTCATGCAGGCCAGATTATAAAGATCGCGGGCGTAGCGGCGGTTGTTGTCTTCAATTCCCAGATGTGTCCTGAGCCGGTTCGGGAGGAAGAGGTCGTGATTGACTGAAGAGGGAACGAAACCTTCATTGAATGTGGTGAGAATGGCGACGGGAGCATCGTCCAGCGGCATTTCCAGCCAGCCTGCGATGCGAATTGCCGGTTCCGCGGGGACACGATACAGGGCGCCCCCTGTGATGGAGAGAGTCAGGCGAATTCCTTCAACCACAGAGACTTCCTGGTCAAGAGGAGCCGGAAGAGTGGCGTGCTGCTCGAAGGCTTCCTGAAGGGGGATCAGCGATTTCTGGATCCGCACCTGTTCCGGGGCGGCAGGGTCAATCATGCGTTTCCCATAGATCGACAGCAGGAACTCCCGCACAGGATCGGCGATTCGGGAGAGTTGTACTGATCCTCCCGTGAGGGGAGCCAGCAGGCGATGAATGACAGAGATCAGCTGACGAGCAATCTTAATCCACCAGTCTTCACTCTCCTCGGGAACTCCACTGATGCGCGGGAGCAATGCGGTTCCCACATACTGATCCCAGCCAGTGAGCCAGTTTACCGGGAGTTGTTGCGACTGAATCCACTGGGAGACGTCGGGATGCCGAATCAGGGCGGAGAAATGTTCGGTTCGCCGGTCTTCCAGATAATCAGCAGCAGCTTCGAGCAGGCGATAGGGGCCGGTTGTTTCCAGCAGTCGATCCACTGGCCAATAGGTGGCAATCTGTTCTGCCTGAAGAGAACGTTGAATCTGCGGAACAAGCCGTTCGTCGGGGACGCCAATGGCGATCTGTTCGATGGCGTATTGCCCGTTCAACTCCGCCAGTATTCCCAGAATGGTCTCGACCTGACCGGGGCCATCTTCAGTCACGACAATCTGTTCAGAACTCAGGTCCACATTCAGATCGGTCCACTTCTCGGGAATCAAACATCCGAAATCATCGAAGCGGTCGGACCATTCTTCTGGAGCGTCAATATAAGCGGTGACCTGATCGGCCACCTGATCGAGCATCGCCCGCATCGTCTTGTTCAGGTCGACCGTTCCAATGGTCACGATTTCTTTGTCGGTCCGGCATTCATGCTGTCGAATGGCGACCAGTCGGGCGGTCTGTTTGTCCCAGAGTTCGAGTTCGTCGAGCCGTTCCCAGTATTTTTTCTGAACTTCCGACAAAGCCTGCCAGCGCCGGACTTCGTCGAAGCCCTCCAGGCCGGAGCCGAGTCGGGCCACGTCTGCGAAATCCAACTGATCTGCCGCGAGTTCTTCATGCTGTCGTCGCAGCAGATTTCCCAGTCTCAGCCACGCCTGCCAGTCTTCCGATTCCGGCGGTTGACGAACAACGACTCCCAGTACTTGAGGCGGCACGTTCTGCAACGCCTGAGCCCAGACCATCTGCTGCACGAGATCTGGCGCGAAGGGACGCTGTGAAGGATAGAGTTCTTCGGGTAACGAACCTTGTGTCAGAATTCGTGGAGGAATCAGTTGTCCCTGAGCCCCTTCCGTCAACAATTCCATCAGCCGGCGACCCGCCTCGCGACCGGGCAAAACCGCGATGAGATGTCCTAGATCGCAGAAGTGAGCACTGCGACTGCGCAAGATCAATCGCTGCGCCACTGCCGGTAATGCAGTTTGCGAGCATCCCAGAAAGACCCGTTCTCTCGGCATTTCTTAATCCAAGGGTACTTGCTTGTTTCAAGATGAACGATTTTCGGGAGGGCGAAGCTCCTGCTGAGCCGCATGAACAATCACGCTTTCCATTGTTTGCGGCTCGGCAGGAGCCTCGCCCTCCCGGGCGATTTTCAATTCCGTGAAAGCCCTGCTTTAATTCAGACATTCATTGACACGGTAGGTGAACGCAAGTATACATCCTCTCCCGGCCACGTCAAACCGGATCTTATTTTTGATATTCCGGCGTGAAGGGAGATGATGTTGGTTTGTTGGGGAGATACAACATCATGTTATAAGTAGGGAGTCATCGTTTTGCGCATGAAACGTTGACAGCAACGCCTGAAGTCGTGATAGTCGCCCGACATGAAGTCGAATCGAATACGGAAACGAAATGTCTCTCAATGGGGAGACACCACGATTCACCTCGGGGAACGCAAGAATGTCTTCCTTGAAGTGAGTGCCAGCTATAGCGGACACCCCGTCCGTATCCCGGTGCATGTTCGCCGTGGTCAACGGGAAGGCCCGGTGGTTTTTATCACTGCGGCGGTGCACGGGGATGAAATCAATGGGACCGGAGCGATTCGGCAATTGATTCTCGATCCGCATTTGAATCTGGTTTCCGGAAGTCTGATTCTTGTTCCGGTGGTGAATGTTCTGGGCTTCGAACAGCATTCCCGATACTTACCGGATCGGCGCGATTTGAACCGCTCTTTCCCCGGCAGTGCCAAAGGAAGTCTGGCGTCACGTATGGCGCGACTGATCCTTGATGAGATTATCGACCGCTCCGATTACGGGATCGATCTTCACACCGGCGCGGTCCGTCGCACTAACTTTCCCAACGTCCGAGCCAACCTCAATATCCCGGAGATGCGACGACTGACGAATGCGTTTGGATGCGAAGTGACCGTGAATGAAGTTGGGCCCGCCGGGTGTCTGCGTCGGGCCGCGTGTGATGCGGGGTGCCCGACATTCATTCTCGAAGCGGGTGAAGTCTGGAAAGTGGAATCGCTGGTGATCGAGTACGCGGTTCTCGGCATCCGAAACATGCTGATGAAACTGGGGATGATCGAAGGTCAACCGGAAGACCCGGCCTATCG
>DATMFC010000613.1:0-7581 GCA_035556335.1 Planctomicrobium sp. | reverse complement strand
CGCGGAGGGAGAAACCTTCCTCTGCTCTTTGCGAGAAATTGAGGAGCGGCTGTAACATCAGCGATCATTATTTATTCAACATCCATGCGCCAATCGACAAGATCAACCTCCAGCACGATTGCATGTGCCAGCCTTTGATCGACGTAGTGAATATCTGGCGTCTCTGAGTCATTTGGAATGCTTTCCATTTGTACCAGACCGTATTCATTTCTGTTTCGGTCAGGGAACAACTTTCCTGGACTTGAACAGCATTCTTTAGGGCCACAGAAAGCGATATCCATCCCAGTTAATCTTGGGACACAACTGGTGAACTCATCTCTGGCCGGGATACTCGTTGAACGAATTTCTCGTAGTGCTCACAAGTCGCACACAGATCTCAAGGTTGGCCATTTTTCAGCGAGAACGTCGGCCACTCTTTTCGGCTCTTAATGGATAAAGTTCGTCGATATGGGTCGTAGTGGTCTCTTCCAGACTGGGCGTGAACTCGAAAAGCATTGATGGCTCAAAATTCGGGAGATGAGTGGCGAAAAATCGACAGAGGCATTCCACCAAGGCTGTATTCGTGACGGGCTCACGATTGAGAGTTGTGAGATTGGCAAGGGTAGAACGAGCGGCTCCCACAGCATCCGCAACCGTCTGCATGTGAATTCTGTCACTGGCTTGACTGTTCTGATTGTATTCTGCGATCAACTCATTGAGCCGAAATCGAATCACAAATGATCTCCGAGATTTTTTTGAATTAAATCAAATGTTGTCCTTGACAACATCTAGTGAAAATGGAAAAATGTTGTTGACGACAACTGTTGTCGATATCGACACCTAATTTGACCGTTTTTCCGCACTTCGGTCAATGACTCAAATCAGGATATTTCTAAAGCACACTCACAAGGAAATTCGCATGATCGCAGCCTCAGAAGACCCACTGATAACGAAGAGAGGCATGGCAACTCTTTTGGACCGGACGGTGCGTACTGTCTATCGACTGGAAAGCCAGGGCCGTTTACCGGAGTCCGTGAACATTGGCAGGCAACGAGTCTGGGGGCGCCGGGAGATCATGCATTGGATCGAAAGTGGTTGCCCGCCTCGGAAGGTCTGGGAACGGCTTCACCCCAAATATCGGAAGCCAAAAGGAGGCCGGTAATCATGAGTCAGCCATTCCGTCCAACCGTCACTCGAAACGGCAAGAAAACCAAAGCCACGACTTGGTCGATTCGATATCCGAATGCGGATGGGAAGCGTGTCCAAGAGAACGGTTTCAAAACGCGTGATGAGGCTGCAATCCGACTTCGTGACGCGAAAAGAGAAGTCAACGAAGAACGAGCCGGGATTCGCACTCCACGAATCAAGCAGAATGAAAAGCCCTTGGCAGAACATCTGGACGATTTTCAAAAGTCGCTTGAAGACCGGGAAATCAGTCCCGCTCAGGTGGCACTGGTCATTGGTCGTCTGAGGCGAGCATTCGATGCAATCGGCTGGCAGCTTCTATCTGACCTGAGTGGGAACCGTTTTCAAGCTTACTTGGCAACGCTGCGTAAGAAGGGCAGATCTCAACAAACCCTTAAACACAGCGTTCGCCACGCCAAGCAGTTCGCCAAATTTCTCCTCGAAGATGACCGCGTTGAGTCAGATCCATTCCGGAAGCTTCGACCGCCTAAGGTGACTGAACGTCGGCACCGACGGCGAGCACTCACACCCGATGAATGCACCAAACTACTGAAAGCGGCCCAAGAATGTTCGCCCATGTACGGACTATCTGGGCCGAATCAAGAGGCCTTGTTTCTGGTGGCTCTCAACACTGGATTTCGAGCATCGGAATTGAGTCGTTTGGTGGTCGCAGACCTGCATCTGGACGGCGAGCACCCACACGTCAGCCTGTCTGCCTCCAAGACCAAGAATCGAGACGAGGCACGCATCCCTCTCCGAGATCAGGATGTGGTGCAATTTCTGAAATACTGGATCGCGGGAAAACCCCGCAACGCGAAACTCTGGCCTGGGAACTGGGCGTCAAGTCGTGGTGGGAGCAAAATGATTCGGGAAGCATTGGAGGCTGCCCAGATTCCCTACGAGGTCGATGACCGCAAGGCCGATTTTCACGCTCTCCGCTACACCTTCATCACCACCCTGATCAAGGCGGGAGAACCACCGGCATATGTGCAGCGGCTGGCTCGACACTCGGACATCAACCTGACTTATCGAGTCTACACTGATCTCGGACTTGAGGATCTCTACCACGGGATGCTGCGAGGGAACCAATCACCACCAACTTCAGAGAACGGAATCCAGCGAAGCCGATCGAAAGGGGAAAACAGCGAGACCTCGAACAGTCAGCCTGAAGAAGAGGACGGCCCGAAAAGCGTTGCACAGAATGTTGCACACATTTCTGTCTCGGAGCGTCCGGAGATGTCTTCCAATGTCTCAACCGCATCTGGAAAACGGTCTACAAAAAGGGCTCCAAAGAGCGATCCTTCCTCGCCGGAAACACAAGAAGCGACAGGATTTGACTCATCCTGTCGCTCTGTGTCTCAAAATGTCTCAGCGGAGAGGGTGGGATTTGAACCCACGAGACCCTTTCGGACCTGCCGGTTTTCAAGACCGGTGCAATCGGCCACTCTGCCACCTCTCCAAGTTCTTTTCTTGAAATAACTTATGTCCTTGTCTTGTTTCTGGTGTCTTGGGGTTTGACACCCGACTAGGATCATTTCATCGAAAAGTGACGCCCAAACGGCTGGAACCCGTCGGGTGTCTGAATACCACCTGAACCGCTAAATCCAAAGTGACATCCGATGGCGAAGTCTAGCAAGTCTTCCAAAACCCGCAATCCCTCTACCGGTCGGGAAATCTCTGAGGGTGCAGGTCAGCTTTTGCGTTGGTGGATGGTCTTCCAAAAGGTCGAGAGGAGAAATCGGCGATTTGTGGCAAGATGGAATAGGCCAGGGAGGCTGGCCAAGTCACATTCTCTTGTCGGAGGCAGGCCATGGATGGGCGTCGCGAGCGGTTACTGAAAAAAATTGGAGGACTTGTTGCAGGCGGCTGCCGAGGTCTCCGCCGAACTTCAGAAGATCGATGGCAGCCAGCCTGAAGTGCCGCATTATTCGCAGATCGAGCAGACGGTCCATGCCACCGGGCAGCAACTTTCCCGAGTTGAGATGCAGGGCCGTCCCGAAATCGCCGTTGTCGAGCAGTTTCCGCAACCAGTCAATCTGCCCCTTCGGTTCGAGAAACGGATGCTCGCGGAAGATCACGCAGCGCGAGTTTCGACTTGTGAAACGCAACTCGCCGTATGACGGAACCCGGTCCATGCGGGATGAATGCGCTCTGTAATGGGAATCGCCTCCCGCTCGATGGGCACGCAGAAAACAGGTTCCAGGCAACTGTCTGCGGTAAAATATCTCATCTTTTTCGCGGACAATCTCATTCTTTTTCACTGATGGGTTGTCTTATGCTAAATCATGCGATTGTTGAAGGTCTATTGAGGGATTGGGCCTTCCTCGCGGATTTCTTCCAACTGTTTCTTCGATCGGTATGAATATGGCTCAACAACGATTTCTTTCAGGGACATCGATCATTCTGATCCTCTCCACCTGTCCATTCGTCATTCGCGCGGAATCGACCAACGCGCCGAAAGGGGAGAGCGCCCCGCCGGTTGTGCATTCTTTCGACCGTCAGCAATTGACGGACGTCTATTTTTCCGAAGGAGTGGGAGTCGGAGATCTCAATGGAGACGGTCAGGCCGATGTTGTTTACGGGCCCTATTGGTTCGCCGGGCCGGACTTCAAAACGAAGCACGAAATCTTTCCGCCGGTTCCGCAGGACGTGAACCGTTATGCGAACAACTTCTTCGGTTGGCTGCATGACTTCAATAGCGACGGCTTAAACGATGTCTTCGTCGTCGGATTTCCGGGAACCCCCGCCCATGTTTATGAGAATCCTGGGCAGGAGGGACTGAACTCCCACTGGAAGAAACATCAGGTTTTTGACTGGGTTTCCAATGAGTCGCCGCAATGGGTCAATCTCCTCGGAGATGAGCGGCCGGAACTGGTCTGCACCCGCAACGGCTTTTTTGGTTTTGCGACGGTGAATTGGGAAAAACCGTTCGAGCCGTGGACGTTTCATGCCATTTCCGAGCAGGTCACAGACAAAAAATTCGGGCATGGACTGGGGATCGGGGATATCAACGGCGACGGTCGGGCGGACATCATTCATGCCAAAGGATGGTTCGAGCAACCGGAGGAGAACCCGTTAACAGCGCGCTGGATTTCCCATCCGGTTCCGTTCAGCACGAAATATGGCGGCGCGGAGATGTATGTCTATGACGTCGATGGAGACGGAGACAATGACGTCATCACGAGCGAGGCCGCACACCATTTTGGGCTCAGCTGGTACGAACAGGTTCGTGACGGCGATGACATCACGTTCAAGCGCCATGTCATCCTGGGAGACAAACCGGCCGATAGCCGGTACGGGGTCCTGTTCAGCGAACTGCACTCCGTGGCCCTGGCGGACATGGATGGTGACGGACTCAAGGACATCGTCACCGGAAAGACCTACTGGTCGCACCACAAGCAAAGTCCGATGTGGGATGCGGGAGCCGTTGTCTACTGGTTCAAACTGGTTCGAGGAGAGCAGGGGGTTGACTGGATTCCCTACCAGGCGGACGGGGAAGCCGGAATCGGACGTCAGGTCGTGGTGAATGATCTCAATTCCGATGGTCTGCCGGACATCATCACCGGCGGCATGAAAGGGGCGCATGTCCTGAAACATCGATCAACGCCGGTTTCTCAAGCGGAATGGCAGGCGGCCCAGCCCAAAATTTTTGTTGATGATACACCGCCGGCTTCCACAAACGCTCTCCGGGGGCCGAAGGCCAAAATCGACACCCCGCAAGGGGGGATTGAGGGAGCCAGTGAAGGGGAGTGGTTCACGGCGCGCGTCTCCGCAGGCCGGGCGCGGGTTCAGCCGATGAACAACTTCGGCGCGGACCGCTGGAGCGGAAATTCTCAGCTCTGGTGGACCGGCGGAAAGGTCGGAGACACGCTGACGCTCGACCTGCCGGAGTTTTCCGGCCCCGTCGACATCGAACTGGTGCTGACCTGTGCCAGGGATTATGGCATTGTGCAGTTCTCTCTGGACGATCAGAAACTCGGCGAACCGATTGATCTTTACAGCAAAGAGGTCGTGACCTCCGGTGTCCTGTCATTTCCCAAGGTCTCAGTCACGGGAAACAAGCATGCTTTGAATGTGCGCATTGTCGGGACGAATCCCCAGGCGGCTCCTTCTTATATGTTCGGGCTGGATGCTGTGAGAATCCGTAAGCCCGACGGAGCCTTTGTTGTCACCGCCGCTCCCAGGACGGAAAAGAAGGGAGAAGAGGAATTCAGGCCGAAGTCGAAGGAGGGGAAGATTCTCAACCTCGACTTCGAAACCGGAACGCTCGACGACTGGACCGCCACCGGCAATGCCTTTGAAGGACAACCGATCAAAGGGGACACCGTCTCCACGCGCCGCAAAGACATGCGGAGCGCCCATGCTGGAGAATACTGGATCGGGGGCTATGAAAAATTCGGCGACAGCCGCAAGGGAACCCTGACATCCGCCCCGTTCGTCGTGTCACATCCTTATGCTTCATTCCTCATGAATGGCGGAAGCCAGGAAGGAACGCGGGTCGAACTGATCGAACGGAATTCCGGAAACGTCATCCATAAGACCTACGGGACAGACAAAGAGACAATGCGGCAGGTCGTCATCGATCTGCGGAATTACGTCAGCCAGGAAATCATCGTCCGACTGGTTGATGATCATGGAGGAGGTTGGGGGCACGTCAACTTCGATCACCTCCGGTTGCACGAAAAACCGCCGGGACGGTTGACCCCGTCGATGCAGGCCCTGACTCCGGATGAATACCCGTATTCGGGACTATCGGCCGAGCAGGCGGCGGCCGCCATGAAACTTCCCGAAGGATTCAAAGTCACCGTCGGAGCCGCGGAACCGGACGTCAAACAACCGATCGCAATGGCTCTTGATGACCGGGGCCGGGTGTGGATCGCGGAAGCCTATGAATATCCGATCCGGCCGGAAGGGGATCAGGGGCGTGATCGCATTCTCATCTTTGAAGACACCGACGGCGACGGCACGCTCGACAAACGAAAAATCTTCATGGAAGGACTGAATCTCGTCAGCGGCCTGGAAATCGGCTTCGGCGGTGTCTGGGTCGGAGCGGCTCCGTATCTGATGTTCATCCCGGACAAGAACGGAGATGACGTTCCTGATGCAGCACCACAAATTCTCCTCGATGGCTGGGGCTTTCAGGATACCCATGAAACACTGAACACGTTCATCTGGGGACCGGACGGCTGGCTCTACGGCTGCCATGGCGTCTTCACTCATTCCCGCGTCGGCAAGCCGGGAACTCCGGATGAAAACCGGATTCCCATTAACGCCGGAATCTGGCGTTACCATCCGACCCGGCATGAATTCGAAGTCGTTGCTCACGGCACCAGTAATCCCTGGGGAGTGGATTTCAATGACCATGGTCAGGCGTTTATCACCGCCTGTGTCGTGCCGCATCTGTACCACATCATTCAGGGGGCACGTTATCAACGCCAGGGAGGAGGACAACATTTTAACCGGCATACCTATCGCGACATCGTGACGATCGCCGACCACCTGCACTACCTGGGAGCGTCACCGCACGGGGGGAACAGCAAATCGGATTCCGCCGGAGGAGGGCATGCTCATGCCGGAGCGATGATCTATCTGGGAGGCCGCTGGCCGGAACAATACCGCAATCAGATCTTCATGAACAACATTCACGGGCAACGGCTGAATGTGGATGTCCTGAAACCTCGCGGCTCCGGCTATGTCGGCAGCCATGCCCCGGATTTCCTGCTGACTGGCGATCGCGCGTCGCAAATTCTGAATCTTCGCTACGGCTCCGACGGCAATGCCTGGATGATCGACTGGTACGACATGCATGCCTGCCATACGCGGAGGATCGAGGATCACGACCGCTCCAACGGTCGAATCTACAAGATCAGTTACGGAGCAGAGGAGACGGCGAAACAGCAAGCTGATCTTGCGAAACTCTCGGACGCAGAACTGTCGGAGCTGGTGCTGCACAAGAACGACTGGTATGTCCGGCACGGTCGTCGGCTTCTGCAGGAACGGGCTGCGCAACGGCAAATTGCTCCGGAAGCCGTCACCCGGCTGATCGAGGTGGCAACGACGAATCCGGACGACACCCGTCGGCTGCGGGCGGCCTGGGTATTGCATGTCACCGGCACACTGTCCGAGAAGACTCTGGCGGCGCTCTGGAGCGATGCCAGTCCGTATGTTCGTGGATGGGGAATTCAACTGGCGCTGGATTCAGTCTCCTCGACCCCTTCGGAATCTCTGGTCACGCAATTCGAACGGATGGCCCTGACCGATGATTCGCAGATCGTTCGGCTCTATCTCGCCTCGGCAGCACAAAAGCTGGAACCGAAGTTCCGCTGGAACCTTTTACAGTCTCTGACGAGCCACCGTGAGGACGCCAGCGACCACAACCTGCCGCTGATGTACTGGTACGCCGCCGAACCGCTGGCA
>DATMFC010000612.1:0-4992 GCA_035556335.1 Planctomicrobium sp. | reverse complement strand
GACTGCCCCGAACTACAAAAAGACAGAGGAAGGAACAGAATCCGGCAAAACGGCCCGCCCCGGACTGGAGCCGTTCGACGCCCCGACACTGGCCGAACTGGAGGCCAAAGTCGAATGGGAACCCCAACCGGTCGTCGACATCATGGAGCGGTCTCGTGAATTCTTCGCCGGGATCCCCCAGAAAACCACGGCCGAAGAAGCCCTGAAGCTGCGAAATAACAGTTCTGCTGACAACGAACGAATTCTCGACGGACTGGGCCGCCCCCCGAAATCCGAGTCGGACGTGAACACCGACGCTGAGATCAACCGTCATCTTTCCGGAGACATCAACTCCACGAATCCACTGCTGTCCAGTTCTGTTTCTGATGCCGATGTGAATGGCTTGACCGGAATCGGATTTTTCAGTTTTGACTGGAACATGGAACCCTTCGCTCCGGTTGAAACCGTCGTCTCCTGGCACACCAGTAAAGATAAACTTTACGATAAGCTTGTCATTCGCAAAGACTTAACATGGTCAGACGGAAAACCGGTGACTGCTCATGATGTGGTCTTCTCGTTCCAGACGATTATGAACCCAGAAGTTCCGGTTCCAGCCGTACGTCAGGGAACCGATCAGATCCGCTGGATCGAGGCTTACGATGACCATACGTTCGTTATCTTCCATAAAGAAGCATTATCAACAAACGTCTGGAACTGCAATTTCCCGATCATTCCGAAGCATATCTATGAAGAGTCCGTCAAAGAAGACCCGAAGCTCGTCGACAGCCCTTATCATCAGAAGCTGGAGTTAAACGCGGTCACCGGTGGACAATATAAAGTGCTCCGACGGGTGAAAGGTCAGGAAGTGATTCTGGAACGTCGCGAAAGCTGGTACATGCACGAAGGGAAACAGGTTCGCCCAAAACCGAATTATCGTCTGATTCGCTTCCGCGTGATTGAAGACAATAACACCGCCCGACTCGCATTAAACGATGGCAAACTGGACGAGATGGAAATGCAACCCCGTCAATGGGTGGAACAGACCAACGACGACGCTTTCTACCGATTAAACACCAAAGTCCGGGGGCCGCAGTGGGTTTATTACTATTTTGGATGGAACATTAAAACCCCATACTTCAGTGACGTTCGTGTGCGAAAAGCAATGTCTTATGCCACGAATTATGAACAGATTCTCGGAAAGCTTTGCTACGGACTGTATGAGCAGTCTTTAGGTCTCTTTCCACGCGAAGCCTGGATGGCGTCTCAGAAAGAGCGAACACCTTACAAGCAGGATCTGGCCAAAGCGGAACAACTCCTCACGGAAGCTGGATGGGTTGATACAGACGGAGATGGAATTCGAGACAAAGTCATTAACGGCCAGAAGGTGAAGTTCGAATTCAGCATCATGTGCGTGAACGATCAGACCCGGATTGATATTAGCACTTCACTGGCCGAAAGTCTGGGACAGTTAGGGATTCAGTGCCATGTGAAACCAACAGAATTCACCGTGATGCAGCAGCTGGCGCAGGACCATAAATTTCAGGCCATGTTCGGCGGCTGGGGAACGGGAACTGACCCCGACACCGCCGCGAATCTGTGGAAGACTGGAGAGAGTCGAAATTATCTTCAGTACTCCAATTCGAAAGTCGACGAATTGTTCCGCAAGGCCCAGTTGGAACTGAATCAGGAAAAGCGTGCAGAGTATTACGCTGAGATTGACGATATCCTTTGGGAAGACCAGCCTTATACATGGCTGTACACCCGCAGTGCGTTTTATGCATTTAACAGAAAGCTGAGAGGATACAAGTTCAGCCCGCGCGGACCATTTAACTACAGTCCGGGATTTGGTTCAATCTGGACTGTGCAACCGTAAATCGGAACCGGCTGTTTCTGGTTCATTACTTGACCATTTTCATAGTTTTCAGGTGTCCGCAGGCGTAAAGAGAAGCTGTTGCACATCAATACGCCTTCAAACGCCTGCAGACGGTAGAGCAAACTGCTCTCGGGCGAACGTGCGATGCTGACCTATCTGATTCGACGCCTGGCCATCGGCGCCTTCACTCTGCTGGTGATCACATTTGTGATCTTCGGACTGATCAGGAGTATGCCCGGCACTCCACTGACGATGAATCTGGCGGAGCAGGATCCGTCTAAACAGCTTTCCAAAGACCAGATCAAGCAACTGGAAGCGGCCTACGGTCTGGATAAAGCCTGGCCGGAAGCGTACGTTTACTGGCTGGGGAACGTCCTGCAGGGAGACCTGGGACACTCATTCTCAAAGAAGCAACCGGTTGCCAGGATTATTGGGGAACGAATCGGCCCGACGTTGCTGCTGTCGGTTCCGGCACTCCTCCTGAGTTATCTGTTGTCGATTCCGATCGGGCTCTATTGCAGTGCCCGAAATGGACAGACAGATGAACGGGTGATTAGCGTCGGGCTGTATATTCTTTATTCCTTCCCGGCGTTCGTGGCAGCATTATTTTTGCAGCTATTGTTTGCCGTCCATCTGGGCTGGTTACCGTTATTCGGGATGTACAGCGACAATTACGAGAGCATGAGCTATTGGGGAAAAACGTACGACACATTCCTTCATGTGTTGCTGCCAGTAACCGTATATACATACGGAGGTCTTGCTTACGACGCCCGGTTTATCCGCGCGAATATGCAGGAAGTTCTGCGTCAGGACTATATACGCACCGCCCGGGCAAAAGGGCTTGGTCCCGTCAGCGTGATCTGGATTCACGCGTTTCGAAACACAATGATTCCTTTAGTGACACAGATCGGGCTAACGTTACCTGCCCTTCTGAGTGGATCAATTATTGTCGAACAGATTTTCACGTGGCCCGGCATGGGACGGCAGTTCTTTGAATCGATCGTTCAGCGGGATTATCCCACCATCATGGGATTAACACTGATGTTCTCGATACTGACGTTAGCGGCACAACTTCTGGCAGACATCATGTATGCCGTCGTTGACCCGCGAGTGAGGTTAAATAAATAATCTGGTGCATTGTTAATATAAAATGGGTTTGGGTGGCCGGGGCTGGACTGAGCGAAGCGAGGGAAGCCCCGGGGTTTCGCGAGTACGCTCCAACCCCGGCCACCCCAAGACCAAACTATGACAACGCACTCGGCGATGTCACACAGAGTCTGTTCGGGTTTTATTTACGGTAAATTGTTAACAACGTTGTGACGAAATGAATTCGACGGTTCCCAAACTGGATTCGTTGCCAAAATCTCCCGGCTTCTGGCAGGAGTCCTGGCAGCGGTTTCGTCGTCGACGGCTGGCCATGGCGGCGGTCTTCGTCGTGGCGTTTCTGGGCGTTGTCGCCATCTTCTCGCCGCTGATCGTGGGAACAAAGCCGATCATCTGCCAATATAAAGGGTCGATCTATTTTCCGTGCCTGGGCTATTACAGTCCCCGCTGGGAAGCTGAGTTTTCCGGCGCGCCGTTCTTCCGGCGTTATCCGGTGACTCTCAAGGAAGCCGATCCGGAAAGCTGGGCGGTCTGGCCGTTGAATTACAATGATCCGACGCGCCCCGTCGAGGAAGAAGAGTATCCGGGCCGTTCCGCCAATCCGCAGAGTGGTCCCCCGAGTCGGCTGAACTGGTTCGGCACCGACTCACGAGGGTATGACGTGTTTGCCCAGATGGTTCATGGAACCCGAACCGCGCTGCTTGTCGGGTTTGTTTCCATGGGAATCGCGGCATTGATCGGGATCACACTGGGGGCACTGGCCGGATATTTCGGGGGCTGGGTTGATATCCTGCTCAGCCGGTTGATCGAAGTCGTCATGTGCGTCCCGACACTCATCCTGATCCTGGCACTCATGGCCGTTCTGGAGAGACCGGGAATCATGTCGATGATGGCCGTGATCGGTCTAACCGGATGGACCGGAATTGCCCGACTGATTCGCGCGGAATTTCTGAAACTGAAAGAAATGGAATACGTTTCCGCAGCGCGCGTTCTGGGAGCGGGGGCTCCACGTATTATTTTCCGATATTTGCTTCCGAATTCACTGGCGCCGGTTCTCGTGCCGATTACATTTGGGATCGCGGCGGCCATTTTGATTGAAACATCCCTTAGTTACATCGGTTTTGGAGCCCCTCCTCCGAACCCGAGCTGGGGCCAATTGTTGAGATCTGGACAGGCAAACTACCAAAACTGGTGGCTGATTCTGTTCCCGGGAATGGGGGTCTTCCTGACAGTTTTGTCGTATAATCTGATTGGGGAAGGACTTCAGGAAGTGACAGACCCCCGGCTTCGTGAAGGAGGCCGGACCTGACGGGGCTTTGCACTCCTCTGGAAATGTCGTCAGAATAAGACCGCCTCGTGAATTGACCTCATTCCCTCCGTGGAGAAGGGGTTTCCGTCGTTCCGGAAGGTGTGATTTGCGGCATCCGGATTGAACGGAGAAAGAGGAAACCGTCGTTCAGCGTGTCATTTCGCCATGGTGTTCCCCACGCCAGTGACGATGATGTTTCTCGCCCCGTTCGATTGTTTCGTTATCATTTTGCATTCATCGCACACTGTAGCCCTTGTGTTTAACAATGACGTCAACAGAGCAAAAACGCAGCATCGCGATCACCGGGATCGGGATCTTCTCTCCTCTCGGGATCGGCAAAGACGCCTTCTGGGAAAATCTCAGTGCAGGCCGTTCCGGAATCGAGCCCACACGCCATTATCATTGCACAGCCACACCAGGGGGAATTGGCGGGGAAGTGAAGGAATTCACTGACGAAACCGTCAAAAAAGAATACCTCAAATCCCAGCGTAAAAGCATCAAGGTGATGTCGCGGGAAACCCAACTGGGAACAGCCGCAGCCTTGCAGGCACTGGCCGATGCCGGTCTTGATCTCGAAAAGATTGATCATCAGAGACTTGGGGTTCTCTATGGGGCGAACCTGATGTTCTTCCCGCCAGACACCATGTCCGATCCGGCCGCCGCCTGCAAAGACGAAAACGGAGCATTCCAGTTTCAGGAGTGGGGAACCAAAGGGCTGGGGAAAATG
>DATMFC010000611.1:0-2251 GCA_035556335.1 Planctomicrobium sp. | reverse complement strand
GACCGGTTGAACCATCGGGAAAGCCGTTTTCCCACTTCCGCAGGACAGGCTCCGAATCGAGCCAGTCGTCTGGCTTTCGAGATGATTTCCAGTCGTTCCACATCCGAAAGTTGCGTGAAACGAGAACCGCGATCAATTTCGTTTCCGTGATCATTCACGAACCGGTCGACCGACGACAACAGGAAGCCAACACGGGATCGGTTACCGAACTTGAATCGTCGGCTGACGAGTCCCCGCTTTCTCCAGCGATCAACGGTTTTGGTCGAGACGTTGTACTTCTCGCTCAGTTCGTCGACGGTCAGAACAGGTTGTCCTGCCTTTTCGACGGGCAGGTCGAGACTGACTGACAGTTCTTCCACGAACAGCGGCAAGTCATGCTTCAACTCGTTAGCTGTAATGATGAGGTCGGGATACTTATCCGTTTTGAAGCCGGTGATGGCTTCGCACAGTTCCGGATACCGATAATCCCGGTCGGCGTCGAGACGGAACAGCAACGACTCCGCCCGATCCATTTGTTCAACTCGCTTGTCCAGCGGCGCGTAACGCTTTTGCTGTTCAGTCAGTTGTTTGAGTGCCGGGTTTTGGTATTTCGTGCTCATGATGAGTCCCTCCCAACTTCTGTGTGGGCGGCGGTCCTTGCCGACGCCAGATCCAGGTGACTTCCCGTCCCCTTTAAGGCCAACAACTGGCCCCGACTTTTACGATCTTGTCTTTCAATTTTGAGGTCTTGTGGAGCTTAGAGCCTGTCATGGACAGGGCTTTCACACCATTAAGACGCCGTAAACGTGTGGCTGTTACTCTTGAAAACGTAAAATCTTTCAAAATTGATCAAGAAAAATAGTCGTATGCGAACATTTTGTGAATAAAATTTTCGGTTTGACTTTGTTTCTCCTGACAAGAATAGAGTTGCCCGATACCCCTCAGGTTCGGGTAAGTTTTTGTCAAGAATTGCCAACTCACTACCAAAAAGAGAGTTACACCCCTTCGTTTTGGCGAGATGAAAGGGAAATACGCTCTTTAATGACGACCGGAATGAAGAACTCTGACAAAACGGACCCCGATCCGCTCGCGGAAAGGAAATCTTCATGGTTTGAGGGGTTTTATTCGCGGCTCTAAAATGTTCCGCCTCACATCAGGAGGAGAGCCCGGTATCAATTTTTAGAGAATCGTAAGCAAGGGATCTTCAAGACCCAGCAACGAAAAGAATCGAATTCAAACGATTGCCGTGTCACGGCAATAGCCATGTGCAGCATTCCTCCCATTTGGAGGAATCAGACGTGCTGCAATGCTTCTGGCAGGTAACCGCAAATTGCGATTCGCCAAAGACTTAAGAGAAAAGCGGGTGAAGGGGTTCGAACCCTCTACCTCCAGCTTGGGAAGCTAGCGCTCTGCCAAATGAGCTACACCCGCAAGTTACTCTACTGTAATGACTTGTGGTAAACCTGCAAGTCAAACCCTCTTCAAGATTGCGCCAAATTGCGCCATTTTTACTTCGGTATGTTACCGGAACGTGGGGCATAGTTCAAAAGCAATTCATGGGAGATCCAGGCTTGCTGTCCATATAGACACGAAATCGAACGTGACCAGATCATCGACGGAGCGGATTTTCTGTACGTTGCGGTAAGGAACAGTCCCGAAACAACTTCCCATATATTTATGGCGAAATCTCTCCCCATTGACATTGATCATTCTCCCTGAGTATATTTTGAATTAATGAATACAACGTTCCGTAAAAGGGAACGATATTTCCGCGAACCGAGTCCGTTTCAAGGAGTGTGTGTTGTCAATCTCCGCACTTTCCCCCCAGCAAGATTTACCGACTTCCCAGTCGGAGAACTGTTTTAACAGGTCTTCGCGAACTCTGGCGACGGGGGTGTCGAGTTCCATGCGGAGAGCGGTGACACCCGTTCCTCTTTTTTTTGACCGGGCGGATGGTCCCTATTTTTTCGACGTCGATGGGCGTCAGCTTGTGGATTACACCCTCGCCTGGGGACCGCTGATTATCGGGTCGAATCATCAGCGGCTGAATGAGGCCGTGAGCCGCCAATTGCTGAAAGGCTATGCATTCGGCAGCCAGCATCGACTGGAATACCTGCTTGCGGAAGCCATTGTAGATGTTGTGCCGGGAGTCGAGCAGGTCATCTTCAGCAACACCGGAACCGAAGCGGTTCAGGCGGCCTTACGAATCGCACGAGCCAGAACGGGACGGGACAAGATCGTTAAGTTTGAAGGGCATTATCACGGCTGGATG
>DATMFC010000610.1:0-6200 GCA_035556335.1 Planctomicrobium sp. | reverse complement strand
ATCGCCGGTGAGATCGACTTTAAAACCAATGGTGGTGATGCCGAAATCGGTCCCGGCCCGAGGAACAGTGGTCACGCTGTCAGTGACACTTTGCCAGATCAGGACGTGGTCGTCGATGACTTCATCCAGCCACGAAGGCTCGACCTGAAGCCAGGGAACATCCAGTGAAAATTCAGGGGGTCGCAAGTCGACGATGGCCGGAGACGGGGTCTCTACCGTGCTCACGGCAGGCCGGTCGGACCTGGGAGCCGGGGGAAGTTCCGATTCCCCCAGTACGGGGGGCCCCGCAGGAACATCAAGAGACGGTTCCGGTGGGGGAGCAATCGCGAAACTTTCGACGTCATTCTGCAGCGTGAACAGCGGCTCAACGGTAATAGGTGCAACACCGGATTCGGCGAGGAACTGCTCGAATCCTGCGGCAAACAGGCTGGTGTTTCCAATCAGGAGACACGCGATGAGTCGCAAAGTACGCATGAA
Source organism: Planctomicrobium sp. (assembly GCA_035556335.1). Classification (GTDB taxonomy): domain Bacteria; phylum Planctomycetota; class Planctomycetia; order Planctomycetales; family Planctomycetaceae; genus Planctomicrobium. Next base: position 5,723 of record DATMFC010000610.1, on the reverse strand, counting down.
CGGCGATAAATCCCGTCGTTGAACTCCCCGGAAAATCTTTCGAACGATCTCCCCGAGATGCACAGACTGTCGGCAGTGCTTGGTCTACCAGCAATCATGGCAAAACGAGGAACGGGGTTGTAGCCCCCGATCCGTTTTCAGGTCAACAGGAACTCTAAGAACCCCTAACAAAACTGACACCGATCCGCTCGCGGAAAGGAAATCTTCATCGTTTGAGAGGTATTATTCGCGGCTCTAAATTGCTGTTCGACCGTCCCCTTGAGTTCTATCGAACTTTCAGGAGCCGAACACGATGGTTTTCGCTGTCCCCGATGTAAACATTCCCGTCCGGATCAACACAAACCCCGTGAGGGCGGGCGGTACGGCAATTGAGTGGAATTCCATCGGGTCCGTCTCCCCGTTTACCGTCTCCGACAACGGTTTCGACTTTTCCGGAAGCGGCACGAATAACCCGGATTGTGTGACTTTCCGTATCAGCGAAATAGATATCTCCAGCAAAATCGATGGCAACTCCTTTCGGGCCGGAAAGAAGTGCCTGTCGGGCATCCTCACCATCTCCGCTGTACCCCTTCTTCCCGGTTCCTGCGAGATGAGTGAGAGTTTTTGCATTCAGATCAAGCCGATAAATCGCGTTTCCTTCGCGCAAGGCGAGTGCAAAAATCCCTTTGCCTGCATAGTCCAGAGCGCGTGGTCCTTTCAATGAAAGATCAGAGATCGATGAAGCTCCGGGGCCGGGGGGATTTGCGCCACCTCCAATAATGGTGGTGATGATCCCGGTTTTGCTGTCGATCCGTCGAACACGGTGATTGCCGATATCGCAGACATAGATGTTGTCCCGCTCATCAAGAGCGATGGAATGAGGCTGTTTCATTTCCGCCTGAGTTGCGGGGCCATTGTCTCCGGAGAACCCGACTTTTCCAGTTCCGGCCACCGTGGAAATGATCCCGGTGTTCTTGTCGACCTGACGGATGACGGCGTTCTTCATTTCGACGAACACCATGTTCCCCTTGGAGTCGAACCGAATTTCGTACGGTTCATTCAACTGGGCATTGAGAGCAGAGCCACCATCGCCGGAGTAGCCGACAGTTCCGGTTCCGGCCACGCGAGTCATCACACCGGTTTTGAGATCAACCCGACGCACAAGATGATTGGCAATTTCGCAGATATACAGTGCCCCGTCTGGCCCGATCACCACTCCATACGGTTCACCGATGGAAGACTGGATCGCCTTGCTGCCGTCGGGAGCGGTCCCTTTTTTACTATTCCCGGCCACTGTGCTGACATCAGCGGCCAGAGCCGACAACGCCCCCGCGTTCAGGATCAGAAGAATCGGCAGGATGTTTCGTAGTGATCGCATCATAATGACATCTGTGGGGCAAGGGCGTTCAGGACTTCGGCCGTTGGATACATTCAGTTTGCTTCATATGGTAACCTCAATGAGTATGGATTACGACAAAGACAATCGGTCAATCCGCCTGTTGTTCACAAACTGATCAGATATGATCTCTCGACTTGAAGATTGATTGCTGGAGACCCTTCTGGCCGTTGCGTGAACTCTTTCAAAGCACGAAGAAATACAGATGAGCAGCACCGCGATTTCCCCGGCGTCAGACACCAGGACTCCCCCCACCGCAGGACCGGCGACGGAGTTGGTTTCCCGTCTGCATTCATTGCTGGGGGAAAGCTCTGTTCTCACCTCGCCGGATGAACGACTGGTTTACGAGTGCGACGGTTACATCGTCGAAAAGAAACTTCCAGACATCGTCGTCTTCCCTTCTACAACTCAGCATGTTGTGGAAATCGTCCGGCTTTGTAATCAGTATGACGTCCCGTTTGTGCCGCGTGGAGCGGGAACCAGTCTGGCGGGAGGAACACTTCCGGTCGGGGGAGGCGTGATGATCTGCCTCACCCGAATGCGGGAGATTGAAGAAATCAATCTGCGCGACCGGTATGCCGTCGTCCAGCCGGGAGCCGTGAACGTTCATCTGACACAGAGACTAAAAGGGACCGGGTTCCATTACGCCCCCGACCCCAGTTCCCAGGGAGCCTGCACGATCGGCGGGAACGTCGCCACCAATGCGGGTGGACCGCATACCCTGAAATACGGCGTGACAGTCAATCATGTTCTGGGAATTGAAGTGGTCCTCCCGACCGGTGAAATTGCCCTCCTCGGTGGACCTTCAGAAGAATCTCCGGGATACGATCTGACAGGACTATTCGTGGGGAGTGAAGGGACGTTTGGAGTCTGCACCAGAATCTGGCTGAAACTGACACGTGACCCGGTCTCGTACCGCACGATGCTGGGAATCTTCGAAACGGTCACACAGGCGACGGAAGCGATCAGCGGAATCATTGCCGCCGGAATCATTCCCGCTGCACTCGAAATGATGGATCAGGGAATCATTGGAGCCGTCGAACAGGCGTTTCACTTTGGATTCCCTCTGGATGCCGGGGCGATTCTTCTGATTGAAGTAGATGGACTCGAAGCAGGAATTGATGCTGAGGCCGGGCGCATCGAGAAAATCTGTTTTCACCACGGAGCCAGAGAAGTCCGTCGTGCCCAGTCGCAGCAGGAACGGCTGCTTCTGTGGAAATGCCGGAAACAGGCGTTCGGAGCCATCGGTCGACTTGCCCCCAGTTTCTGCACTCAGGACGGCGTCGTTCCCCGCACCCGGCTTCCCGATATTCTGGCGTCAATTCAGGAGATTGAAAAACGTCACGGGTTACGAATCGTGAACGTCTTCCATGCCGGCGACGGGAACATTCACCCGATTCTGCTGTTTGATGAACGGGACGAAGACCAGATTCGACGTGTGATTCTCGCTGGAGACGAAATTCTCACCCGCTGTCTGGAACTGGGAGGGAGCGTCACCGGAGAACACGGAATCGGCGTGGAGAAAATCAGCTTCATGGACAAACTGTTCACTCCCGTGGATCTGGAAGTGATGGGAGATGTGCGCCACGTCTTCAATCCGGAAGGACGCTGCAGTCCCAAGAAACTGCTCCCGACCTCCGCCGGATGCGCGAACGAACACATCCACCGCGCCAAACCGGGGCGACGCGCGGCGATGTGAGTCTTCGTTCCAGATGCGTCCCTTACTGATTCTTTTAACCCCAACCTTCAGCACGCAGCTCTCAGCGAGAAAACATGGTCGTACACGATTAGTTGCACCTCCAGTCACGTGTGAGGACAATCGACTGAAGTCGCTACCGCCAACCCCCAATTGGTGTTCAAGTCGTGTTATCTTGCTAAGTATGAAAAAGGAATCTAAATGCCGGTCCAATACAAAGTACTTACACAAAAGGACAAATGGTTTTCCGGTAAGTTTGATCCAGAAGCCTTGGAAAAAGCGCTCAATGCATATGCTCAACAGGGGTGGAAGGTGAAAGGGATTGCAACAGCTTCTATTCCTTCGTTCGGTGGCACCCGTGATGAACTGGTCGTTGTACTGGAGAGAGAGGATGTTTGAGACAACTACTGATGGAATTCGTTTTATCGAAGGAATCCCTGAAAGATGCGAAATTATTGCCCCTGTTGAGGTCAGAATAAACGGGATCATCACATCAGCGCAGCTTAAAAATTTGAACGATGTCAAAAAACTAATGGCGGTAAAGGCAAAAAGTCAGGGGGGCAATGCAATTGTCGAATTCAAATACGGCCAACGTTCAGCTGGTTTCTTCGCTTCTATTTTGTACCGAGACGATGTGAGCTGGTATGGATCGGGACAGATCGCAAATATCACTTAACATGTGTTAGCGAGATTGCATCGTTAAAGGAGTTCAAGCTTAGGTTCCGCGTCCTGTCGCGTCAGCGTCAATTTCCGTAGTGGTCTGGCTATCATCGTTGTCAGGTGAGATTTATCACAAATCGCTGTGTATGGCTTAATTATTGCGTGACACCATCTGGTAGACGGAACAGTAGGTCATGCACCGCAAATGAGGCGGCAGGCAATGCCTGCTACACAACTACTGAAGCATGACAACGGGCAATTCATCAGCGGAGCCGAACGTATGAATGCTTTACTCGAATTCGTTGCCGGAACTCTGTTGTTTCTCATTTTCGTTGTGATTCCCATTCTCTGCCTGTTTGGGCTGTTCGTTGGGCTGTTTGACCAGTCAAAACGAAAAGGGCGAATATGGGATTTCATCTGGATTGCAGTGACAGGTTTCCTGCTGGCGGGGATCTACCATTTCAATGCTGTTGATTATTTCAGGACGAGACAATTTAACCATGGTGTTTACCTTGCTTTATCTGTCACGGTTCTTCTGATCCTTCTTGTCCATCTGATCCGGATTCTGCGAGGAGGAAATGGAATTCGTCTTCGGCTGACCATTGGAAGCCTTGCTGGCTTCATGCTGATATTGACGATCTTGCAACCCATCATTGAATTCGCCAGAGAAGCGGCCAGAAGTTCTCAGTGTAAAGGTGTGAAGCAGATCGGACTGGCAATGCATAATTACTATGACATGTACGAGACCTTCCCTTTGCAGGCCAGCGGAGATCCACCGCATAGCTGGCGAATCGATCTCTTGCCGCTTCTTGATAAAGAATCTTTATTTAAGAAGTATGATCAGTCCCAGGAGTGGAACTCTGAACAGAACCTCCCAATTGCAAAAACAGTTGTCTCGAGTTGGACGTGTCCGAGCATGCCGCCTCCATTACCAGATGCTCTGGTCTCGACGGCCTATGCGATTCCGGTCAGTGAACACGGCGTCTATTCCCCGGGAAAGCCACCACTAAAAATGAAAGAGATCACCGGAGGAATGAGCCATGCGGCCGTTCTGGTGGAAGTCTGTGGAGCGGGAATCATCTGGTCAGAACCGCGTGATGTCATCGTCGATCCCGATCGAACGACTGTTCGTGTGCTGAGGGAAGTCACCGACCAGTCAGACCAACCGTTTTCAAGTTATCACCCTGCTGGTTCTGTCGTCCTGGTGGCAAACGGAGACGTGCGCCGCCTCTCCCCCAAGACTTCCCCGGAAGTCCTCAATGCCCTCTTTGACGCAACATCCAACTACCCTGACGATGATGAATTTTAGACCAGTAGTTTCCGTAGGTCATGCACCGCATGACGATACAAACGGGGCGGCAGGCAATGCCTGCCCTACAACTACTGGATGCCCCTTCATTGTTCCCATTTCTCGACATTCGTTTTGTAATCGTCATAACTGTCGAAGTGATTCTGATCTCCGTCCTTATAATGATTCCCGAATAAACAATAAGCCCCGTAGTAAGTGGCACACCCGGAAGAACAATTGATCACCAGAGCAGACAGCATTACGAAGGATATCTTTATCAATAGAGTTTCCTCACAGAAGACAGATATGTTCATCGAAGGTCTTACATCCGCACTCCCTGCAACAGGAGAGTATCGATCAGAAAATTCGATCTCTACCGGATGACCGATTCGCCGGGTTGTTCGGCGTATTGAACTTTGTCAGCAGGAGAGGTCAGTTGTTCGAGGGCGTTGGCCTGAATCGTCTGCAGCCAGGATTCTTCCGGCTTGCGGTTCATGCACCAGTCCAACTCCCGGACCGCTTCCGGGAACATTCCATTCCGGTAGAGCCAGAGTCCGAAAAGTTCGTGGCCTTCGTACAGGTCCGGAGCGAAGACGATCGCCTCTTTTGCGGTGTGGTAAGCGTTCTTGCGGTCTCCCAGTTCGGCGAAACATTCGTGGGCCAGCATCCATTCCGTTGCGGCGGCTTCTCCACGCAATGCGACC
>DATMFC010000609.1:0-2771 GCA_035556335.1 Planctomicrobium sp. | reverse complement strand
AATCGTGGCGTCCTGAGTGCCCGGGTGGGCCCCACCGGGAAAGGGTTTTCTGTCCATACTCCAACGGCGAATGTCATTGACCATGGTACGGAGTTCGCCGTCGAGGTCTTTAATGATACCAGCAGCGAAGTCCATGTCTTTGATGGTGAAGTCGATGTTCGCCCGAAGATGGCCCCGATGACGACAACAGCAGTTCGGCTCGTTACCGATCAGGCAACACGGATCAGCAGCGTGGGCCGCATCCCGCAAGGGATCGACATTTCCCGTGAGCGATTCATTCGTAAACTGACCGAATCCAGTGACGGACAACTGAGTAGTCAGCACAGTTATTCTGAGATGATTCAATCACTACAACCCGTGACGTATCTTCAAATGGCCTCATCAGTCGATGGCCGCACGCTTTCCGATTCAGGAACCGGAAATACCCCGGCCTTTCTTCACTGCGACCAGATGATTTCACCACCATTTGCCCCCGGTCGTGTTGAGCAGGCACTGCGTCTTGATGGCCCGTTAACCACGTCCTATGCAATCATTCCAGAATTCCCGCGAGCCATGAATAACAAGATCACTCTGTGTGCCTGGGTGAAGGCAGAAAGCCGGCCACGCTGGGCTGCGATTGCCAAGCACTGGGCGATTGAACTCGATGAAACGACAGGTGAACCTTATGGCCTTGGAGGTCAGTTCCATTTTGGAATCAACGAAGATTCAGGGGAACTGGAAGTACAGATTCTTGACGCACTCGGCAAACGGATTCAGATTCGAGACTCGGAACCGCTCCCACTCCATCAATGGAACCATGTTGCTTTTGTTGTCGACGGAGAGTCGGTGACACTCTTTCGTAATGGGAAATCTGTGGATCAACAGCCCTGCGCCGGCCTGGGAACGACCGGCCCGGAAGCACTCGGCATTGGTGCGAAACTGCTCCCGGATGGCTCGGCTCCGGATGAACGGAATCCTGGCTTCTGGGATGGTCGCATCGACGAACTCGCCATCTTCCATCACGCTTTGTCCCCGGATCAGATTAAAAGTCTTTTTGAATCAGGACAGTAATTCGCGGTCCCTGCATTAATGACCGTCCTGAAAATAAGTGTGGTATGCAGGGCGTTAAGGCGGCGAATCTCCTCCAGGGTGACATCGCCATTCGTCCCGTGCCATTCATGGCGCGGGCCAGTGTGTTGTTGTGAATGCAGACGTAAGTAAAACGAGACTCTTTGATGAATTGCCGGTCACCGCAACGCGATTGTTGATCATTATGGACTTGTTCGCTGCTCTCAATGGGTTGGTGGCAAAGATTGAGAGGTGGTGGATCCGTGAGATCGAGGTACCCGCCAATCCAGACTTTGATGATATTGATCTAACCGAGGCTGATTACTCCGCTGCAATGTCTGGTCGTATGGTCTTCCTTGGTTTAATGATGAAGCTTGCTGCGGGCGATGATGACGAAGTTGCTAAATGGCACGAGAAAATTGCCGAGTTGACAAAAAAACGGTAACCTGAGTGTTTGTGAGTTCGACTCCCGCCTTGGGCATCTGATGACAACACGTCCTCGCGGAGTAGTCCGGAGTGCTCGCCGCCCTTCTGTCCAAACCGATTCTGGTGAACTCTCCTCACTGCCCAGTGCAATATAAAATGCCCATCTTAATTGGCGGCCTGTTGTCCGCTGAATCTCAGATCGAACGGAATCGTCCCTTTCACGCCGTCGGCTCCCTCTTCTTCGTCATTCTGTTGTTCCTCGGTTGTCGGAACAATCAGAATGATTTCTCCTGAGCCAGTGACGATGACCAGGTGTCGAATACTGTTTGCGTAATCCATGGGGCGATCAAAACCGTCCAGTGTCTCCTGACTGTTGAGGACAAATGGTGATACGGGATCGACCAGTAACGTTCCATCTACAAATGTCACCTGATAATTGTTGATGTTGAACGTTCCTCCGACGGGATTGGATGCGGTAATTGCATACGTTCCCGATGCCGCCGAAGCAGCCTCGCCCGGGCTGGTCAGGGTCACGGAGCCGATCGATTCTCCGTTTTGCAGTCCGGCGACACTGAACTCTGTTCCGTTAAAGTGGTACTCCAAATTTCGGGTTTTAATGACATCCCAAGGCGTCATCGACAGAGTGGCGGGATTGACGGTGAGTCCGTTGACCAGCGGGGTCGTAGCCGAAGACGTTGGTGTTGCCGGTCGTTTGAGTGCCATCACCGATGAACACGCTCCCCTGATTGTTGCCGAACAGGGTCATGCTCGCATCGTTCACATCAGCAGCGAGGAAGTCGGTGGGGGCGAAGGCGACGAATGGGCTGCCGGGAGCGATCGGTGTCAACCCGCTGGTGCCGTCCCAGCCGCTGACGATGTTGATGTTTCCGGCCGTCGCATGGCTGTTCTGGACGCTGGCGTTGAAATTGATGTTGCTGGTGGACAGGAACGTCAGGGTGTTCGGCTGGTTATAGTTGAAGGCCCCGTTCACGAGCATGTCACCGTTGGTCGAGCCGATGATGACGTTCCCACCAGCCAGATTCGCCGACATCATCGTGCCGAAGTCGGCGTTCAGCAGCGTGGAGGTAGCGGGCACGATGTTGGCAGCGTCGTCATCCAGCGTGCCGGTGAAGAAGGTGACGTCGGCATTGGTTGGGGTGTTATTGGTGCTGCGGTGCTCGATGAGCCAGGCACTCCTGCCGTTGACCAGCGAGGTCTCCCCACTGACGTGAATATCAATGTGGCCGGTGCAAGTGCCGTTGGGCGTGTCGGTCGCGGCGCCGTGGCCGATCTGGGAG
>DATMFC010000608.1:0-19315 GCA_035556335.1 Planctomicrobium sp. | reverse complement strand
GTGATGCAAAGCGCTTCACTCGACTGCCCTTGCATGAAGCCTGTCACCGAAACGGTTTATCAGGACGTGCAGAAAGTAGAATACAAGCCGTATCAGAAAACCGTCAAAGTGGCCAAAGTGGTCACCGATTACGAAGATCGTCCTGTCACTACCTATCAGACTGTGAGCGAGCCCCGTACTGTCGACGTGCAGTCTTTCGTTCCGCAACAGGTCACCGAAATGCGTCCGGTGACGATCAATCAGAGCTACTGGCAAACCAGTTGTCAGGCGATTCCCAAGTATTCCCCTTGTGCCTACGACAGCCGTCCGGGTCTGATGGGACAAATGAACCGGATGGGATATTCCTTGCGTAATACATTCACTCCAAACTATGTCGCCCGACGTGAATTTGTCCCGAATGTTGTCGCCTCTCAGGTTCCAGTCTCCCGCACTGTTCAGGTTCCTGTCACTCGTCAGGTGACCTACAACGTCTCTCGACAGGTTGCTGTGCAGACTACTCAGAAAGTTGCCGTACAACGAACTGTCTGGGAAGATCAGACTGTGACTGCTTACGAGCCGATCACCACAACACAGCGTGTCGCCGTCGGATCACGAACCCGAATGGTCTACTCTGGTGATATTGGTGGAGTCACTGCCAGTGCAGCGGACCCCGTTCCAACCGCCGCCAAGCCAGACACCAGCAAAGGGACCATTCGCCAACAGTCGACTTCCGACAATGACATCCCGTTGCAGAACCCCACCTATCGTCAGGATGCCGTGCCTGCTCCTCAGCCACACTCTCCGGTTGTTGAAGAAGGCCCGGTTGCCAGCAGCGACACAAACAATGTGATCCGTGTTGCAGGATGGCGAGCCAGCCGAAAACCTGCCGGCGACATCAACACAGACAAAGCTGCCGATATCGCCGTCGTCCAGAAGTAAAACCGATTACTTCCAACTGATTGCTCCCAACTGAAACCTGCCTCAAAGCGGCATCTTCATTCGAAGATGCCGCTTTTATTGCTTTTGGACTGAGGCGGTAGGAAATCGAGATTGATCCCGTCAAAAACGATCAAGGCGATACGGGTGCGGGTCGATGTGGGGATGCTTTCCGGTCACCAATTCCGAGATGAGCTTTCCGGTCGCGGTCGACATGGAAAGTCCCAGCATGCTGTGTCCTGCCGCCAGCCAGGCATTGTTGAACGCCGGGAGCCGGCCGATTAACGGAACTCCGTCACAACTCATTGGACGCCAACCGTACCAGCGCTCCACAACGGGTTCGCCCACCGGATCCTTCAGGTACAGCGAAGCACCATCGGTGAGAAGTTTCAGTCTCTCCGGACGAATCGACTGGTCGTATCCTGCAAATTCCATCGTCGATCCCAGACGATAGCCGGATTGAAACGGAGTGACCGCGACCCGGTGTTCTTCGAAGATCATCGGATACTGAGGGCAGACCGCCGGACGGTTCATTGTGATGGAGTACCCTTTTCCCGGTTCAATTGGAATCTGGGTTTTCAGGCGCGACTGCAACAATCGTGACCAGGCTCCCGTCGCGAAGATGACCTGATCGACCTCAATCCGGCCCGCACTGGTGATCAAGGCGGAAATACAGTGATCCCCTTCTTCCAGTGCCACCAGTTCACAATGTTCCCGAATGACAACCCCGGCCCGATCGAGCCGCAGCTTCCAGGCGGTCATCAGTTTGTCCGGACGAAGATGGGCATCACTTTCATAAAGCCAGGCTCCCCCGACTCCCGGGAGGAGTGAGGGCTCTTTTGCCAGAAGTTCCGCTTCCGGCAATGCGGTGGCTCCCAGACCGTATTCACGGCGAAGCAGTTCGTCCGTCTTTGCATACTCTTCGAAATGAGACTTGCTCTGATAAACGAATAAGAGTCCGAGAGTTTCCCAGTCACACTCTGTCAGCACATTCTCAGCGAACAACTGGTCGAACAAGGTTCGGGAGGATTGCAGGAGAGCGTGTCGGGCATGCCCTGCCTGTAACATATCGACTCGATTACAACGTCGGGCAAACTTCCAGAGCCAGTTCCAGAAATCGATATCGAACCGAAACCGCATTTGAAACGGCGAGTTCCGGCGGAACAGTGTCTTCAGCGACGTATAAACCGCACCGGGCCGACACAACGGAAGAATGTGGCTCGGAGAGACGTATCCACAATTGGCGTGTGAACAACCCTGACCGAATTGCAGTTTGTCGATCAGCAGGACCGGAGCACCCGCCGTGACAAGGTAATGGGCACAGGCCGCTCCGACCACGCCTCCTCCAACAATCACCACAGGACGCCGAGGCGCCGACAACGTTCCTCGAATCGCGGTCGTTTCAGTGAAAGGGGGTGGAGATGACAAAGCCAATTCCTTCCGGAAGGTGAATTGAATAAAGCAGTTTGCTCTACCGTGGGCAGGCGATCAGAGGCTTTGAGGCACGCAAAAGTCTCACTTTATCGCCAGTGAATGCGAAAACAAATTTCGAAGATGCCCGGGCGAACGTAGAGTCATCGACTTTCTGAAGCGGCTGCAAAAGGATATTACGAATCCTGATTCGAATCTGAATTGACCGGTTTGTACAGGCTGTCTGGTCAGACAAAAACACATCAATTCCTGCACACTCTCCCTGGCACTCCCTGCTGGCATTATTCCGGCAGTCTGCATTTCCGGAAATTCCCTGACGATTGCAAACGGTAATTACAGGTGACACACCCGGTCCAATCTGATTTGGACGCAAAAAAAGCATATCAAGCGTGATGTGAAGCGACAGGGGTCTAACGGGGCAAAGCCTAATCACGACAAAGCTTTCCCGACCACGGCAATCGCCATGATCATTACATTTCCACAGCAGTATTGCGATTACCCTAACACCTGTAACATGTTTGCAAAAAACAGCTTGCAATGACAACACACGTCACGGGTGAGATATTTCTCAATTTGCTTCAGGATCACTTCGCTCTTTCTTTTTCCTGATCTTTCACCTGCGTAAAAACTGACAGAAAAGCCGGTCCGGCAAGACAGGCAAACAGCACTGGCAGCACCTCATCGAGCGGTGGTTAGCATGGGAGGAATCAGTCATCGTACACGGTCTGCATGGACGATAGCTTCCGTACGAAGTGCAGAACCACTGCGATCGGGAGCGACTGTAAAATGGGAATTGGAAGACAATTCGGATTAAAAAAGTGGACCACCGTAGTTGCCATGACGTCAACGTTGATGACAGGCTTCACCGGTTGTGTCCGCGATCGAAACGACGTTAAGTACGCCGCAACAAAACAACGTGACCTGTATCGGGCACATGCAACGGAAGTGGCGTTTCCAAACGTCAGTCAACCGCTGCCGGAAGAGGTAGTGAATACCGAACCGCCCCGAACGATTCTGGAAACCGGTGAAATTCCGATCCGGGATATCTCGCTGGCGGAAACGATGGAACTGGCGCTGAAGAACAGCCAGGTCATTCGGGAAGCCGGAACGTTTCTCGCAGGAAACTCGTTGATGACCAATCCGTCGAATACCCCGACGGAATACGATCCGGCGATCACCGCATCGGGTGTGCTCTTCGGAAATCGAGGGGTCGAGGCCGCGTTGTCTGCATTCGATGCGCAGTTGAATGCCAGCATGGTCTGGGGACGCAACGAGCTGATTAACAACAGCACATTCGCTGCGACTCCTTTTGAAACGATTTCGACAGAGTCTGGCCAGTTCGATGCCACCCTTCAGAAAACATTTGGAAACGGTGGCGTCGTCAGTCTGAACCATAACGTGCTCTACACTGGTTCAAATTCGCCGACCCTGGGATATCCTTCGTCCTACGCTGGTGCCGTCGGGGTCAACTACCTCTTGCCGTTGTGGGCGGGATCCGGAACAGAGTTCACGCAGATTGCCGGTCCGATCAGTCAGGCATTCGGGGGTGTGAGCGGGGTCGGACAAGGGGTTCTGATTGCCAGAATCAATGAAGACATCTCGATTGCGAACTTCGAACTGGCATTACGAAATCTCGTAAAAGACGTTGAGAACTCTTACTGGGAACTCTACTTCGCCTATCGAAACTATCACACAGCCGTGACCGCCCGGGAATCAGCATTGCTGACCTGGCGCATTGCCGATCTGCAACTTCAGGGAGGAGTCCGCACACGAGCGGAAGTCGCTCAGGCACGGGATCAGTACTTTGCGACTGAAGCCGCATCGGTGAATTCCCGATCGCAAATCTATACAGCCGAAGTCCGCCTGCGACGCCTGATGGGGCTGCCGGCGAATGATGGACATACCCTCAGACCACTGGACGAACCCGTCACGGCACAGCTTGTTCCAGACTGGTACATCAGCCTGACCGAGGCCTTGACTCAGCGAGTTGAGCTTCGCAGTCAGAAGTGGAATCTGAAAAGTATGGAACTTCAACTGGAGGCAGCAAAAAGCCTTGTTCGTCCTCAGTTAAACTTCGTCAGTGGTTATCAGGTGAACGGATTCGGCGACGATTTGCTGGGATACAACGGTCCGACGGCGACCTCTCACTTCTATGAAAACATGACGGCTGGAAATCAGACCGGCTGGAATCTGGGAGTTCAGTTTAACTGGCAGATCGGATTCCGTGCCGCAATGTCGCAGGTTCGGAACTACGAACTGCGTGTCGCCAAGGCTCAACGGGTCCTTGTCGAACAGGAGAAGGAAGTCACTCTGGAACTGGCCTCGGCATTCCAGGAAGTTGCCCGTGCGTTTGCCTCAGCGGAACTGAATATGAACCGCATGATCGCGGCCCGGGAGAACGTCAAATATCTCGAACCGAACATTCGTGAAGGGACGATTCTTTTGGACGAACTGCTTCGGGCACAATTGCGTCAGGCAGAAGCGGAAGTGGCCTATTATCAAAGTCTGGTGCAATACAATCAGGCCCTGAACGATCTGCAGTTCCGTAAAGGAACGATCCTGACCCATAACTCCATCTATCTGGCGGAAGGGAGCTGGAGACCGGAAGCCTATGCGGACGCACAGCATCAGTCCGATGCGAGAAACTATGCCCGCGATGCATCCCGTATCATGGGACCGGTTCAAGACCCTGTCTCCGCTCCTGGTCCGCTGGGTGAGATTTACTTCGACTCTCCGGCAGCCACATTACCGACTCCGGCAGGTGGATCTGACGAGGAATCAACACTCCCGGAACTTCCGACTTCCGACCCGGCGATCCGTGAAGTTCCTCCCGAACGCCCGACACTGGAGAAACCGGAGTAATCGTCCTGTTTCAATTGCTCCCAGTACCGCTCCTGGGTCTGGAGCTGATTTCTCAAATGACATCCGCCAAGAAGGTGCTATCATATTTGATAGCACCTTTTATTTTGCGCTGCTGCAAATGGACTGGTAGCCAAAGGGAGCAGAAAGATGAAACTGATTCAGGAACTTGAGAGTCGACGCATCTCACTGGGGATGAGTCGCGCGTCACTCGCGAGCCGTAGTCAGGTCTCCCTACCCACGGTCAACCGGATTCTGTCAGGAAAGAATCAGGGCGTCTCCCTGGAAAAGGTCATTTCCATTGCACAGGCACTGGATATGAGTCTGAATGCGAACCCGTTGTCGGAAGCGAAGGCACTTCAGGAACGGGAAGCACTGAAGAAAGCGAAGCGAGTCGTTCGCCTTGTTCAGGGAACATCTGCCATCGAAGGGCAAGGGCTCGAAGACAAGGATCTTCAAAGGATGGTTCGTAAAACGTGCCAGGAAATCTTGTCTTCGAAACAAAAACTTTGGGCCAGGTAGAAGTGATGAAGTGGGCTCCTCTTCCAGGTGAAACGCCACTCGACGATGTTTCCGGACTGATACTGAAAAATATCAGAACCCGAAAGCAACTTTTTTTGGCGGAAGCAGAAAACATACGCAAAGCAACCGTCAAATACCTTGCTCAGACTCCGACAGCCAGAATGGCTCCATTTGATCTCTCCTGGTGTTTAAAATTACATCACGAGATGTTTGGGGAGATCTGGAACTGGGCAGGACGGCCCCGCCAGCAAAATCTCAACATTGGAGTTCCATGGCTTCAAGTGGAATCATCGTTAAGACAAACTCTTGATGATTTAAAATATTGGGAATCGAATTGGTCAGACGTCGTCGAGCAGGCGACCCACCTGCACCATCGAGTGGTTCAGATTCATCCCTTTCTCAATGGCAACGGAAGATGGGCTCGAATGCTTGCCAATATCTGGCTTTCACGACATGAGTCTCCTTTAGTCCTATGGCCGGAAGAGACGATTGGCTCCATCAGTGTCATTCGAGATGAGTATCTTCAAGCGATCAGGTCGGCCGATCAAGGGAACTTTGCGCTTCTGATTGCCATGCACCAAAAGTACCTGGAACAGTGACAAACGTGAGTATTGAGGCTCGCACGCACTACTCCGCTTTCTCTTTTCCCGCCCCTTCCGCTTCCGGCTGTGTCAACACAGCATTGGCGGCCTGGCGCATCATTTCGATGTACATGGCCGTTTCGTCCCGTTCTTCGAGTCCGGGGGGAGCCATGTAGATGAACTGACTTTCCTGGAGCGGCTGGTCCAGAATCACGTTGTCGTATTCGATGGTGATCAGTGGAACCAGAGGCCGGGCTGCCCCCTCCTCTTTCTTCCCGGAGACTTTCTTCAGATAGACAAACTTCTCCGGGAAAAGTGTTTCCTGTTCGAGATAAACACGAACCAGATCCGGCAGGAACCCGGCGACCTGCTGTCCCCCGGCAGAACCGAGTCCAGTGAGGAGTTCCTTTTGTCGATCCGGTCGCATCCGTCCCTGAAGAACAAAATAGTCACGATCCCCAACCGTCTGCGTTCGGACCGGTTCGAGAATCATGGTCCGTTCAATCATCGCGAGAATTGCCGGAAGTCCCCCCAGTCCTGCTTCTGCCGCCCGTAAGGCGTCGGACAGATCCGCCGTCGGGTTTCCATCCTTAATACCGAGTGCTTCCCGTCGAATTCGTTGAATGTCGCGACGGGTCATTTCCGTCTCAGGCTGAGCCACCGCATCAAACTTGTTGTTGACCGGCGTAATCTGCCGTCGGGTGTGCAGAATCTGTCCGTCACACACTTCCAGAAATTCTCCGGTCAAATCTCCCAGTGACAGTTGATACTGCAACCGGTGACGAAACCCGGTCGCCGAGACATATTTTCCGGACGAGCGAACCCGATATTCTCCCAGAGAGACGGTCTGAACGACATCTGCCTGAACGGAACGTCTTTCAAACAAACGGGTTTTGGCCTGATCGAGCAGGTCCACGGCATTCGGGTCCGACGTCGTGGAGGGAATTGCCGAGACGTCTTCCGACGCGGCTTCTCCTCCCTTTTCGGCCTTTTTCTCAGTGGATTCCTGCCATGCGAAGACCCCTGCGACATGGCCGACGATCGCAAAAGCGACCATGAAAGCAAAAGTCAGTTTGGAGAGTTTTTTCATGTTGTCCTGAAAGTGACGGATTTTCCAAAGATTGCAGGGCTGTCAATCCGAAAACAGAAGAGACCGAAACGTCATTCCGTTCTTCCTGTCTCAGACGAGGGGAAAGGAAATGAAGAATCTGTCTCACCAACGGGTGTGAAGGCATTCGATCGGTTGGGCACCGCACACCCACCAGGAAACAAATGGCTGGGGATACGGTCGAGCAAATTGCTCTCATACGGATTTTAGCCATTCAAGGAAAGATTGGTCGACTGCAATCCGGAGCAAAACCACCGGGACCCAT
The DNA here is from genome assembly GCA_035556335.1 of Planctomicrobium sp. Taxonomy (GTDB): domain Bacteria; phylum Planctomycetota; class Planctomycetia; order Planctomycetales; family Planctomycetaceae; genus Planctomicrobium. The sequence goes on along the minus strand of DATMFC010000608.1, from coordinate 11,634 downwards.
CGCGGCGGGTTTGTCCCGGCCGCAACCTGCGAAGCCCTGACAAAACTGTCCCTGATCCGCTCGCGGCAAGGGAATTTTCATCGTTTGAGAGATTTTGTTCGCGGCTCTGAAGAAAACATCACGTTGTTCGAAATCCTCTCAGACCGGGAGAATTTGGAACGTTTGCAGTACAAGGAAGAGGACGAGCAATGAGACTGTATTTCCTGGCACTGGGCACCTTGCTCATCGTATGCGTGGGCTGCGCCGTCGACGGACAGCAGGCCTTGCACAAAAATGAATACCATGCACCACCAGCGCAGATGCTGGCCCAACCCGGCCCGATGGTCGGTGGTCCTGGCCCTGGCGTTATTGGACCGCATATCTCCTTGGCATCACATCAAGACCCCTCCTGCCCTCCGGGTCAGGGGATGCCGTTCAATCTGTCTGTTCCTGCAGGAGCCATGGGGATGCCGCAGGCTCCTCTTCGTACCTCTCAGGTTCGATTCCTCGGACCAGAAGGTCTGTCGATCGGATGGCAAATCGGCCCGACATTCGCCGAGAACCAACTGATTGCCCCGGCACGATACAACTTCGTTCAGGGAGCAACCTATCGTCTGAAGTTCTCCGGAATTCCCGGACGCGAAGGGTTGACCGTCTATCCGTCTCTGCACGTTTACCCAGTGCAGCCACAGACAGCCGCTTACCTGGAACACAATGCATTGCCGTTGCGAATTACTGACGAAGATCTCGATCAGATCGAAACCAACAACTTCGTGACAAAAGTGATCTACCTGCCGGACGCACGTTTTCAAGAACTGGCGATTGCAGGAGTCGAAGAACTGGTTTCCACCCGCCTTGGCCCAGGTCTTGACCCCGTCTCCGAAGCGGATCGTCGCGGAACCATTATGGCTGTCCTGCGATTGGGGAACCTGAACCTTGAGATTCCTGGCGGAATCGGTGACGTGTCTTCTCACTACGGTCATCCATCCGGGATTCAACGGGTGAACGGAGAAGAAGGCCAGTTCATCGGACCGATGCCTGTCGGTAACCATCTGTCGAACGGACAGATTGGAAGCGGAGTTCCAGGGGACATGATGATGGGTGGACCTGCTGGTCCCGGCCGTCCTCCTTACGATCCAATCGTCGGAATGAACGGGGTTCCAATGTACGGCATGCCGATTACCGGAACACCAATCGGTCTGCCTGGTCCCCCACACATTCCATTGGGACGTCCAGCAGGTCTGAAGTCTCACACCATGCGGAACACCACCGACTACAACCTTCCGAAACCGGTGGACCATGTGCTCATCGATGTCCGACACGAACCCGGCCTGAGCTTGCCGGAACCAGTGAAGTACATTCAGTACACGGAGAAACATCCAGTCTATCAGCAGGGTGAAGTCTCTGCTCCGGCCTGGGCGGTTCCGCCACAGTAATTCACGGGGATCGATCAGCCGGGGCTTGCTCCGGCTGATCGTGTTAATGTCACGAACCGGGAAGCAATTGTTTCCCGAAATCTGGGATCGGGAGGAGTTAGGATTTAGGAAAAGACGAATGTTCAGTTCCTAACTCCTAACTCCTAATCCCTCTCAAGGAAACATCTGTTTCCCAGTTCCTAAGTCACCTCAGCTTCCTTCCGTGTGGATTATGTTTCATCCAGTTCCATCCAACCTGACCAGTCGCATCGGCTCACTCTGTGCAGGCGTGATTTTGTTGTTGACCGCAACAATGACCATGGCTCAGGAACGAACCACGTTGCTGGATCACCGTGCTCCAACCGGAGTGGCTGGTCGCTGGAGTGCTCTCACCCGACCGGGGATCGCAGGACTTCCACAACCGGTGAAGATCTCACTTCCCAGCACCGGACAGATCAGCTTCTTTCCCGGGTCACCATTGAATGAAGCGGCCGTTCCCGCTCCGGCACTGGCCGGACTGGGAGTTGGTTATGTCTACCGAGTGAAGATCACCAACATGCCGGAATTCCCCGGCGTGGAACTGTATCCCACGATCGAACTGCTCGACCGGTTGCATCCCCCCGCCGGACTGGAACTGGAGTTTCCGGTTCCGGTGCAGATTACAGAATCAGAAATCGAGACCGTTCTGAAAGATCAGATGGTCACGAAAGTAGTTTATCTCGAACAGCCGGACCTCGCGTTTCCCGTCACACAGACGGCTGGCGCACGAATCGAGAATCTGCCACCGACCGAGAACCTGCTGCAAGCGGCTGACCTGCGAGGGCGTCCCATGGTGATCGTCCGAATCGGCGGACGCATCCCCGATCCGAACTCTCCCAAAGACGAGTTCTTCAGTCAGTCACCACTGCAGATTTTGAAGCCACAACCGTAGGGTGCGTCACGACGCACCCTGCAAGAACTCATCAGACCCCAGTCAATGCCCCAACGAACCGGGAGCCGGACCATGACTCAGCGGCAATATCAATCAGCTCTCGCTCGCTACACACGTTCATTGACCAGTGCCGCTGCGGTCGCACTGCTCTTAAGCAGCACATCCTGCAGTTCAGTCAACAAATACGTGACAGAGATCTTCAGTCCGAATGAGAGAGCACAGGCAATCGCCCAGGCGGACGCGAAGAAAGCGAAGCCTGCCGGAACAGCCACCTTGAAGTCAGCGGAAACACCGTCGAACGAACCGGCGAAGGCATCTCCGAAACAACAGCTCGCCGCCAAGCCTCCAGCAAGTGAGGCAGCAACAGCGAAGGCTGCCACGACGAAAGTCGCCAGCGCTCCGGTCGTCGCCGACTCCGCCCGTCAGAAGGCGGATGCCATGGATCGCCTGTCGCGCGGGGAAGATCCTTTCGCCGCAATCGCTTCCAGTGAAACGTCGCCTCACAAGAAGGTGGCGCATGTCTCGGCGGAAGTGCTTGTTCCAGAACAGAGACTTTCCGCTGCAGATTGCCCGGACCTGTCTGGCAGTCCACTCGGTGAAGCATGTCCTCCCGTCATCGGGACAGAAGCCCGACCGATGCCACGTTTCGAAATTACTGACGATGAATACGTTCGTGACGGTGGTGATAAAGGATTGCCGGTTCATTACAACGCCGGGAATCGTGCCGGACTCGGACTGGAAGACACCGTTGCCGAGTTCCAGGATGACACCGGAAAAATCCATGTCAAAGCGAGTACCGTCGCCGAGGTCTATTCTCCACGCTTTGGAGAAGTCCGTTCATCTTCGCTCCCTCAGCAGGGGGAAAGTATCGTGAAAGCGGAAGGTCATCAGGACCAGACCAAAGTGGCCGGCATGAACACCAAAACCGTCACCAGTGAGCAGCGACAAACGGATGAGTTGAAAGGGATTCAAACCCGATCACGCGCCAGCGGCCTGAATGCCCGCATCAGTGATGATCAACTCGACAAGGCGATTGCCGCGAGAAATCACACCAAGCTGGTCAACGTCTACGAAGAGATTCGCTTCATTCAGGAAGGAACCTTTGACAAGGTCAGCAAGGCCACATTGCAGGAGAGTGTCACTGCGGCTCAGGAATGGGCTGACGGACGCCGACCAATTATCATCGCTCAGGACGAAAAAGGTCAGGTGCTTCAAGGACGGTTTGCCGCTCAGGATTACACTGGAGTCGAAGACCGCCGGACACCGGGAGATTTGAAGATCATCAAAGTGGCCGACAAAGCCTCAGCTCATCCCGGCGATATCGTCACCTTCACGATTCGCTTTGATAATACGGGCGGCCGTGATCTGCTCAAGGTACGACTGGTCGACAACCTGTCTCCTCGACTGGAATACATCGAAGGATCGATTCAATCCAGCCTCGACGGCGGGGTCGATGCCGTGGATAACGGAGCAGGGAGCCAGTTGCTCACCTTTGAATTCGACAACCCGCTCCCCGGCAAAACAGGGGGCTTTGTCTCATTCCAGTGTCGGGTGAGATAAGGGAGGGGAGTAAATCCTAGAGCAGTTTGCTCTACCAGGTGCCCGCGCAGCGCGCATTTTGACAATAAAAACGCTGTATTCCGCGTGGCGAGGACGGGGAAGTTATTTCGCAAGTTGCTCTAAATAAAGGCAAAAGTACTAAGAACCAAACGCAATAATCAAAGCGTAAAGAACATGTCTTCCTTATTTGGTTCTTAGTGCTTCTGTTTTATTTAGTATTTATTTGCTCTATGCCGGCCATTCGTGGCCGCAGGCGTTGCAGCTGAATCCAACAAGGGTTCCGGTGCCGGGGATCATCCGGCCGTTCTTTCCGATGCGCCCGTTGTTCAGTTCGATCGACTCCGTTGTCACACGGTTACAGATCGGACAACTGCGGTTCTGGTGCTCAACTCTTGCTCGCTGGCTGATCGCAAGAATGTGCGGAGCACGAGGCGCCTGCTGAGATGCGAATTCGATAAAAGAATAAATCCGTGGTGACTCTTCAACGACGGAACAATCGGCCATCAACGTGAGGTGGCTCATGCCTGATTCCTTTCAAGCGACCGGGGGGTGGACCACTCTGATCTGATTACGTACGAGCATCACTTCAACGATGCCCGGTCGGTAATCTTGATCGAAAGTAGGAACTCCGGCAAAAAATAACGTGCAATCCTTGCCGTATGGCGGAGGAACTTACCCGGCAATTTCGATTCCAGCAACAGACCATCTGTACAGGTCTATTGGCTCCTCTCTCGCAGACAACAAGATGTTGTAGGGAACAACTCCCTACTGAACGGCAGTGGAACGACCAGAAAAACGACTCTTAAGTGTTTTCTGGTAATGTGTTACAACAATCCAAAAAAGATGGTTCCCTCTCAAAACAGAACCACCGTATCTGGAACATGATTTCGGCGAATTCTGCCGGAATCTTGAGTGATGGTCAGACCCACCCCACGGACTCATCCCGTTTCTCTAAAACACGGCGCCAACCTCTTCCCACAATTCCTATTCTTCCCAGACATGTCGTCAACAACACTCATCACGATCAGGAAAGACGAAACCCCAAACAAACAAAACAAGCGTAACATATTGTGATTAATCGTCTTAAGGAACAACAATAATATTCCTGGAGGTTCTTCCCATTGAGAGATTGATCACCTCCCCTACACTTAACGGACACATTACGAAACAGATTTTCAGTAACTGAGCCTCTCGCATGCTGTTGTGCCATTGCTCTGTTCGCTGGACAATATCGGGCAACAAAAGGATTTCAAAATGCCCCCGTCCTCTTCACAGATGCAGGCCGACTTCCCGTCCACGGAAACGCCGACAGCCGATCTGCATCCGGACGTGGAATCGTCTTACAACGGCTCCAATGTCATGTTCCGCCTGATGCGGCTAGGCACCTGGGGACCCGTTTTAATGAATCTGGGTTCCTATCGGTTTCGCGGAATTTTCTCATGGATACATCTGCCCGGGAACCTTGAGCTGGCTCAGGAACGTCTGGTCTATGAGACCGTTGATCAACTTGATCTTCGCCCCGGTCAACGCATTCTGGACATCGCCTGCGGTCGTGGAAAGAGTTCCTTCATGCTGCATTGCCTGCAGTCTGATGCCACGATTGTCGGGCTCGACTATCTGGAACGGCATGTTCAGGTCGCCCGAACCTTGTTTCATGAAGAACAGCGACTGAAATATGTCGCCGGAAGCGCCATTGATCTGCCGTTTCCCGATGCCTCATTCGATCGCGCCATGTGTCTGGAAGCCGCGTTCCATTTCCCGGATCGCAACAAGTTTTTAAAGGAAGCCGCTCGCGTCCTTTCTCCCGGGGGACGTCTTGTCGTTGTCGACTTCACATGGAGAACCGAAGCGGATCGGGCGCATCGCAATGATCCGGAAACCCGACTGGTCAGAAAGATCTGGCAGTGGGAAGATTTGTCGTCATTGGAGCAGTATCGTCAGGGAGCCCAGGCCGCCGGACTTGTTCTTCGCCGTCATGAAGATTGGAGTCCGCGCGTCACCGCTCCGATCCAGCGGCTGTTTGAATGGTTCTCCTGGCTCGGCAATTCGCCGATGAAGCGCAAGCTGCTGATACGGGCGAAGCCCATGTATCGGGCACTCACCGCAGACGACTGGAAAGAACTCGCCGAGGTCGTTCGAGCCCATGACATTGTTCAGAAACGAACCCGCTATTCCGCAATGGTGTTCGACAAACCCTGAAAAAATCAGAGTGAAGAAGTGATGTCATTCATCCAGTCTTCGGGATTTTTGGAAGATCGGTGAGATCAGGCGGGGCTTCCATTGCAATTGATGGGGTATCGACACAAACTTATCTATTGGAGCTGACGTCTCCACAACAAACACTGCGCCTCAGTTTGTTTTGTGTTCCTCCTCCGCCAGTCGATGAACCCCCGCCGAATCTCATGACTTCTTCCAATACTTCTGCGATGGACATCTCGTTTTCGGTTCCGTTTCTGCATCGGCTGCGACTCACGCGAGATGTCTTCGGTCAAGATGATCAGATTCTTCTGAATCTGATTGAACCCTCCGGCGAGGCACTTCCTCGGGTGCAGTTCTGGATCGATGAACATGTGGCTGCGGCACAGCCCCAGTTACCGGCTCGAATTCGGGCATTCGCACAATGTCATCAGGATCGATTCCGTCTCACAGGGAACATTCAGATCTGCCCGGGGGGGGAGGCTGTTAAGAATGATATTCACATTCTGGAACGGATGCTCAAGTGCATGAACGCGGCCGATCTCGATCGTCGCAGTTATGTCGTTGTCATTGGAGGGGGAGCCGTTCTTGACGCCGTCGGTTTTGCGGCGGCGATTGCTCATCGCGGTATCCGGCTCATTCGTCTTCCGACCACAACACTCGCCCAGGCCGACTCCGGTGTCGGAGTGAAGAACAGTGTGAATCTGTTCGAAAAGAAAAACTGGATCGGTTCGTTCGCAGTTCCGTGGGGGGTCATCAATGATGAATCGCTGCTCGCTTCGTTACCAGATCGGGATTTCCGGTGCGGGTTTTCTGAAGCTGTCAAAGTCTCTCTCTTAAAAGATCCGGAAGAATTCGCCCGCATTGAAGCGAGTGCCGAGCAGATTCGAAATCGGGAGATGAACGTTGCCAGAGAGGTCATTCGACGGTCAGCTCTGTTGCATCTGGAACATATCACTCGAGGCGGAGACCCGTTCGAAATGCTGGAAGCACGCCCACTCGACTTCGGGCACTGGTCCGCTCACAAGCTGGAACCGATGACCCATTTCGAACTGCGACATGGTGAGGCCGTGGCGATTGGAGTGGCGATTGACACGGTGTATTCCTCCCTGGTTCATGGATTTCCGAAAGAGGACGCCGAACGGGTGTTGAAGTGTCTCACCGATTTAGGACTCTCTCTGACACATCCCGCACTGGAAGAGACCCGTCCTCTCTTTGATGGACTGGAAGAGTTCCGGCAGCACCTGGGGGGACGATTGACGGTCACGATGTTGACACACATCGGTGGCAAGATCGACGTTCACGAAATCGACCGTGAACAAATGCAAACCGCCATTGAAACGGTCGTGGCTTATGGAACTCGCTCACAGGCGGCCATTTAATCTGTCATTTTTAGCGTCGTCCCTATTCGATCTGGATGGATGGCGCGTGACTCGTTATGAAGAGTGTCAGGAATTCCTTCACTCTTCTCCTTCTGAAACGACGGTATGGATCTCAATACGATTCTGATCTGGACTGTTGCGGTCAGTTGTGGGGTGATGGCCGTTCAATTGTTCAGTGAACGCGCGACCCGGGAACAGGTGTTCCTGCCAGTCACAATCGCCATTTTGCTGTCTGTTCTCGTTTTCTTCGACCCGACTCGAGCCGGGTATCTTGGAGGAATCGCCTGGTTCGCTCTGCTCATCTTCCCGCGACTGGGAACTCACCTGCTGAGTCGTTTTCTGGCCGCGAAACGTTTTCGATGGGCCTGGTGCATTGCAAAAATTCTGGGCTGGCTCCATCCATTTGATGACAGCCGTAAGCTCTCTCACATTGTGACAGCTCTCCGTCTTCTCGATGAAGGAAACGAAGCCCAGGCGGTCCCGATTCTGGAGGCTCTGGAGGATCGCCCCTCTGCAACCGGTCGAATGGCGTTGAATCTGCTGACCCGTGTGCAGGGAACATGGTTAAACCTGCTGGAGAAGATCGACAGCCACCCGGACAAAGAACGCCTGTTGCATGATCTGATGCTGCTGGATGCGTACTTGCAGGCGTTGGGGGAAACGAACCGTCGTACTGATTTATTGCGGGAGTATCAGCATCGTCTCCTTCCGCGAATCGAAATGATCCCCTTGTCATACCTGGCGACCGTACAGGCAAAACTGGCGGCGTTTTGCGGAGATGAGCTGCTTTTAATGCAGGTTCAATGCGGATTGAAGCCGGTTTTTCCTGATGAAGTTTCCAGATACTGGCAAGCCACCGCCAGACAGGTTGCAGGAACAGGAGATTCCGGGCGTCATCTCTTTGAAGAGCTGGTTCATCACATTCATCCGGCGATTTCCAGAAACTCACAGCGACGACTCGACGTTCCACTACCGTCCCTGTTTGACCAACCCCTCATCCCTGAAGAAGTGCACATCCTGCGCGGCGTGCATTCCACGGTTGGAGCGGTGGTTCTGGAACAGGCGTTTCAGAAAGCTCGACCGAATCGGGCAACGAATCTCCTGCTCGCTGCCTTGTTCATCGTCTTTCTTTGCGAACTGCCGGGAGGATCGGAAGACTATGACAATCTGGTTCGAATGGGAGCAGTGCTCATTCCCGCCGATTCCAGTGGACAGGACTGGTGGCGCCCGATCTCAGCAGCCTTTCTCCATTTTGGACCATTGCATCTGGCGTTGAATGCGCTGGGGCTTGCGATACTGGGAGGACAACTGGAGCGATTGTGGGGATCATCGCGACTCATGATCACGTATCTTGTCGCTGCCGTCGGGGGAATTGCCCTCGTTCCGTACTTCATGGAACCGCTGACTGCCGGTGAGATGACAATTCTTCTTGGAGCCAGCGGCGGTGTGATGGGACTGATCGGAGGTTTGTTCGTTCAATGGGGAATCATGCTCTGGAAACATCGTACCAGGGCGCAGGCGTTTCGATTCGGATTCCTTGTTCTGGTCATTATTCTTCAGGTGATTTTTGACACAACAATTCCCCACATTAGCGGTGAAGCCCATCTGTTGGGACTGGGCTTCGGAATTGCGTGTGGAGTGTTGTGGAGTCTGTTGGATGGGATCGTTGAACGATGGCGGTCCTGGAGAACTCATCGCCCGGCCTCGTCGTAAGGCCGTGCCGTCTCTCACTTGATCTGGTTGAACAGCGTCCACCTGAACTCTGATTTGGGTGATTCGCTTCCAGTATTACTCTGAACCCAAATGGTCACAGCACACCGAAACAGAGCCGCAACTCTTTTATCTTCAATAGATTGTGACCAAAGAGACCCTGTTGCCATTCAGGTGTGGCACGAACCTTGCATTCTGCTTCTGGCGAGTTTCAAAGGCTGTTTCAACTGTGCGAACGCCTTATTTGATAGAAGCACAGGGGGGGAGCAGGACGCAGGGACATGGTCTCTCTGGCTGCTTGAAGAGGTTCGTCATGCAAGTCGAAGAAAATTCACAGGAACTGGTCGCGGCACGTGCTTTGGGAACATTTCTGCTGCTCGCGCTGGCCATCAGCATGGCGATGCTCGGATGTGAGCAGAAGAAAAAAGTGCTTGAGGTCGAAGCACCGGGCATCCATATTGAAGTGGATGAGAAAAAGGGTTTGGATGGTTCAAGATCAATTGAAGTCAAAAAAGAGAGACCGACAGAGTAAGACGGGGTGGACGCAATTTCATTTTAAAATCAACTCCGGTGATTTGTGTCGCAGGGGATTTCAGGTCGAGAGGAATTTACTGAATCATGTCGTTACCCGAACGCCAGTCTTATTGAATAATGACTGCACAATGCCACGATATGGTTGAGCAAGTTACTCTGTTTAAACAGGAGATGCGAAAATGTTATCATGGGCAATTACATTTCTGATCGTGGCGATTGTGGCCGGATTGTTAGGGTTCAGCGGAGTGATGGGGACAGCAGCTTGGGCAGCAAAAGTCTGCTTTGCCGTCTTTATTATTCTGTTTATCGTTTCCGTATTGACCGGACGGCGAACGCCTTCTGTGTAAAGTAAGCCACACAAGCCGATTCGGACGAAAGTGCATCTGCGGTGAGAATGAGACAATCATTTTCGCCGTAAGCATTCCGCCCGAAAGACATAAAGTCGAAAAACTCACGCAAAGACGCTAAGATGTAAAGGGATCAGGAGGAGAGTGTTTCTTTATTTCTTAGCGCCTTGGCGTGAGAATCCTCTTTTCTCCTTATCATAAAATGGCTACTGTCCAATAATGCAGTTGTATTCAACAATCTGCAGGACAGTAACGTAAGACGGGGGGGACATTAAGGGGCCGATAGTTCGACGATATGATATCGAAGTTGGATAATGATAATGGTCTAAGGACCGGTTCTGTGGTTGACTCTGACAATGCCCCGATTCTTGATCTTCCCTCTGCGCTGGCGCGATTGGGGGGAGACCGCTCGTTGCTGCGCGATCTGGCCGTGTTCTATCTTGAGGACGCGCTGGACTTATTGCGACAGCTTGAAAAGGGGCTGAACGACAACGACGTCGAACTGGTGATGCGATGTGCTCACAATCTGAAAAGTCTCTCTTCCAACTTCGACTCACATCGCGCCAGCGCCGTCGCACTGGAAGCAGAACAGTATTCCAGACAAGGAAAGCTCAATGCCGTCGCCGCGCTGCTCCCACAGTTGGAGTTTGAAGTTGAACGGGTGATTCAGGCGCTCACACAGCAGTTACTGGACGTTGAATAATCCGGCCTTGAGTCGTGCCTGCAAAGTGAGCTTCGGAGGTGATCATCAACTGTGGAGCCAACGCTGCCGCAGTTGCCTCAATGTGATCACCTGTTCAGACAGGCTTTCGGCGAGCGGCACGAGAGCAGTTTGCTCTACCGTCTGTTGTCGCTTGAAGGCGTTTTGTCACGCGAAAGCCTCAACTTACGACTGCGGAACGCTGAAAACCATTTCTAAAGATGTTCTAAAGGTTTCAGGCGAGAAATATTGCTCGGGACAGGACTCGAACCTGCAAGCCCAGTTACGGGCACCAGCACCTCAAGCTGGCGCGTCTGCCAGTTTCGCCACCCGAGCAGAAACCAAAATCGGAACACTTCCAAACGCCATTTTGGACCCGAAATGAAACTTGCTCATAGACTTACGTCAAATAAACAACAATCTGACTCGGATCCGTCACGACAAAGTGCCCAACGGCAGGGGTACGTAATCTACTGTCGTCGAGAGAGTTAGGCAACTGTTTCGAACGAACATTCTTGAACCACTCTTTTAACAGTTGTGAACAAAACCTCTCTGACGATCAAAACGCCTTTTCCGCAAGCAGATCGCCGGCCGTTTTACCTGGAGGGCAAAAGTTCTCATCAAAAACGGAAACAATTCGGGATTCACCCCCATTCCATTCTGGGTGAAATTCAGACTCATTTGACCGGTGTCACTATCAGTGCATGTGATATACTGCGATCAACGATGGGGGATATTTCGTGTCCCCCTCTCCCTGAGGCAAGTTCTCTTCTCTTCAATCGGGTGTGATCAAGAAAGTGTGCGGCCATGAGTCGTCTTCACAGGTGGGATCGGATCGTTCTGGCATTCGTCGTGGCGTTTGCTGTTGTCGGGAATGGGT
>DATMFC010000607.1:0-17350 GCA_035556335.1 Planctomicrobium sp. | reverse complement strand
GAGTAATCTGGATCGACAGAAGAAAACGCCGCGGAAAAGTGTCGCGACCCGGGCAGAAATTCCGGTCGCAAAGCCGCTACTGTCGCCAGTCCGGCAGAAGGCGACTCCGCTTGTGCGCATGGCCATTGATGAAGCAGGACGCCCCGTCGAGCGCCGTGCGGTTCCCTGGGGACTCATTGTTCTGGGGACGATGCTGCTGGTGGTGACGCTCATCGTCCGCAATGTGATCCATCGCTATTCGATTGAACAGGACCTGCCGTCGACATGGTCCTCCCCCTATACAAACGATCACAATTTCAATGGCGCTTCCGCTGTTCCTCTCGAAGAAGAACCGTGATCATTGGGGACTGCTTTCGATCAGATTCCCATCTTCAAACAAGCGAAAGCCCCAGTCATTCTGTTAGATTGGGATCCATCTCAGAGTCAGCGGATTTTGAAAAATCTCCCACTGTGTAGGGAATCAGATAATTCGACCGCGAACTGAACGCAGGAACGGCTTCCCAAGGGACGTAATTCGGCATGATCCTGAGCACATGCGAGGGAATGTCTTGAAGTTGTTTCTTTGAGCGATGGGAGTTTCCGCTGTAGCTCCAGACAACTGCTCCCTGTCCGCCTGGTGGGTAATATCTGCCCCCCGGAGCCGATGTGACCGGACCACCATACATTCGGATTTTCGCCTGAGCCTGATGCGCAGCTGCCGAAAGAAACACCAATCCTGCAACCATGGCTGTTAGAACAGGACGACTGGAGACTTTGGATGCGATCCACATTGGACTTCTCCCCACTGGAGAGGTGACGTGATGCGGTTGCTCGATTCCGGCTAACGAGCGGTAGATGCCAGAAGGAAAGAGGACAAAACGCTTCTCCAGAGTCATTCTACACCGGCAAATTGTGCTGTTGTGAAAAAGCGTCTGGAATGGGGCAATTACAACAGTTCTCTCACATCTGAACCGGTACAGATGGAACTGTTTCCGGTGATTCACTCCGTACGACCAGCAAAACACGTATCATTCAGACAGTTTGTTTCCCGCCAATGGCATGAGGAAGCAGAAATGTCGGGGAGGCTGCAAGGAAACGTTGTCACTTTCGTCTGAATCCGGCCACTTGTTTCTCTCTTGCAGACTTGAAGGAATTCGTGTTATTTCCTTCGATTCCTCCGAGATCATCGAATCTCTCCCTTTCCATTTTCAAGCTCTGTCGCGGTTCACGTCTTTCCTCCCGAAAGCAGGCCCGGCAGTCCCCCACTTTCCTTTCATTACAATCAACCCAGGTTTTCAGGCCGCGACGCTCATCAGGATGATGGCGTGGTTGGATTGGATCTCCTCACATGACGGCAAGACGCCTTAAAACCCCTGACGAAACCTTTCGCGATCCGCTCGCAGAAAGGGAAGCTCTCACCGTAAGAGAGGTTTTGTTCGCGGCACTGAAACGATCACGATCGATTCAGACGTTCCTGTTGGGACTCGTTCTGCTGGCAACCGTGTCCTTCAGTGGCTGCCATGAATTCAACCTGTTTCCGTTTCAGGACAAGGAACAGGCGCTGGAGAAAGCGCGGCAAGCCAATGTGCGGGCCGCCATGCGCGGTGAAAACGGTCATTCCCGCTATCTCGGCGACTACGTGAAGATCGGCGACAGCGGTTACATCAAGGTTCAGGGAGTCGGACTGGTCGACCGTCTGGATGGCACCGGAGAAGACCCCCCGGCCAGCCCTCTGCGAACGATGCTGCTCGACGATCTGCGACGGCACAAAGTGCGTGAACCGCAGAAATTCATCAGTTCGGCGAATACGGCGCTGGTCGTGGTGACCGCATACATTCCGCCGATCTGTCGCAAAGGAGACACGATCGACGTGGAAATCACTCTCCCGGATGGAAGTGAAACCACCAGTCTGCGCGGCGGCTGGCTGATGCCTTGCTATCTGCGTGAAATGGCTCTCCTGCAGGGACAGGTTCGCGAAGGTCGGGAAAATGTTCTGGCAGCGGGACCAGTTCTGATCGATGCACTTGGAGATCCTGCGAATGCCACCCCGTCGTCACTTCGTCGTGGACGTATTCCTGGAGGAGCCAAGTACACTGGAGACGACCGGGTTCTGGCGATGTCGATCAAGAACGAGTATCGAACCGTTCGTATGTCCAAGCTTCTGGCGGACCGTGTCGGTCGCCGGTTTTATGATTACGACAATCATGGAATCCGCCGACCACTGGCCGAGGCGAAAACGAATGACCGGCTGGAACTGATTGTTCACGACCGCTATCTCGACAACTATGCCCGTTACCTGCAGTGCATCCGCTCGATGACGTTGCAGGAGACCCCTGTTGAAAAGCATATGCGGATGCAGGAACTGACCGAACAGATCCGGTTTGGTCCGGCAGCGGAAGAAGCAGCACTCAAACTTGAAGCGATCGGACCGGAAGCGATTCCAACGTTGAAAGAAGGTTTGACTTCCTCCGATCTGGAAGCCCGATTTCATGCGGGAGTTGCACTCGCCTATCTGGGGAACTCGGATGGAGTCCCTGCGTTGAAAGAAGCCGCTGCTCAGGAAATGGCATTCCGTATCTATGCACTGGCCGCTTTGTCGGCCCTTCCGGACGGCACCGCAGGGGAGGCCCTGCGTGAACTGATGAACGAACCGAGTGTGGAAACCCGATACGGGGCGTTTCGTGCCTTTTCGACAATGGCTCCGAACGATCCGCACATCAAGGGAGCAAAGATGGAAGGGCACTTCTCACTGCATCCCATCGACTCGACCAGTTCTCCATTGATCCACCTGACCCGGTTCAAGAAAGCGGAAATCGTTGTCTTTAACGACAGACAGGAATTTCAGACTCCACTGGTTCTCCGTGCAGGACACCGGGTCCTGCTGCAGGGAACCGCCCATAACAAAACGGTCACCGTCAAACGAATCGCTCCAGGGGAACGGGAACAGGAACGAATTGTTTCCGCTCGTGTGGTTGATGTCATCCGCGCCTGCAGTGAACTGGGAGCAACCTATCCGGAAGTCGTGGAAATGCTCGTTCAGGCAGAACGACAGCACAATCTTCCCGGTCAACTGGCGATCGACACCCTGCCGGCTCCCGGTCGTGTGTATGAACGTCCGCGAAGTTCCCAGCCGATTCCGGAATCCGTGAAATTGAAATCGATCCCTGATGGCGTCACCGTCGGAGGTGAAGGACTCGCCCCGAACCTGTTCGACGAGAAGCCACCCGCTGATCCCGGCATGTTAGCTGTCCCACAACTCCCGAAATCTGAGAAGAAGGAAAAGACCGAGAAGATCAACGAGAACCTGTAATCTCCGCGAAGGAACAAATTGATGGAGATGACGCAAAGAAAGAGGAAAATTCGAAAGGGAAAAATTCAAAACAAATTCGAAATTCAAAATTCGGTAACACTTTAGCCGAATGACGTTGATCCTCGTTCCCAAGCTCCTGCTTGGGAACGCACTCGACTCGAAGCTCTGCTTCGCATTTTTGATCAATCGTTCCCGATCGACACCCGTCCTCCTGTTCGAAAAATGAAGTCGCGTAGGTCAGGCATTGCCTGACACCAACGGTCACCTGGTGTCGCCAGCCTGAGAAATGGCGTCATGCGGTGCATGACCTACTCGCTTTTGAATTTCTGATTTTGAATTTCCTGCTTCGAATTTTGAATTTCTTCCCTCCCACTCTCAAACTCATCAAGTCGCTTTTTCAAGACCGTTTTAAAGTTTCCCTGTCATGCTTAAGTCCCTCGAACTGTTCGGCTTCAAGAGCTTCGCCGATCGAACGGTGTTCGAGTTCGCGCCGGGGATTACGTGTGTCGTGGGACCCAACGGAAGCGGTAAAAGTAACGTCGTCGATGCCCTCAAGTGGATTCTCGGGGATCAAAGCGCAAAAAGCCTGCGCGGGCAGGACATGTCCGACGTCATCTTCAACGGCTCGGCCGGACGACGTGGAAGCGGCTTTGCAGAAGCGACGCTCACCTTTGACAACTCCAACGGTCTGTTGCCAATCGATACGGCAGAAGTGCAGATCGGACGGCGTCTGTATCAGAGTGGTGATTCGGAGTATCTGCTCAATGGAAGTGCCGTCCGTCTGAAAGATATCCGCGACGTCTTCATGGGAACCGGAGCGGGAACTGCCGCGTACAGCATCATTGAACAAGGTCGCGTCGACCAGATTCTCCAACCCAACCCCGCAGCACGCCGACTCGTCTTTGAGGAAGCGGCCGGAATCAGCAAATTCAAATCACGTCGTATCGATGCGGAACGCCGACTGGAACGGGTCGCCCAGAATTTATTACGTCTGACCGATATCGTCGATCAGGCGGAAACTCAGCTGAATACGACCCGGTCTCAGGCCAGCAAAGCCGCCCGATATCAGGAATTGAGCACGGAACTCAAAGCGGTCTGGACCGGACTGGCGGCGGACGACTGCCGTGCTCTCTCGGTGAAACTCGACAGGGAATTGAACGAACTCGAAGAACTCGACACGAAAATCACCCGACTGCAAACGGAATTTGATCGGGTCGATGCCGAGAAACAGGGAGCAGAAAAACGTCTCTCAGAACTGGATCTGTTACTGCAGTCAGACGAACAGACTCTGTCGACGTTGAGAGAATCGATCGCGCGTCATGAATCCTCCATGCGGCATCAGATTACTCGTCGGGACGAACTGGCTGCCGATCAACAGAGACTCGGTCAGCAACGCATCGGTCTGTCACATCAGGTCGAACTGGCTCGAAAAGAACTCGACGCCACGAATACCCAACTCGTCACCTTCGACGAACAACTGAAAGCCTCTCAACAACAGGTGGCCGAACGGGAAGCACAGTTCAAGGAACTGGAAGCGATTGTCGGAGAACGCCGCGGGGTGATTGATACGAAACGTCGTGATCTCTCGGTGTTGCAGAAGCAGGTGTCTCAACTGACTGAACGTTTTTCCATTTTGACCACGCAAGCGGAGTCCGTTTCGCAGAACCTGCAACAGGCTCAGGAACAGAGAGACCGTCTGCTGGCCGAACTGGACAAAGCAATTCAGGAACGAACCCTGCGTGAAGAACAGGTCCGTGATGCGGAACAGGCGCTTCACGATCGACAGGAACTGCTGACCGATGCGGAACAATCGCACTGGAAAACGGTGCGTCAACGGGAAGAAACCGAGCAGCAACTGCAGTCTCTGCGGGAGCGGCGCAGTGCGGCGGAAGCCCGACTGAGTGTTCTGGAAGAACTGGAACAGCGACAGGAAGGGATCGCGATTGGAGTTCGCGAAATCCTGAAACGGGCAGAGACCGCCCACTTCCCCCCCTGGGACCGCATTCTCGGAACCGTGCGTGATCTGCTGGAAGTCCCGATGGACCTGGCCCCGATCATCGACGCGGCACTCGGGGATCGGTCTCAATTGATTGCAGTGACCGATCTGGAACCGCTGCTGGATTACCTGAATCGTGGTCTTGCTCCGATTGAAGGACGTGTCGGGTTCGTTTCCATTCAACCGCTGCATGGGAACGATGACACAACCTCAGAGGCACGCGAACGGTTCTCATTCGAACTGCCGGGCTCGTCCATCGACTTCACTGGTGTCCCGGGTGTTTACGGTCGGGCCGACCTGTTGATCCAAGCCAAGGGGCGAGCTCAGGGATTGGCAACACGGGTTCTCGGGGACACATGGATCGTCGAAACACTGGATGTCGCCCATCGCCTGATGCGCGACGCTCCTCCCACGCTGCGCATCGTGACGTTGCAGGGAGAAGTGCTGACAGCCGGTCAACATCTCTACGTCGGCGTGATGCCGCATGAAACGTCGATCATCTCGCGGAAGAGTGAACTGCGGCAACTCAAGAACGAGATTCAGCAGCTTCATAAAGGAATCGAAGCGGCCACACAACGACAGGAAATCCTGAGCGAGGCACTCGACACCCGGTCCGAGGTCCGGCAGAAACTGAGTGACGAACTGAAGCGTCTCTCCAACGCGGTGACTGAAAGCGCGACCCGGCTGAAAGGTCAGGTACAGGAGGTTCAGCGTCTTGAGAAAGAACACAGCGCGCAAGAAGACGTCCTCGCTCGACTGGTGACCCGGGAGCAGGAGATTCAAAGTGAACGTCAACAGATTCAGGCCGAGTTGAGTGAATTCGAAACAACGATCACGGTACTCCGAGCCGCGTTGACCGAAGATGAAACCGGCATCAACGAGATTCAGAATCTGCTGCATGAAACCCAGCAGGCCATCCGGATGCAACAGGTCGATTTCGCCAAACAGGAAGAACGACTGCGAGGGTTGCGACAAACACAAACCCGACTGCAACGGGATCAGCAACAGCGCGAACGGCAACTGGAAGATGTTGTTCAAAGAATTACTGAAATCCGGGAAACCCGCCAGCGCGGGGATCTGGAATATCTTCGTGCGCAGAATCAGGTGGCAGAGTTGGCGCTGCGTCGCCAGCAGGTTCAGCAGGCGTCTCGCGGAGAATACGAAGAACGTCAGCAGTTCCGTGAAAGCCGTTCGGTGTTGTTGAAGGAAGAAGAAGCCTTTCACAAGCAACGCCGACACCTCGTCGACCATAAACATGAACTGGAATTCAGCGTTCAGAAGCAGCGCCTGCAACTGCAAACACTCGCCGACCGGATTCAGGAAGAGTTTCAGATCTCCCTTGAAGAACTGGCCAACTCGAATGTTTCCGCCTATCGCGATTACATTCAACAGAACTTCCCGGAAGGTGACGTTGAGAACTCTGATGGGGAACTCGTCGAAGGCGAAGCGTCCCTGGAAGAGGAGTCCGAGGCTGAGCCTGCTTCGCCCCCGACATTTGAAGAAATTCGCCCCACGTTCGAAGCCCAGGTCGAGCGGCTGCGGAAGAAAATCAAGATGCTGGGAAGCGTCAACACCGACGCCCTCGCAGGTCTGCAGGAGCTTGAACTGCGTTACAACACGGTTTCCAGCCAGTTAAAAGACCTGCTGGAAGCCAAGTCCGCGCTGGAAGAGATCATCCGGAAGATCAATCAGGAAAGTCAGCGCATCTTCCTCGAAACGTTCGAAACAATTCGGGCTCACTTCCGGGAACTGTTCCGCAAGCTGTTCGGTGGAGGAGACGCCGACATCATCCTGGAGAATCCGGACGATGTTCTGGAATGCGGCATCGATATTGTTGCTCGTCCTCCCGGTAAGGAACTTCGTTCGATTTCATTGTTGAGCGGCGGTGAAAAGACCATGACGGCAGTGGGCCTGCTGTTTGCCATGTTCAAGAGCAAGCCGAGTCCGTACTGCGTGCTGGACGAAGTGGATGCCGCTCTCGACGAAGCCAACGTTGACCGTTACGTCACGGTTCTCAAAGAATTCGTGTCGATGACTCAATTCGTCGTCATCACGCACCGCAAACGAACAATGACCGCCGCCAATGTGCTGTACGGAGTCACAATGGAACAGGCCGGAGTCTCGAAGCGAATCGCGGTGAAGTTTGAAGACGTCAGCGACAGCGGAGAAATCCGCAGCGCGGCATAAGGAAGATAAATTCGAATTTCCCCTTGTTCCCAAGCTCCAGCTTGGGAACACACTCGACGCCAAGCTCTGCTTGGCCTCTCCTTGTTTTATCTTCGAATAGCAGGGGTGAGACTTATGAGTGAGCTTGACTTTGACATGAATGACGAAGCAAAGCTTCTGGGCGAGTGCGTTCCCAAGCCGGAGCTTGGGAACGAGGGAATTGGTTCTTCTCCACAATTAGTGCATCTTTAAAAATCGTCTTCAGCGTTCCGCAGGCGAAAAATGAGGCTTTTGCGTGCCCAAACGCCCTCATTCGCCTGCACACGGTAGAGCAAACTGCTCTAAATCATGAAGTCCGTTTTCTGGCCGAGAATGCGGTCGATCAGGTCCTGTGGGAGTTCGGCGTAGGTTTGTGTGCCGTCGTCGGTATCGGTGGGATTGATGCCGCAATACATCGACCACGGACCAAGGTGCCGCCAGCGTCCGGCCCGTTTCGGCTCACCCGGCAAGACCGGTGTCGTACAGCGATTACAGCCAATGGTGCTGAATCCCTGTGAGTGCAGGGGATTGATAATCACTGGCCAGTTGCCGATGTATTCCTGCATCTGTTCATCAGAGAAGTTCGCCAGCGGATTGATACGAATGGCGTTCATTTCCATGTCGATCGCGAGGATCGGGCAATCCCCCCGGCGTCCCCCGTCAGACCGCCTCAGGCTCCCCATCAGAGCATCGTATTTCCCCTTCATTCTCAACAGGGGATCGACTTTTCTCATGTGGCAGCATTCATGTTGCCCTTCCGCTGTCAGATAGAGAACGCCATGTTTCTCGGTCTGCTGGGCCATCGTCAGTTCCGGGGTCAACGTGCGAATCGTCACCCCGTATTCCGATGCAATGCGATCGCGTGTTTCAAGGGTCTCCTGAAACATGACTCCGGTATCAACGAACAGGATGGGGATGTCCAGTTCCAGTTGCGAAATCATATGGCTCAGAACACTTCCCGACTGCTGCATTGCGGAGATGGCTGCCAGGCGTGTTCCAAATGTTTCATATGCCCAGCGGAGTAATTCATCCGGGGTTCTGTCTTCAAAAGTTTTGGCGACCTTGTTGAGATCCGCCTGCGTCATCCGCGGCATCAACCGCTCCTCACCAATCTCGTGTTGCGTCCGTCTCGAGTTTACTTCTGCGGAACATGGACGGAGCACGGAAACGACCGTGCGGGCCATGTTCGGAAACGAATCAAGATAAAGTGGTTACACCCTCGTGCCTGTTCAGAGGCGTTTGTACTCAGGTGATCCAATCCTGAATTCCTGTTCAGAGAAAAGTGTAGCAGCCTGAAACCACTGGGACCAAACCCTTTCCCCAGACTGAGAATCCTTTCGGTCATTGCCTCTAAAAGTCAAACAGATTTCTCCGGGACTCTTCTCTTTTCCACTTCCTTGGACGAGTGGACATTCCCTCAACATTGCTGAGAAACGATTTCATTGCCGTGTGAGTCCAGGCAGACAGCAGCAACTTTTTCGACTGGGCAATTTCTTGTGTTTTTGAGGTGGTGTACGTGGGTTTATTATCGAATCGTGGACGAAGATTGAAAACTTTGAACCGGCAGTGACTGCCGAACGTCTACAATTCGACGGCGGTTTGATTGTAAAGTCGCCATTTTGAGTCAAACAACCAGGGAAGCACTTACAAGAAACCACCCCTGTCAGTGTCAACCCCAATCTGAAAAATAAAAATGAAAACAAATAAAGCACATAATGGAAATGGTTTAAGAAAATTAACTGGTCGTTGAAAAAAGAATTGGCACGCCTCGTGCGATAGGTCTTCTGACGATGGCGGCAAGTAAGACAAGAAGACAAAACACCGCCAAGACCCAAAAAAATCAAATCATCATCCAAGGAAATGGAGCATAATCATGTTGGTACTCACTCGAAAAAAAGGGGAAACGATTCAAATCGGCGATTCAATTGTCATCAAAGTGATATCGTGCGGACAAGGGAAAACAAAAATCGGAGTCGAAGCCCCAGCAACGACTCGTGTCCTTCGCGGTGAACTGATGGCCAGTTTGAATCGAGTCCAACCTCTGACGATTCCAGAAGTCCCACCAATCCGTTTTGTACGAAAAGCCGCCTCGAAGTAACCCGCCTGACAACACATCACAAAGAGTTTTGAAGACATAAGAACAAGGGAATGACTCCTATGAAAAACGTAATCAAAACAACTCGAAAAATCACTGGCCGATTGGCCCTCGCTTTAGGACTGATGGTTGGAGTGGCTCACGCCTCCGAAATTACAGTCGATGCAGACACCTTTCTGTACCGGACCGCCATCACAGGAAACTCCGGAACTTCCGGAAACAGCCAGCCGGTTGACGTTCAGCAGAAAATCAGCGGACGGGCCACCAGCGCCTCGATGCAGAACTTTCTCGCCCGGACCAGCATGCAGCAGTTGATGAGTGTCTTTCAGGAAACTTCACGAATGGTGGATACCCGCCACGTGAATCCTCCTGCCTACGAAATCCGAACTCAGGGAGCGATCAACGGGATCATCAGTGCCCTGAACAACAACGAGTTCATGAG
The DNA here is from genome assembly GCA_035556335.1 of Planctomicrobium sp. GTDB lineage: Bacteria > Planctomycetota > Planctomycetia > Planctomycetales > Planctomycetaceae > Planctomicrobium. The sequence goes on along the minus strand of DATMFC010000607.1, from coordinate 7,323 downwards.
TGTCAACCGTGGAAACGGAAACGCTCAGGCGATTCAGAGTGTTCAGATGCAGTTACAGCAGATGGCCCAGACGCAGCCCGCCCGAGACGTTAATTCGGCCATCGCCCTGATGCAGACCACTGCCGAAGTGGTGAATCGGGGAACCGGAATCCGACGGGAAGCGGTTGCCCTGGAGTTCCTCAACGCCACGATCGACACCCTCGACAAGTACTCGGCCTTCATGCCAGAAGCTGGAAACGGCCGACCCGGAGCCATGCTTGACACCGCCATGATGACTGCCAGCCTGGACGAGAACATCGTCGGAGTGGGAGTGGAGCTGAAAGGACACGCACAGGGAGTTGAGATCGTTGGAGTTGTTGATAACAGCCCCGCATCTGAACTCGGATTGCAGGAAGGGGACATTATCATCGCCATCGCACAGCAGTCCATGACCGGACGAACCCTGAACGATGTTGCTGATCGACTGGGAGGAGTTGCAGGAAGCTCGGTGACTGTCGACATCCTGCGAGGAACCCAGAAGTTTCGCGGAACCATGGTTCGTCGGAAGGTCTACGTCAGCAGCGTTAACGGAACGAAGATGATCGACCCACAGAATGGAACCGGTTATGTTCGCCTGAAGCAGTTCTCTGAGTCTTCCGCCACCGATCTGGAGAAAGCTCTGTGGACTCTGCACAATCAGGGAATGAAGAATCTGGTGATGGACCTGCGAGGAAATCCCGGTGGTCTGCTGGATGTCAGCATCACCATCTCCGATATGTTTTTGACCAAAGGAACGATTGTTTCGACTCGCGGACGAAATGCATCGGATAACACTCAGGAAACAGCCACCTTACCTAAAACCTGGGCTGTCCCTCTGGTGGTTCTGATCGACGAAAACTCCGCAAGTGCCAGTGAAATTTTTGCAGCCGCCATTCAGGAAAATCAGAGAGGAATCATCGTCGGACGAACGTCATACGGAAAAGGAACTGTTCAGACTCACTTCCCAATGACTTCGACCGCTGCAACCCTGAAACTGACAACTGCGATGTTTTACAGCCCGAACGGACGTGAAATGGCGAACAGCGGTGTCACCCCAGACGTTCCAGTCAACGTGACAACCACCTCGTACCGGGGAACGAATGACGACGCCGATGTTCAGACCGCAAACATGTTGATCAGCCGGGGAGCACCAGGTCAGTTGCTGGCCGGAAACCTGAACCCAGGCAGCCTGAACGTGGCTCCAGTCAACAACATCCCAACCTATAACAATGTTCCAAATTACAACAGTGTTCCTAACTACAACACGGCTCCAAACTTCAACAACCCAACCTACACTCCAAACTACCCTGTGTACAACAACGGAAACTTGAACAACTGGAACCTGACTAACGGAAACTACAACAATGGCAACTTCAACAATAACGTTCCTAACAACTACAACCTGACCAACACCCCAAACCGGGGACCACGTCACAACAACATGAACAGTGTTCCAAACTTCAACAACAGCTACGGACCAGCGAACAACATGGGGAATGCACCAGTCAACTTCCCAGGAAACGTTCCCGCCTACAATGCAGCTCCAAACTGGAATGCTGCACCAGGTGAGTTCTACCCAGGAATGACCTACCCTAACCTGTTCGCTCCTCAGGCGACTCAGGCTCCAAACGGACTGAACGACCTGTAAGCCGAGACGAGTTGATTGTGAAAGGTGTTCAATAACCCAAAGCAAAAGCCCTCCATTCTTCGGAACGGAGGGCTTTTTGTGTTTTTGGTGGGGAGACGCCCCGATGTTCAATCAGGACGCCAGTCATCGGAAAAAGTGATATTCCCAGGCTTCACGTCGTTCAAATAAATTCCAAAGCGACGAAACGAGGCAAGAATCGACTGGACGTGTTCCCAACGCTCGTCGCCGAAAAGTTCCCTGCGTTCCTCCTCCCAGATCTCCAGTTCTTCTTCCGAGTAGGGTGGTCTTCTGTCAAGATACGCTCCGGCAAAGTCGACCACGAAAGGGGGAGTGACAACCTCCATTTCGATTGCAAGAAGTTCATCGTGGAAGTCAAGTAACCGAGGGACTTTGAAACCCTCAATGAAACGTATCTGATGTTCATCCAGTCGAAGGTAGACAGCCTTCTCATTTTCATAGAGACTCTTGTAGCGGAAGACCTTGATCGCCGAAGTCAGGTTCGTCGAGACAACAACTCCATCCTGTCCGCTCCCGAACTGTTCTCGGATCAATAAATTTCGCCGCAAAGAATAACTTTGAGCGCGTTCAATAAGTGAGTGATCGATCAATGTCAGATGTTCTTTCGAACTTACGATCAAACTACATTTCGGAAGTCCAGCTTGAATTTTTGACTAATGTGACTTCATATCCAGTTGCCAGATGTGGTCCTGGGTATATGGTTTTCGCGTGCGATGTCGAATTCCCCCAGGCAACGACCGGAATTCTTAAAATGTCAATTGATGAACGGGTTCAGACATGGAACATCCTGCTGAAAGATGGAGCCGTTCCTTTTGATCGACATGTTGAATTCAAATACATTCAGTAGTGTCAGGTTTTTCACATAGAAAGAGAAGTGGGTCGCGAGCAAAATATCGCGTGATCATCTGGCTTTTCCTGCCTCTGATCCCTGTCCCCTTTCCCTCACGCAGGCAAACCTCAAACGGTAGTGTTCTCACTTCAGGGGCCAGCGGTCTCCCAGGGTTTCTTTCTGAAGCTGTGTCAGTTTTTCAATTCCGGCAAAGGCCAAGTCAAGCTGGGAATTGAGGAGTTCGCGAGGAAACGGCACTCCTTCGGCGGTTCCCTGAACTTCGACAAACGCTCCCTGACCGGTCATCACAATATTGGTGTCCACTTCCGCCTGACTGTCTTCGATGTAATCGAGATCAAGAACCGGTTGCCCCTGCACGACCCCGACACTCACGGCGGCAACGCTGTCCCGGAAGACCCGGCGATGATCAAATCCCGGTTCATCAATGGAAGAAATCGCATCGACCAGAGCAATAAATCCTCCGGTGATGCTCAACGTTCTGGTTCCGCCGTCGGCTTCAAGAACGTCACAATCGACGGTGACCTGTCGCGCCCCCAGTGCGGTCATATCCACAACTGATCGCAGGCTCCGGCCAATCAAACGCTGAATCTCTGTCGCCCGACCATCAGTACGGCGTGTCTTCCTCGGGGCCGTACAACCGGGGAGCATATTATATTCGGCGGTGACCCAGCCGGTCGGGATTTCTGCATTCTTCTTCCACGGGGGAAGATCCGTCGAAATACTGGCAGTGCAGAGAATGGTGGTCCGCCCCGCCTGAATCAGCAGTCGCCCGGGAGCGGCTCCAAAGTACGGACGTTGAATCTGAATCGAACGAAGCTGATCGGGGGCGCGGCCGTCGTGGCGTGACATGTTTCTACTTTCGGTTGTCTTTGTTCATTCAGGTGATGAACCACGGAAAAAACGGAAATCACGGAACAGAATTCAAGAGTGAGGTAGTGCTCTGGCTATCGATTGATGTCATGCGATTAAATCCACAAAACACAGCAATTCTGGCTGATTTTCCCTGACATTGACCGATAGCCAGAGCACTACCTCACTGGGAGTGGTTCATCAGAAATACGAAGCAGAGCTTCGAGTCGAGTGCGTTCCCAGGCTGGAGCTTGGGAACGAGGAGTCAAAATTTCGGGAACCGTAAGGGAAATCAATGCTTCATGTGTGCTGAAACTTGACGTCCCCGTTCACAATGGTGGTTCGAATTCGCCCTCGGACAGAGCGTCCATGAAACGGCGTGTTACGGCTTTTTGAAACAAATGCACTGCTGTCGATTTTCCATTCCGCGTTCGGGTCGATGATTGTCACATCGGCCGGAGCCCCCGGATTCAGTGTTCCTCCCGGCAGACCGAGTAATGTGGCCGGGCCAATCGTCAGTTTGGAGAGCAGTTCTGGCCAGCTGAGATGCCCCGGTTCAATCAGTGCTTCCACACAGAGTGGCAACAATGTTTCGAGTCCGATGATGCCGAAGGGGGAGTGAACGATGTCGATATGCTTCTTCTCGTTCGCAACCGGTTGATGATCGGAAGAGATGATGGAAATCGTCCCGTCCTTTAACCCTTCGATCAACGCATCACGATGTTCCGCCGTCCGGAATGGGGGGCTTACCTTGTAATTGGCGTCGTACTCCACCAGTGATTCATCCGTCAGCAACAGATGATGTGGAGTCACATCGGCAGTCACCCGGAGTCCGCGCGCCTGTGCCCGTCGCAGTTCATCGACACTGCGAAGTGACGAAACACACATCAGGTGGACATGCCCTTTTGTGGTCTCGGCCAGTGCAATATCACGACGAACCATAATCTCTTCCGCAGCGGCCGGCATTCCCTGAAGTCCGAAGACCGTCGACTGGAATCCTTCGTGCATAATGCCTCCCTGCACGAGTTCCGGCACCTGCGCGTGATGTAAAACCGGCTTGTTCCACATCCCGGTATATTGCAGCGCCCGCCGCATGATTTCCGCGTTCGCAATGGCCTGTCGGCCGTCGGAAAAAGCAACTGCTCCTCCAGAAACGAGCTGACCAATCTCCGCCAGTTCGAGACCGTCCAGTCCTTTGGTCACGGCTCCGAGCGGAAAAACCCGGCACTGGTTGGCTCGTTCTCCCTGACGAATCACGAACTCGGCCGATGCCCGAGTGTCAATCACTGGTAACGTGGAAGGTAACGTCGCCACCGTCGTGAACCCACCAGCCAGTGCCGCTGCCGAACCGGTGGCAATGGTCTCATCCTCATCGAAACCGGGTTCACCAAATGAGACATGGCAATCGATCAGTCCCGGTGAGACAATGCAACCGGTCGCGTCGATGACCTGATCCGGTGATTCAGAACGAAATCCCGGTTCGGCAACCCGGCCATCAACAATCCACAGGTCTTCAATCTTGTCCGACTGTGTCGCCGGGTTGATGACCCGTCCATTTTGAATTCGTACAGTGCTCATGATTTCTCCTGCCCCCGCTGATGGCAACGCGCCAGAAGATGCAGGCAGGCCATGCGAATGAACAGTCCGTTAGTGACCTGGTGAAGGATCTGTGAGTTGGCGCCGTCCGCGACGTCGGGTGTGATTTCGACTCCCCGATTGATCGGACCGGGGGCCAGAATCAGAACGTTCGATTTCGAGCGACGCAACCGGTCTCCGTTCATCCCGAAAAGATGGGCGTACTCGGCGATCGATGGGAAGAATGCCCCACGTTGCCGTTCGAACTGCACTCGTAACAGGTTGATCACATCCGACTCGGCCAGAACATCATCAAACCGGTGAGCGACGGTGACTCCCAGTTTTTCGATTCCCGGCGGGATCAGTGTCGCCGGTCCGCAGACAATGACTTTTGCCCCCAGTTTCTGAAGTGCCCAGATGTTCGAACGAGCCACGCGACTATGTTTAATGTCCCCGACCAGCGTTACCGTTTTTCCGGCGAGAGAGCCGAGTCGTTCCCGCATCGTGAAGACGTCGAGCAACCCTTGTGTCGGGTGTTCGTGAGTTCCGTCTCCGGCATTGAGAATCCCGCACTTCAGATGCTGTGAAAGCATTGCGGGAGCCCCGGAGGAACTGTGTCGCACCACCATGAGATCAACGCCCATCGACTCGATGGTCAGGGCCGTGTCGATGAAAGTTTCCCCTTTGGAAAGACTGCTTCCAGACGCGGTGAAATCCACCGTATCGGCCCCCAGTCTCTTCGCTGCCAGACTGAAACTGGTTCGCGTTCGAGTCGAGGGTTCGAAAAAAAGGTTCGCAACAACCACCCCGTGAAGATGATTGAGCTTATTCCGAGTTTCCTGTAACCGCTTGAATTCTGCGGCGTGATCAAGAATCAGTTCGAGTTCGTCCCGACTGATTTCCTGTAACCCGAGCAAATGGCGCCGGTTCCAGCTTTCAGTCGAAAGCAGTTCCTGAGTGGAAGCAGACATGAGTGGGCAGAGCCTTGAACGTATCGTTCCCTCAGCGACAGTTCGGAGGGATCCCGCCCATCGTAGTCGGCATCATCCACTCAGGCAATCAAGGGAGAGCCTGTGAAAACAGATTCAGAAAGTTCCCGTAGAAGATCGCTTCAATATCAGCTTGTGAATAGCCCCGTTTTGTCAGGATTTCGTCCAACTTGTGGAGATCGGCAATTGAGTCGAGGTCGCGCGGAGTCTGTTCGGTGCCGAAGCCCCCATCCAGATCGCTGCCAATCCCGACATGCTTCGTATTTCCGGCCATCTGACAGATATAATCAATGTGATTTGCTGCCGCTTCCAGACCGACCACCGACGGATCGGTTTCATGAATCACCCAGCCGGGGTAGAGCATCCACGCATCGAACGCCATACCAATGACGGCGTCCCGTTCAATCAGCCGCCGAATCTGTTCGTCAGAGAATTGCCTGTCTCCGGGTGTCAGAGCCCGAACCATATTATGACTGGCAAGAACACGACCATTGAACGCATCGAGGATCTCAAAAAAGCCGGGCTCGGCACTGTGAGTCAGGTCGACAATCATTCCGAGTCGTTCGAATTCCTTGAGGAGAGCGTACCCCTTTTCGGTGATGCCTCCTGTGAAACCGGTTCCCATTCCGTACGGTCCCTGTCCGTAGTGAGACAGACCGACACACCGAAGTCCCATGTTCCACCAGTGTTCTGCCTGATCCGGAGCGGCAATGGCGTCGGCTCCTTCCATAGCCAGAATCAGGCCGGTCCGGTGTTCGTCGCCGGAATCCCAGTGAGCCTGTAATTCGTCACGGGTGCGAATCAGTCGAATCTCTCCCAGCCTGTCCAGTTCCCGATAATACTCGACATGACTGTGCCCGATCGCATTGACGATGGTCTGATTGCGAAAGTCGAGATCACGTCGGGTTGCCCCTGCTGGCGGATTCACTTCCGGCTTGGAACGAACCAGAACCGTTCCCAGACACACTCTGACATTCGCCTTGCGAAGTTCCGGAAAGGTGACGGTGTTCCGGCCTCTGGCGCGATGATCCGTCATCCCCTGTTCAGAGGCACGCACCTCATCCAGGGTTTGCGTAAGGTCACGATTCCAGAACAAACCGCTCCAGGCGAGATCCAGGTGAACGTCGATGATGGGATGCATAATAGGAGGGGGTAGGAGTTAGGAATTAGGAATTAGGAAATAAGAAGTGCTGTCTATTAGGTCGTGTTGACAATTATTAGGTAATCGAGTCAAAGGGTGCAGAATCTGTTTGGTTTGGTTATGGAGGACCGCAATGCGACGACGTCATGAGATTACGGATGACCAGTGGGAACGGGTGGCCCCTCTGCTGCCAGGCAAAGCGGGGGATCCGGGAGTCACGGCAGACAATCGGCTC
>DATMFC010000606.1:0-4736 GCA_035556335.1 Planctomicrobium sp. | reverse complement strand
TGGGAGGGGAAAGAACGGGTGGCATCTTGCAACCCTATGGAGTGCGCATCACCCCTGAAAACGTAAGCGATTGCGACACCGAAAACAGAAGAAGCTGCCACGGCCACACGCCATGGATGATTCTCTGATTCATGAAAGGTGGAACAATGCGAACATGTCCAGAGACTGTCGCAGGACAACTGACAGGACGCCGTCAGAACGGGCGGCGCCACGGAATGAAAGACTCAACTCAACGCGGGTGATCCTACTCTTGATCTGGTGTGAGTCAAATGTAAATCGATGATGAAGTTGGTCCATTCTGTGATGACGGTCTGAATCATCTTGCAGAGTCGACAATTGCGACGATCAACAATTTTCTCAAGCTGAAGGCTCATGTCTAAAAGCTGTCGATGACAACGTCGTCAGCACTCCCGACACGCCTCACTCTACAACCGCCAATTCACTGAATTCCCAGTCTTTTCTCTAGTGAAACGCCATTTGGGGGAATGCAATCGTCTCGCATGAGGGGGCCCGTTGGCTTTGATGTGACAACAGGCGGGAAATACAGATCACGAAATTTGGATCGCCTGCGAACTCTGTGAGTTTCATTCGTCACGCAACCTGACAAAGCGGAGCACATTGATGAAGAAAGTGTGCAGACGCGTACAGACAATCCCCCTGCTGCCAATCGCTGCACAGGTCATCATATCACAGGCTATCTTACTGCAGGCCATCACGTCGCTGACCGTTCCAATGCGAACCGTTTGCGCAAACAGTGTCACTGTTCGATTCATCGACACACGCTCCCTTGCCTTGTGAGTCTCATGAAGCATCGTCATGCCATTGAGGCATTCAGATTGCGCAGACCAGGCAGAGAGATGAAACAGCGACTTTGGAGAGCTTCTTCCCGGCAAAGCCTGAGAAGGGGAACGAACGAAGGAGAGAGACCGTGTGAACGGCGCTGACCGGATCCACCAAGAGTGAAGTAATGAGAAAGAAGTAATGAACACTGAATCGGTCGAATGACCTGAGCCGGAACAGATTCTTTACAGTCAGATCTCTTTGATAAAGGAGAACCAGGAGAAAATCACCGGTAAGAACACGATGGCACTCGGGTTGTTAACAGTGGTGAGAGATAAACAAAAAAATGAATCGGCGCAGGATAAGCACCTGCGCCGAGTTCATGATGTTCAAAACGCTCGGATATCAACGAACCCCTGACAAAATGGAACCTGATCAGCAAATGAAAAACGATTCCCTGATCGAGACCTGTTCGTCAGCAGTTCTTGTGATGATTAACCGACGAATTCTTTCAGCTTTTTCAGAGCGGTCACTTTGACGACTTTCTTCGCCTTTTTGGCCGGAATCTGAATTTCATCACCGGTCTGTGGATTGCGTCCAACCCGGGCAGGCTGAGCCTTACGGGTCTTGATGGCCACTTTCAACAAACCTGGAAGAGTGAAGACGCCGGGACCTTTTTTGCCCAGGCTCTCTTCAATCAGACCTTCCAGTTTTTCCAGAACCTCGGAGATGTCCTTTTTGGAAACTCCGGTGCGCTCGGAAAGTTCGTTCAAAATCTGCGTCTTTGTCAACGGCTTGTCGGCCATTGTGGCTCCTTTCAAAATGGCATCCAAGAGAAGGTGTTACCGGGAAATGCTGGCTAAGTAGAATCCGCCTGTTTCCGATTGTCAATTAAATCAGATGGTGAAACTTCTTAAAAAAAATACATTTTCCGCAGAAAAAACGGGGCTCAGACCCCATTTCTCGTCGTTTTACTCGAGTGAAAATGGAATTGAGTGGATGGTTTCATGATCTCGATAGTCCTGAAAACCATCCTCCACATCTCCTCTGACAATCTTCCCAAAGACTGAAAGCACTGGCTGTTACACCACACTGACTGATACGGAAACCGAGGTTTTTCCCTGACGCAGACGCTGTCTTTCATGCTCTGAATCTTGCATTTCCACGAGCAAATCACGGAAGATTTCCTCAGTGCCTTGTCAGGCTTCAAACTTCGGGTTGTCTCACATGTTCCGCGGCTCGTTGGCCGCTCTCATTTCGATTCATCCACCCGAATTTTGAATGCTGACGCAACACTCAGTCACTTTTTAGAGAGACAAATAACCATTCGACTTCAGGTAAGCGATCACTTCGTCCGCCAGTTCATTGACGTCTTTGTTGTTGGAATCGAGCACCAGTTCCGGCTTTTCTGGAGCTTCGTAAGGGGCGTCAATACCGGTGAAGCCTTTGATTTCTCCGGCTCGGGCCTTTTTGTAGAGCCCTTTCGGATCACGGGTTTCACAGATTTCAACCTTGGCATCCACCAGAACTTCGATGAACTCTCCAGGCTGCAGGATCGCTCGAACCGCATCACGATCAATGCGGTAAGGAGAGATGAATGCCGTGAGAGTGATCGTGCCTGCATCAGAAAACAGCTTGGAAACTTCTCCGATCCGGCGGATATTTTCCATGCGGTCTTCGGCGGAAAATCCCACGCCGAATCGCTGTCCTGCCTCTTCGGTATAACCGCATTTCTCGACGAGAGATTTTTTGTCTTTGTTCAGCCCGAACCGGACGTTGTCTCCGTCCAGAACGTAAGTGCGAACACCCTGCTCGTGCAGTTTGTGGTCGACGGTATTCGCGATCGTGCTTTTTCCCGATCCGCTCAGTCCGGTAAACCAGATCACGGCCCCTTTGTGCCCATTGAGCTTCTTCCGTGCGTCGCTGGAAACCTTATGTTCATGCCAGGTAATGTTGCCGCCTTCACTTGCCATGGATCGATCCGTCCTCTGTTTCGTTCACTGTACCGGTCCACTGACCGGCGGGATGGGTTTGTTGTACTTGCCCTGTTAGAGCGTATCCAGAAACGATCTGGCCGGGGTGTCCGGAATGGAACGTCTAATTCGTGTGCCACTGCTCTGTGAGCAGTGCAAACGTCAGAACCGCTTTCTTTTGTCCAACGTCTTTCCGCAATCAGCATCGTTTTGACATTCGCCACTGCTCGCAAAGCAGTGGCACACAAGACGACTTTTCCTGGATTGCGTGCCAGATCGGACAGATGATTTGTGGATACGCTCTAATGGCGGTTGCATGTTAGAGCATGAGGAAACCGATGCAAAGCATGCCCGATATTCTCGGGAACTCCCTGGCATCCCGACAGACTGCCGTCGAACCAGATCCTGTCGAACCGGTTCAATCGGCAGGTGTCCTTCTTCGAGTGCACCTGTCCGGTAGAATGCGATTCCTGCTCGTGCTACAGTTGACGCTTCGATTTCGGAATCTCACTGGAGAATTCCGTTATTCTGATGAAATCTCTTCCCCGTATTTCAGGATCGTGTCCCGTGAATGGACCGGATTTTCAAAAATCGGAGCTGATTCCCGTTATCGCCCAGGACGGAGCGAGCGGAACAGTCCTCATGCTTGCTTATATGAATCAGCAGGCTTACGAAGAAACCTTGCGCACCGGTCGGGTCTGCTATTACAGTCGCAGCCGGAAAAAATTGTGGCGTAAAGGGGAAGAAAGTGGCAACGTGCAGGAATTGCAGTCGATCTATTTCGACTGCGATGCCGACACCCTGCTGGTCAAGGTCCATCAGATTGGCGGAGCTGCCTGCCATGAAGGTTACCAGAGTTGTTTCTTCCGTCGGATCGACCCCGCCACGGGATCGGTTACGGTCGAAGGGGAACGTCAGTTCGATCCGGCTACCGTTTATGGAAAAAAATAGCCGTCGGGTTGCTTCCAGTTGCAGGCTTCAAAACAATGCGTTCTTCCTGTGAGGAATCGCAGTATGAGGAAACGCAGCGCCAGAAGCAGTATCAGGCAGGACTTGGGTCTTGTCAGGTTTTCCAGCGGAATGAGCCTGCAAAAAGTCCGGCCACTCCGGAATAAGATTGAGGAATGATATGTCGGAAGAGATTTTGAAACTGGGGATTCCCGCCGGAAGCTTGCAGGATGCCTGCGCGGAGCTGTTCCGCAAGGCCGGCTACAATATCACCTTCTCCTCCCGATCCTATTACCCCTCAATTGACGATCCCGAGATCGAATGTCTTCTGATTCGCGCTCAGGAGATGGCCCGTTACGTTGAAGATGGAATTCTGGATGCTGGCATCACCGGCTATGACTGGGTGATGGAAACACAGGCCAACGTCCATGAAGTCTGTGAGATGGTCTTCTCGAAGACGAGTCGACGCCCTGTCCGTTGGGTGTTGTGCGTTCCCGAAGATTCCCCCGTTCAAACCGTTCACGACTTACAGGGAAAACGAATCGCCACCGAAGCCGTCGGGCTCACACAAGGATACCTCGCCAAACATGGGGTGACCGCCGATGTTGAATTCTCCTGGGGAGCAACAGAAGTGAAGCCTCCCCGCCTCGCTGACGCCATTGTTGAAGTGACCGAAACCGGCTCTTCATTGCGTGCGAATCATCTGCGTATCATCGATCAGGTCATTGAGAGCACGACACGACTCATCGTCAATCGCCAGTCCTGGGAGAAAGACTGGAAGCGAGAGAAGCTGGAAAGCATCTCCCTGATGTTGCAGTCCTGTCTCGCTGCCGAAGGGAAAGTCGGACTGATGATGAATGTCCGCCGGGGAGACCTTGAAAAAGTCCTTGAAACTCTGCCGGCACTGAAAGACCCCACCGTTTCGTCACTCTCTGATCCGGAATGGGTCGCTGTGAACACGATTCTCGACGAACACGTTGTCCGCTCGATCGTCCCTCGCCTGAAAGCCGCCGGAGCGAACGGCATTGTCGAGTT
>DATMFC010000605.1:0-11294 GCA_035556335.1 Planctomicrobium sp. | reverse complement strand
ATAAAAACAGAAAGAAAAGTGGCATTGTTTCATAAAGCATTCCAAACAAATGGCTTACAGACTCTCTGGCCAGCCTTCTCGCGGAACTTCAGAAAACGCGCCCTGAGACGGAATGTGAATTGCGTAATCCACTGCTCCAGAACGTTGGGGGAAACCAAGTCGGTGTCATCCGTCACCGTATCACCCAGAGAAACAACAGTGAGGCAGTGATCATGACAGTGCAATCAACGAAGAGAGTGAAAAGCCAGATCGTCGATCAACAGGAATGCAACCAGATCGATCCTGATCGTTCTGATATTTATCAGCCGACTCCGGAAGAGATCCGGGAAGCCTGTCGGGAAATTCAAGCTGAATGGACCGAGTCGGAACGTGCCCGACGTGCACGTGGTCAGGCTGGCCGAGAGCGAACGAATGGAGTGACAACCCGTCGCTTTGCCAAAATTCTTCTGGATCGCAGTGTGTGGGATGGTCGCGCCGCCTGAGAGACCTGACCTGTCGCCCCATCGTTCAGGTCGACCATCTGGTCACTCTGGCATGAGCGCTCAGCGGAGTCGGCCAACAAAACAGCCCCGTGAGAAGTTCATTTCTCACGGGACTGTTTTTCATGGTCTCTGGCTATTTCCCCGTGGGTGAGGGAACCGCTTGAATCAGTTGCTGTATGAGGTCATCGACCGATCGTCCCTCTGCCTCAGCTTTGTAATTGAGCAGCACGCGATGTCGTAAAACCGGTGGAGCCATCTGCCGGAGATCATCCAGTGTGACGTGCGATTTTCCCTGAAGAAGTGCCCGGGCTTTTGCCGCCAGTACCAGATATTGCGATGCCCGTGTTCCTGCTCCCCAATTGATATAGTGATTCACGAAGTCTGGAGTGTCGGGGAGTCCAGGGCGTGATCGGGCAACCAGACGCACAGCGTATTGAATGATCTCTTTGGCGATCGGAACCGATCGCACGACCTGTTGAAACGCCAGCACATCTTCACCCGTGAACAACGGCTCGATCTGTTCCTGAGTGCCGGATGTCGTTCGTTCGACGACGGTCACTTCGTCCGCTTCGGGAAGATAATTGACCACAACATTCAGCATGAACCGGTCCAGTTGTGCCTCGGGGAGCGGGTACGTTCCTTCCATCTCAATTGGATTCTGCGTCGCGAGAACAAAAAACGGCGGCGCCAGCGGATATCGCTTTCCAGCCGCCGTGACCTGATGTTCCTGCATCGCTTCCAGTAATGCCGCCTGAGTCTTGGGGGGAGTCCGGTTGATCTCGTCGGCCAGAATCACATTCGCAAAGATCGGCCCCGGGACGAACTTCATCGACCGGTGACCTTCGGCGGTTTCTTCCAGAATTTCCATACCGGTAATGTCGGCCGGCATCAGGTCGGGGGTGAACTGAACCCGCTGGAAGTTCAAATGGAAGATCTGTGCAACCGACTTCACCAGCAATGTTTTCGCCAACCCCGGAGCCCCGGTGATCAGGCAGTGTCCCCCGGCAAACAGTGAAATCAGCACCTGTTCGATGACATCCCGCTGCCCCACGATCGCTTTGGAAAGCTGGTCCTGAATCTGCTGTCGCCCGTCGCGGAGTTTCAGAACAATCTCTTTTTCGCGTTCAAAATCGAGAGTCATCTGCACAGTCTCCTGGTTCAACGGAGGACGTTCCCGGATTGATCTTCACAGCTTACATCAGCGCGGTCGTTTCGTCGAAGTCGAACATCAAATTCAGATTCTGCACTGCAACCCCGCTGGCTCCTTTGATCAGGTTGTCGAGTACCGCCAGTACGATAACGCGATCTTTTACGACATGTGCTGTCAGGTGGCAGAAGTTCGTTCCGGAGACATCTTTCGTCTTGGGAAGATGGTCGACCACCTGAACGAACGGCTTTCCCTCGTAATATTTCCGCATGGCATCCAGCAACTTTTCCCGCGAGACCGGACGGGTGGGCGTGGCATAAACCGTTGCGAAAATTCCGCGATCCATCGGGGTCAGATGAGGCGTGAAGATCACGTCGACACTCTGTCCGGAAATGTCGGAGAGAACCTGCTCGATCTCCGGGGTATGTCGATGTGTTCCCACTGCATAAGCGGCCAGACTTTCATTGCACTCCGCATAGAGTGTGTCGACTTTCAGACTTCGCCCCGCTCCGGAAACGCCACTCTTCGCGTCAATAAGAATCCCGGTCGGTTGTATCAGTCTGGCGGTGAGCAATGGGGCCAGTGCCAGAATGGAGGTGCTGGTATAGCATCCCGGATTGGCAATCAACTGCTGCCCCGGAATGCGTGATCCATACAATTCCGGCAAACCATAAACAGTGGAACTGAGCCGCGTGGGATCGGTATGTACATGACCATACCATTTTTCATAAACCGTGGGATCCTGCAGTCGATAATCTGCCGACAGATCGATCACCTTCAAACCGGCTGAGAGAAGCGACGGAATGGCATCCATGCTCGCCCGGTGAGGCAGGCAGCAAAAACAGACATCGGCCTGTTCCGCCATTTCTTCCGGAGTCGGGTTCGTAAAATCCAAAGCAACCCGACCGGCCAGACAAGGATGAATCCGACTGACCGGGCCGGTTTCCGATCGGCTCGTGACAACGGTCAGTTCAACACCCGGATGACGTAACAGCAGCCGCATCAGCTCAAGTGCGGTGTATCCGGTTCCCCCTTGAATTGCGACTCGAATCACGTCAAACCCATCCTGCCTGAAACTTGTAAGAGATGATGATCCTGTGAAGAGCAGTTTGCTCTACGAAGAGCCCGTATACCAGAATAGCTATGCCATTTGAGGAAACGTTCAGAAGAAACTTGTGCCTTGTCAGGCTTCAAACTTCGGGTTGTCTCACATGTTCCGCGGCTCGTTGGCCGCTCCTGTTTCGATTCTGCCACGCTAATTTTGAATGCTGACGCAACACTTGGTTCCTGCTAAATGAACAGATTGAACGTTTTTTCTGAAAATCGAGGCAAATTTATTGTTAAAAAATTGCAATTCGTGAAAATTTGAGGTGAGGTTCCCAGATTGCGTGTAAATGATTTGTCGAAATCTGGCTGGATGAGCAATTCACACCTGTTCTTTGATCAAAATCTTCATTATTATAAGCTGGTCCGAATGACAGTCTCCGATGGCAAATCTGCCTAGGCGGAATTCTCAGGAACTCTCTTGAATACGTTAACGTATTCAAGCTTTCAAGCAAAACTCATCGATATCCAGGAGGCCAGAAATGCTGGAATACGACTGGGAAAATAGCGTTGGATATTGGGTTTGTAGTGCTTCTCAGGCAATGAGAAAGCAGCTGGGCACGTTGTTTCTCAAGGAAGGGATCACCTTTCGACAATGGGAAGTTCTGTGCTGGATGTCCGCCACAGGAGGATGCGGGTCTCAATCGGAGCTTGCAGAAGCCCTTGGAATTGAGCCGCACACCATGGCTGGCGTTGTCAGCCGCATGCAGCGCGACGGTCTTCTCGAACGAAAATGTTGTGATCAAGACCGCCGAAAAAACCGAATCAGTCCGACTCGCGAAGCGGAAGAACTCTGGCGCCGGGCCTCGCGAGTCGCCCAGGTGTTTCGTGAACAGGCGATCTCGGATTTCACACAGGAAGAACTGCTTCAGCTTCGTGGTTTCTGTGAACGAATTCGCCATAATCTCGGCGATACGGTCTCTCTGGCGAGCAACAGGACATTCCATGGCAGGTTCCCCACGTCCGAGGACTCCCTGGAAATCCAGATGGACGATGCTCTTGAGCCGATTGTCGAGCTTCGGAGCTGATCGCTAAACAGTCGGATTAATTCCGCAGCATGGAATGCAATATTTTGCATACAGAAATCCATGCCGCGTGTGATCATGTGTGAGTACCGACAAACACACTGAGAGCGCCTCTTCTCGAGAGCGTTTCTCTTATGATATGCTCATTCTGGCACACAGAAATCGAAGTTAAGTCGAAGCAGTCATTTTGTCAGACTGTCAAAGATTCATACTCCGGTAACACTGGAAGCATTACAACGAATGTCGTTCTCCCGAGAAGAGATTCCTGCAGCCGAATTTCTCCATTCATCGCGGTGAGGATATTCCGGCAGATGAATAATCCCAGGCCGGTGCCGGTTGACTTTGTTGTGAAGTAGGGTTCGAAAAGCTTTTCGCGTTCCTCTTCGGCAATCCCCCGACCATTATCTCTAAAGGAAATCAGCAGACTCGATTCGACGAATCTGGTTTCGATTTCAATGGTCCCTCCTTCGGAAGTGGCGTCCATCGCATTGAGAATCAGGTTGAGAAACACCTGCAAAATCTGGTCTCTCACCGCGGAAACCTGCGGCAACTCTTCCGCAAACCGGGTGGTGATCGTCTTCCCCTTTTTTCGCTTGTAATACTTTGCGATGTTCAGGGCGTTGTTAATCACGTCATGCACGTCGAATCGTGTGATCTGCTGCAGCCCCGGTCGGGAGAATTCAATCAATTCCCGCAATGTTCGCTGAATTCGCAACAGTTGTTCGTCGACCAGTCCAAGACGTTCGTGCATCTCCGGTTCGAGCTTTTTGCGATTCATCAACTGCACCAGAGAACTGATCGCTGCCAGCGGATTCCCCACTTCATGCGCAATTCCCGCCGCCAGCAGACCGAAGGCGGCCTGCTTTTCCCCCTGAATGAGTAATGCCTGAGACTGCTGTAAATCGCGGGTACGTCGAGCAATCCGGTCTTCCAGATTCCGGTTTAACGCCGTCAGTTTTCGCCCTGTTTCGCGAAGCAGAATTGTAAGTGAGGTACTGGCCCAGGTGGTCCACCCCATAAAGACGATCATCAGCACCAGAGTTCCGACCTGATCGAGCGTCGCCGAGGTGAGCGTAAAGACCAGCATGGAATAACTGGTGGCATGCATGGCGAATGTTGAATATGCCACAAATGGGGAATAGCGAATGGCACAGACCAGCAGCGACAGGAAGTAATAGTACCGGAAGAAGCTGTCGATCCCCTTGTCGAAATAGCAGAGAAGTCCAATGAAGAACGCCTCCATCAGTGAAATGAACAGCGGGAACCGGCTTAAGAAAACTTCACCGCGCCAATGCCAGACAAGATCCAGCAGGGCATATCCGGCTCCGACACATAAAATGCCGTTCAACGCTCCCCGATGTTCCACCGGACTGAGCGTGTTCACCACGAGATAACCGACAATCAGCCCGAACCAGCGGATACGCAGCGTGATCCATTCGACCGACAACTGCCAGTCGGCCTCGGCCTGTTGAGTCGAGGGATCAACTACGGTCACAACATGAGTCTGGGACATTGAGTCTGGCACCTGCCGCGATTCAGGAAGAAATATCAGAAAATCTGATATTACAATCCAGCAGAGTGATCAGACAGTCATGCCCGCAATTGGTGACTGCCACCCATCTTGCCCCTTCGCCAATCGGCGACGGTCCCTCTTTCCGTCGTCCCTTACGCCGATTTCTGCTGATCGACGGGGATCAACTTCGGGATGGGGACCCGCATTCCGACCACACCTCCATGCAGGCGGAAGAGTGACCGGAAATCATGCTTGAGGAACTCATACAGTTCGGCGGGAGGACGGCAGGAAAGATACTCCCGGGCATAAACATCCATCTGACCGTCGTACTCTTTCTGACTGGCGGAATGCACATGATACCGTCCGTCAAAACGGCGAATATCTCCATCAAACTTCGGGCTGATGTGATACAGCTCATGGAGAATCGTCACGAATTTTTCAGAGAACGACTGGTCAAGAAATCGGGGAAGATAAAACGTGAGAATGTAGTACATCTCCCGTTTTTCAACATAAAGACGTTGTACGGTCCACGCTCGTCCCCGTCGTTGACATTCCAGTGATCCCCCCTCGAATCGCATGGGGGTCAACTTCGCCTGCAGACCATGGAGAACGCGCGATCGGGTTTGTGAAAAACAGACGGCGACCCGTGACATATCGATATGGGCGAACGCTTCGTGTCGATCAGTCACGTCGTGGCACAGCGCCAAAATCGCTTTCGTGAAGTCGAACGGTCCAGTTGTTGGGGGTTGCTTCTTCCTGAGCGGTTCCCGTTTGAACAATCCCATCAGAGCTTCCTCTACTCTTGCGTCTGTTCTGCCTTGAACAAGTGGTCCGTTCGGTCAATGCGCCCACTTCAGCGCAGAATATCATGCCGGAACGGATTTATTCCAGTGTTTTTTCACCGCATCTCTGCGAAAAATCCCGCTCCCGATTTTGCCTCCCGACTCACCCTTTCTGGCCGTGTGGAATGATCACACCACTTGTGCCGAAACCGGAGCGGCGGGTTCTGCCGGTGCGGTTCCAACTGGTCGAAAGTTGCCGATCTGCGGAATCTGCAATGCCGAAATCCTCTACAGGGGGCATTCATCTGCTTCAAAACAAATTTCCGACGATTCGTTTTCAGCGTGTTGCAAGTTGATTTGGGATAAAGGACTTACGAGATGTTCAGATCGATTCTTGGAGGAATTGTCTGCTTCTCGCTCTGGCACGTCGGTAATGGAGACGTTCTGTCTGCTGAACCGATGTCATCAAAGCGGTGGAAAAATCCGGTCACTCTTTCCACACAGATCGAACAGATCAGTTCGAAGTCCTCATCCGGAAAGACTGGGGAACGGGAATTCGTCACGGTGACACCGGAAAAAAGCCCCCGAATGTTACGGGGTCTGCTTCCCACGCCAAAATTCCTGCGACCGGAGTCCAGTGATCCGCATGAACCGGAACACTGGAATGATGAACCGGAAGCTCCCGCCACTCGCAAGATCTTTCGCGTCTCATTCCCGGAACTGTTTCCGACCCCGGCCGCCAGACCAGGGGATCAGGATTCGAATTCGATTCCCCCTCCTCCCAATTTCGATATTGTTGACCCAAGTCCTGCTGCCCCTCAGAGACAGCCAACCGGTCCTGCCCTTCCAGAACCGGCCAACGGACCCGTTCCGCTTCCACATTCAGCTCCCCCTTTGTTCTACGACGAATCGGTCCAATCCGACTACGTCATGCAGCCTGACTGCATGGAAAATCCGTCGGGAACATATGTGGATGTTGTGGAACCACAAACCTGCAATAAGTGGTATCGTGTCCGTTGCTCGACACTCCACTCCCTGTTCAAAAAAGGGAAGTAAACTGCTTTATTCCACGGTATCAACGCGTGGGGTGAGTCTCCAGTTGTTCAGGATCTCCCGCTCACGTTGACGCATTCGCTGTCGTTCATCTTCTGTCTGATCATCGTATCCGCAGAGATGCAGCAGTCCGTGGACGATGTACAGGGCCAGTTCGTGCTCCGGCTTCCATCCCTGCTCGGGGGCGAAACGAATGGCCGTTTCCGCACTGACGACCAGTTCTCCATCAAGGACAAGTCCTTGCCCGCGAGGCGAGAATTCCGCCTCATCGAGCCGCTTTCCAGACTCGTCGGCGGAGTAAACAAAGCTGATCACGTCGGTGGGATAATCGTGTTGCAGATGCTCGCGATTGACTTCATGAATCGTTTCGTCGTTCACAATCGCAATGACGATCTCCGCGGCATCCACCTGTTCCACTTCGAGCGTTTTTTGGGCCACCGAGAGAAGCCACTCGCGATCGAATTCCAGCAACGCCTGCTGATTGACGAGATCAATTTCCCACATCGAATTTTTCCTGAGACCGGTTTGATCTATCATCTGACAGTACAATGAGGCTTTTCATCAAGAGTTTTCATTAGACCGGTTCGGTCTATCATGTGGCCGCGCAGCGCGCGTTTTACCAATAAAAACGCTGGTGCCCGCGTGCCAGATCGGCCACAAGGTTTTTGAATACGCTCTATTGCAACGCGTACTGCGCGACCACATGATAGACCAAACCTGTCATATTGCGAGACCTGTGAGTCAGATGCCCGACATTCTCCTGTCCACTTTGAATGCCCGCTATTGCCACACGGCATTCGGGCTGCGGTATCTTCATGCCAACATGGGAGAATTGCGTGACCGGACGCTGATGCTGGAATTCGGCATCAACGACAACATGGTCGATGTGCTCTCCCAGTTGCTGTCGTACAATCCCCGCATTATCGGACTGGGGGTTTACATCTGGAATGTGGAACCGATGACCCGGCTGGTGGCCGATCTGAAACAGGTTCGACCGGACATCATCATCGTCCTGGGAGGACCGGAAGTCAGTTATGAGGCCAAAGGTCAGGAGATTGTGGAACTGGCGGACTACGTGATCAGCGGAGAAGGGGAGTTCGCGTTTCGTGAACTTTGCGGCGATCTTCTCGAAGGTCGGGAACGAACCGACAAATTCATCGCGGCCCCGGTTCCCCCACTGGCTCAGATCCAGCTTCCGTACGATCTTTATACGGATGAAGATATCGCCCATCGGGTGATCTATGTGGAAGCCTCTCGCGGTTGCCCGTTTACGTGTGAATTCTGTCTTTCGGCATTGGAAATCCCCGTCAGAACGTTTCCTCTGGAACCATTTCTGGATTCCATGCAGCAGCTGCTCGACCGAGGGACAAAGCAGTTCAAGTTCGTCGACCGGACGTTCAATTTGAACCTGCGATTCAGTCAGGCGATTTTGCAGTTCTTTCTTGACCGTTACGAACCGGGGCTGTTTCTCCATTTTGAAATGATCCCGGACCGGTTGCCTGCCGCTCTGCGACAACTGATTCAAAAGTTCCCGGCCGGAGTACTACAGTTCGAAATCGGCGTACAGACATTCAACGATGACGTCGGCAATCTGATCAGTCGTCGGCAGGACAACGACAAACTGGAAGAAAACTTTCACTTCCTGCGTCAGGAAACCGGTGTCCATATTCACGCCGACCTGATTGTCGGTCTCCCCGGAGAAAGTATCGAAAGTTTTGGAACGGGGTTCGATCGGCTCGTCGCGCTGGATCCGCAAGAAATTCAAGTGGGAATGCTCAAGCGGTTACGAGGAACTCCCATCATTCGACACGATTCCCCATATCGGATGATCTACAGCCCTCATTCTCCCTATGAAATTCTCTCGACCGGAGACGTCAGTTTTGAAGAAATTCACCGGATGCGGCGCTTCGCCCGGTATTGGGATCTCATTTCCAACAGCGGAAATTTCGTGCAGTCGCGTCTGCTTCTGTGGAGTGAAGGGGAATCTCCGTTTACCTCGTTCCAGCGATTCTCTGACTGGCTGTACGAACAGGAACGCCGCACTCATGGGATCCCTCTTCCCCGTCTGGCAGAGTTACTCTTTAATTTCCTTGTGCAGGAATTGAAACGACCGGACGACGTTGTGGCGCAAGCCATCTGGCAGGACTACACACGTGGCGGACGGGAAGACTGCCCGATGTTCCTGCGTCGTTTTGATCTTCCGTCCGCGAGAGAATTACGACGAAAATTATCGTCACTCCCCACCCGTCAGGCCCGTCACGCTCAGGTGTGATGACACTTACGACACCTCCCCTGAAGTTGGGAAACAGGTTTCATTCTGATCATAGCCTCCCCTTCTGATCCGACTTGTTCCAAGCTTATCTATGCAGATCAAGTGAAGAGAAAACCACGAATGAAGCGAATCAGACGAATGAATTTCTGATGGCTACTGCTCAGAAAATTCGTGCGATTCGCTTCATTCGTGGTTCCTGAATTCACATCAGGAACGACTACCAAGAAGAACGTCCCGATTTAGAGGGAGATGTACTCAGGTCTTCTGCTGAATGTGTGGAGGCTCGCCGAGAACATCTTTACTCTCGGATTCCTCACGATCATCGCTATCCCGCCAGTCTTTTGTCGTCGGATTCGAACTGGCGTGATACATCATCGACAGCCATAAACTTCGAGCGTACGGGTTAAACAGAACCGGAAGAATGAACAACAGCGCCAGACTGGTCCAAAGTGTCGTTTTCTGATCGACACCCAACCCGAACAGCATGATCCAGTACACCGCCGTTACGACAAGAAAGGTGACAGCGTAATTGGGATACAACGCTCCAATGTAATACCCCGGCCCCGGAGCGAGCGGCAACCCACACTGCGGACACTGTCGGTGCATTTTGCTGAAACGGTGAAACAGCTTCCCCTGCTCGCACCGTGGACACCGTTTTCGTAACGCTGTCAGCGTTGGTTTCAACATCCCCATTGAAGCACTCGCAAAAATTGAAGATCAGCAACAAAGTTTTCGTCACGGTTCCTCACCATGGGGAAGAGTGGCTTACCAAACTATAACGGGCACTCCGGACTGGAAAAGATCCCCCACCGGACATTCCTATGTTTGCGAGTGATCGTTGATCGGTCTTCTCTGATTTGAAAGAGAAATCGTCATCGGCATGGAAATTTTCAGGCAACGATGGGAATATTCTCTCCATGAGCAACTCATATCCCAGTGTGATTCTCGCGAGCCGGAACAAGAAGAAAAGTGCCGAAATCCAGGCTCTGCTGGCGCCGTACGGCATCCCGTTACGATCGGTCGCCGAGTTTCCCGATGTTCAAGACATCGTCGAAGACGGACTGTCGTTTCAGGAAAACGCGGAGAAAAAGGCATCACAAACGGCCATGGCCCTCAAACAATGGGCCATCGGTGAAGACAGCGGTTTGAAAGTGGACGCTCTCGGCGGGGCTCCCGGGATTTATTCCTCTCGATATAGTGGAGAAAACGCCACCGACGACGCCAACAATGCCAAACTCATCGCCGACTTGAATGGGATCCCGGATGAGAAACGGGGGGCGGGTTACGTCTGCCATGTCGCCGTCGCCGATCCGAACGGGATCATTCGACTCAACGTCGAAGCCACCTGTCGAGGACGAATGATTCACGAACCACGCGGAAGCAACGGGTTCGGGTACGATCCCTATTTCCAGATTCCGGAATATCATAAAACATTTGGAGAACTCGCAACGGTGGTGAAGCAACACCTCAGCCACCGGGCCAGAGCCTTCGAACGTTTGATTCCACAGTTGTTGAAAGTGCTGTCGGAATAAGCAACAGCCTCGAAATAAATAGGAAAAAAGTGGGTAGTGGATAGTTGGTAGTGATTAGCAAAAAATCTGTTCAGAAAAATTTTCTGTAGTTTGAAACCGGGTAACATTTTAGCGGAATGAAGTCTGTTCAAACTGCAAAGAGAATTTTTACCGCAAAGACGCCGAGAAAGAGCGAACCACGAATAAGCCGAATCCGACGAATCTTTTGTCAGGAATCTCACTCAGATTCATTCGTGTGATTCGTTCGATTCGTGGTTTCTTCCACACGTAATTCAGGCCATTTTGACCAGACAGACAGGTTGGAGGAGATGACCCACTCATGATTTCCAACCCCTTCGCGATCTTGGCGTCTTTGCGGTAAAAATCATCACTCGACAGCAAATT
>DATMFC010000604.1:0-17106 GCA_035556335.1 Planctomicrobium sp. | reverse complement strand
CTACGAAAGCGGAGAAGATCTGGGGACGTATTACTATGCCATGGAGTATGTCGCCGGCGAGAACCTGACGGATCGGCTGAAACGGGAAAAGCGAATTCCCTGGCAGGAAGCAATTGCCATCGCCGTACAGGTCTGCAAAGCATTGAAGTCGGCTCACAATGCAGGGATTGTTCATCGAGATCTGAAGCCTTCGAATTTACTGCTCACCCCCGATGGAACCGTTAAACTCTCCGACTTCGGGATCGCCCAGATTTTCGCCTCCTCCCGTCTGACGATCACCGGAGGCATTCTGGGAACGGCGGAATTCATGTCCCCCGAACAGGCCCAGGGAAGACGGGCCACGAAGCAAAGCGACATCTATTCTCTCGGCGCAGTGATGTATGTGATGTTGACCGGTCGTCCGCCATTCACCGGAAAGACAACGCTGGACATCATTCAAAAGCACAAGTTTTCGCAGTTCGACAGCCCGAAACGCCTTGTCCCCGAGGTTCCGTTCTGGCTGGATGAAGTGGTTTGTCAGTGCCTGGCGAAGAAGCCGGAAGAACGTTATCCCGATGCCTATGTCCTGCAACTCCGGCTCCAGGAAATTGTCAAGAAACTCGAGCTCAAGAATTCGGATCTGCCTGACGAAGGGAATCCTCCTCCCGAGGGAGTGACTGTTGCCGAGACCACCGAAGGTGAAGTCGGGCATCACGTCGGGAGCACTGTGGCCAGAGATTTGTTTCGAATCCAGATGGAAACCGATTCGAAACCGTCACTGGTCGCGCGCTGGCTGGACAATGTCTGGTTTCTAGCGGCGTTGCTGGTCTTGTTGGTTCTCGGAACGCTGGTCATGCTGAAATGGCGAACTCCCCGTCCGGAACAATTATTCGCACAAGGACAAAAGCTGCTTCAGCAGCCGGAAGGTCCGGACTGGGAAACTGCCCGGGAGAAATACTTTCAACCGCTGGTTGAACTCGATCCGGAAACCTGGGCCCCGCAAGTCGACCCTTATCTCGCACGCATTCAGCTTTATGATCTCAAACGAAAACTTCTCGGAAGAGCACTCAACCGTGACCCGACCCCGCGTTCTGAACCGGAGACCATTCTTCGACGTGTTCTAGATTTGCGTCAACAGGGGAGAACCTCGGAAGCCCTTCAGAAACTGGATGCCCTCGAGATTCTGATTCAGGATCAACATGACTGGAATTCTCTGGTCACAGTGATCAAAAGACTCCGTGATGAGATTTCCGAACAGGAAGTCTCCAGCCGATTTGACTACATTTCCGCAGCACTGAAACGTGCCGGGGAATTGCTGCAATCTGGAAAGAAGGCCGAAGCCCGTTCAATTTGGCATAGTATTATTGTGCTGTATGCCGATACACCCGGTGCTGCGGAATATGTTGATCAAGCCCGACAGTTTCTGGTTGAAAAAATCACGCCGGAACAAAACGTCCCTTCCGACGCTTTCTGATCCCACTCAAGCAGTGAAGCCGTGGATCTGAGCGAGAAGTCTGAAACCAAGCCAAGGAATCACAATGGAATTGCGAGAACACATTCGGGACGTCCCTGATTTTCCCAAGCCAGGCATTCTATTCCGGGACATCACCCCGTTGCTGGCCCATCCGGCAGCCTTTCGTGAGTCAATCAGGCAACTTGCGGATCAGTATCGATCGATGAACATCAAAGCGATCGCTGCCGCAGAAGCACGCGGATTCCTGTTCGCCGCTCCACTGGCACTCGAACTGAATGCCGGTTTGGTTCCCGTTCGCAAGCCGGGGAAACTGCCGTTCGAAACGCAGTCGTTTCATTATGAACTGGAGTACGGAACCGACACACTCGAAATCCATACTGACGCCTTTTCTCCCGGAGACCGCGTGTTGCTGGTCGACGATCTGCTGGCCACCGGCGGCACAATGAATGCCTGTGCGAAGTTGGTTGAGCGTTCCGGAGCCGAAGTTGTCGGGTGTGCATTCGTCGTTGAACTGGCATTTCTCAATGGACGAGAACGCCTTGCCCCTTATGATGTATTCAGTCTTCTCACGTATGATGGCGAATAAGCTCATCCCTTGAGATGATGCCGTTGACATCCGAATCACGCATAACGCACTCCATTTTTGTTGCAGGGAGAATGGCCGATGAATCCCACGAAAATTGACATCACTCCGGATCGTCGTGAACAGATCTGCATTCTGCTGAATGCCCGACTCGCCGACATCATTGACCTGACGCTTCAGGCGAAGCAGGCACATTGGAATGTGAAAGGCCCCCACTTCATCGCACTGCATAAACTGTTCGATGAAGTGTATGGGCAGTTCTCTGAACAGACCGATGAAATCGCCGAACGGATTGTCGCACTCGGGGGAAATGCCGACGGGATTCTGCAGTCTATTTCCAAGCGAACGACGCTTCCTGCCTATAATGCCACCACGCATGACGGGCGGTCTCATGTGGAAGCCCTGTCGTCGGCGCTGGCAATCTTCGGCCAGGCCATTCGTCAGGACATCGATCGCGCCGCCGAACTTCAGGATGCCGGAACGTCCGATCTGTTTACTCAGATCTCCCGGCTGACCGACAAATACCTGTGGTTTGTGGAAGCCCATCTGTATTCGTAAGATCGTACGAACTCCCGGGATATCTCACTGATTGGATGGTATGGCCGCCTCGGAATGGGAAGCGTTTCTTGTCGAGAAGTTCGGATCGACTGGCCCTGCTCTTTCGTTGAAACGAAGTAACCATTTCGGGGTCTGCTGGATCCGGTCTGGCGCTGGGGATGTCTGCGTTGATGCCACGCGGTTTCCGTTCTCCCGGAATCAATTGTTGTTCTTCACGCCGTATCAGTACGTCCGTTTTGAGTGTACCGATGCCATTCAGGCGGAACGTATTGTTTTCCACGCGAACTTTCTCTGCGTGGAAACATTTCATTCCGAGACAGGGTGTAGCGGCCCTTTGTTTAATGATCCCTATCAGTTGCCGATTGTTCCGTTGAACCGGACAGCACTGGCCGAGGTGAGGTCGCTGTTTGAAAACCTGTTTCGGGAATCTCAGGAACAAGGACTGGGATATCAGGAAGCCCTGATCGCTTACACCAAACTTCTGCTCATCCAATCCGCACGATGGAAAGGGGTGTCTCCTTCAGACTCTCCGATGCCGCAGGAATTTCGTCACCCCGTTCTTGGTCCGCTGAAAGAACTGATTGAGCAACACTACTGCCGTCTTCACTCACCCGCTGACTACGCAAAACTATTACACATGACTCCCAAAACACTGGGACGCTGTGTTCGGGAACAATTAGGAACAACGCTGACCGAACTGATTCGCAAACGGGTGATGACCCATGCCAAGTGGCAGGTTCTTCATACCTTGCGCCCGGTGAAGGAGATTGCCGCCGAAGTCGGTTTTCAGGACGAACTCTATTTCAGTCGCCTGTTCAAAAAGACGACCGGACTCTCTCCCACCGCGTTTCGTGAATATGAAACCGAACTTCGGGGAGGAAGCAATTTGTCCATGACTTCGTCCTCAACGTCCATTCCCGTACTGCCTCTTTCACCAGATGATACTCATGTGAAATGAATTTCTCTGGCTGGTAAAAGTGGGTTATCAGATGTTGCTTCGCACCTTACTGCAATGGGCCGCCCGACTCGATCGCGTTGGACTGGCCGCAACCCGATTTGGATTAGTTCTTGTTCTGGTCTGGATCGGCGGGCTCAAAGTCTTCAAATACGAAGCGGACGGAATTATCCCCTTTGTCGCCAACAGCCCATTCTTCAGTTTTCTGACCAACGATCCTGGGAACTACAAATCTCATATGAATCCGGAAGGGAAACTTGTCCCGGAAAATCGTGAATGGCATGAGAAAAACGGGACGTACACGTTCTCCTACGGGCTGGGCGCACTCATCGTTTTTTACGGCGTGTTGATTGCCATGAATCCCTGGTTTCCGACCTTGGGAGCACTGGGGAGTTTTCTGGTGGTCACCATGTCGATTGTGACGCTTTCCTTCCTGGTCACCACTCCAGAATGCTGGGTGCCGGATCTGGGAGACACCGAACACGGCTTCCCCTACCTCAGCGGACGAGGACGCCTTGTCGTAAAAGACGCCATCATGTTCGGCGCCGCCATGGTCACAATGGCCGATTCCGCAAAAAGTGCGTTACTCAAAAGTTCAAACGTTCAGACAGCGTCATGAATTCTCAGGGCTTTCATTTTATGGAAGATGGCCAGGGAGGGCGAGGCTCCCGCCGAGCCGCAAACCATGGAAAGCGTTCTCTTGCTTACGGCTCAGCAGGAGCTTCGACCCACTTGTGTTCGGCACGAGTTTTGCCATGTGAGATTCTCCCTTCTCCCCGCCGAATGACTCTCCATTTTGTGAGAGTGTTCCAGCGGGGAGAAGGGTTGGGGATGAGGGGACTGAGCAAGGTTTTCCTGTATTTTTCCCCTCACCCCTGAACACGCTCGTTATGTCAATCAAATCTCATTCAGGGGAGAGGGGGAATCAAATTCCGTGCCGAACATATTGGCTTCGCCCTCCCGGAAATTGCCCATCTTGAAACAAGCAAAAGCCCTGCTTGAATTCCTCCATGTGATTGACGAATGGCCATGAACTCCTCAGGATGAACAGTTCTTGCAGACAAGACTTTTCATCCTGCTTTCAGAATTCAATATCATGGCTCAACGTATTCGGTTCATTCTGCTGGGAGGCTTTCTCGGAGCCGGAAAGACGACCACGATCCAGCGACTCGCCGAACATTACACCGAACAGGGACTGAATGTCGGGATCGTCACGAACGATCAGGCAACCGACCTGGTTGATACCCATTCTCTGCGGTCGCTGGGATATGATGTTGAAGAAGTGACCGGGGCCTGCTTCTGCTGTCACTTCAACGAACTGATCGGCCGGATGGAAAAATTGTCCGCGGAACAGCGTCCTGATGTGATTCTCGCGGAACCTGTTGGAAGTTGCACTGATCTCGTGGCGACGGTGATTCAACCTCTTAAACAACTCTTCAACGTCGAGTTTGACATTGCCCCTTATGGAGTCATTCTGAAGCCCGGTCAGGGAGTTCGGATTCTTCGGGGAGAACCCTCTACCGGATTTTCTCCCAAAGCCGCATACATTCTGGAAAAACAACTGGAAGAAGCAGACTTCATTCTTATCAATCGGATTGATGAACTGAAAGAGAACCAGTTCAACGAGATCTCCACATTGTGTGAGCAAAAGTTTCCCGGCACGCCGATTCTCCACATCTCCGCAAAAACCGGAGAAGGAATTGATCAACTGATTGAGTTTCTGGCTCAGGAAGGGGACTTCGGGCGAAAGATTCTTAAAATCGATTACGACATCTACGCCACAGGAACAGCAGAACTCGGCTGGCTCAACAGTCGCCTGACAGTGACCGGCGAGCATGAATTTCTGCTCGATGATGTTCTCGTCGGTTGTGTGCTTCAGTTGCAGACCAAGTTCGGCGAGAACAATATCGAACCGGCGCATCTGAAAGTGATCGGACTCTGTGACGGCTTTTGTGGAGTCGCAAATCTGATCAGCAGCAGTACCGATGTCGAGTTATCGGTGCCGTCGCATTGTGATATTCCTGAAGCGGAAATTATTGTCAACGCCCGCGTCGCCTGCGATCCGGCGGTGTTGCAGGAACTGGTCGCGGAAGCGGTGAATGAAGTGGCAGAACGATTACAGTTGGAAGTGGAATGGGGAGAGACTCAATGCTTCCGCCCCGACCGCCCTGTGCCAACTCACCGGTTCGCGTAGCTGGTAAGTTGACCAGTCTCGAAACCAGATCCCGATTTCAAGAGTGATTAGAAAGTCTGGGTGGCCCGGCCAACGTGGCCGGGTGCCGCAGGCACAAGACGCTTTTACCCTGCTGCATCCACTCTCTTCACCGATCGTAAGATTGTCGATCGATCTGGAACAGAAGAATGCGATCTTTCTCTGAAATCGAACGCTGAGGGTCAGGTATCTTGTCGCTGCGCGACCCGGCCACGTTGGCCGGGCCACCCGAAATGTGACTTCAACTCTATTTCTAAGTTGACGCCAGTTCTGTCACTCCCCGGAGATGAACTCCAGGTTCACGGGATTGGGGATGAGTCCTGCTTTGTAGCCTTCATCCAGCAGGCGGGCGACCGCTTCGCGTCCACGAGGACCGAAGTCACGGGTCCAGTCATTGACATACATGCCGACGAATTCGTCTGCTTTCCGGTTGTCGAGATCCCGTCCATATTTCAACGCATGGCCGAGTGCCTCTTCGCGGTGGTCGAGACCGTAATCGATACTGGCCTTCAGCAATCGGGTGATCTCCTTCATCTGGGCTGCGCCGAGATCTTTACGGATCGCGTTCGCTCCCAGCGGCAGGGGGAGCCCCGTCTGCTGCATCCACCATTGACCGAGGTCGACAACCAGATGCAGACCCTGATTCATGTAGGTCAACTGACCTTCATGGATGATCAGACCGGCGTCCGCTTCTCCCCGTTCAACAACATTGAGAATTTCATCAAACGGATGCACGACATAATTGAACGTCCCGGCGGAACCCTGCATGTGGGGATCGCGCGCCGGAGTTTGCGGCTTTCCGTTGAGGCAGAGGTTCAACGCCAGAAACGCCGTGGTCAGTGTTCCGGGAACGGCGATGGTTTTACCACGAAGATCATCAATCGTGGCCGGTTCGCGGGTGACGACCATCGGACCATAGTTGTCTCCCATGCTCGCCCCGCAGGCACAGATGGCGTAGGTGTCTGTCAGATAAGCGTACCCATGCAGACTGACGGCGGTCAGTTCCAGTTCCGCCGCAAACGCGCGACGATTGAGAGTCTCGATGTCCTGTAATTCATGAGTGAACAGGTAATCACCCGTCTCGATTTTGTCGTTTGCCAGCGCATGAAACATGAACGCATCATCAGGATCAGGACTATGCCCCACACGAACTTGAATTTTGGAACCGCTCATGACTCTCTTCAGTTACAGAATCGCCGTCTGATCTCAAGCTTCAACATCCTTCTGGATGAAACTTGCCAATAGAGCATTAGAGCAGTTTCGAACAGATTGCTCTACCGTATGAATGAGTAGCACTGGTTCTGTCTGTTTCGCGACTGAGAAGTACCGGGAGGGGGAAGCTCCTTGTGTTCGGCACGAGTTTTGCCATGTGAGATTCTCCCTTCTCCCCGCCGAATGACTCTCCATTTTGTGAGAGTGTTCCAGCGGGGAGAAGGGTTGGGGATGAGGGGACTGAGCAAGGTTTTCCTGCATTTTCCCCCTCACCCCGGCCCTCTCCCCTGAACACGCTCGTTATGTCAATCAAATCTCATTCAGGGGAGAGGGGGAATCAAATTCCGCGCCGAACAGTATTGGCTTCGCCCTCCCGTGCTCGATGCCGTACGACTGCAAATCGGTCAGGTGTCTTTTCCCCACAGGCATTCGGCGATCCAGTCGAGGTCGTGTGTCTGCTGAGTTCGGGCAGCGTCCGGTGTGGCGGCTCCGGCAGAATTCAGGGCGTTGAACACAATCAGTCGCATCACACTCGACAGGGGCATCCCTGGCTTTTGCGAGAGTGCCCGACGAATCATCGGATGGCTGCGGTTCAGAATGATCTCATTTTCCTGCGGGCCGTCGTTACGGAAGTGGGATTCGATCAGACGTTGAAATCCGCGGGGAATCTCTCCCCGTTGTTTCATCTCATCAAAAGAACGGGCGAGTTCATAACGTTCGTTCAGAAACGCCATGACAGGCTGATCCGGTCGAAATGAACCAACGAGCACCTTGGCCTGCACTTCTTTCAGAAATTCCTGCCATTGAGGCTCGGCATCCTCTAGATCACGCACGCCGAGAATGGTTGACGCGAATCCCTGGGCGCTCGGGGTGGCAATTCGAATTTCCGTTTCGATGGAATCTTGCCGATCATCATGGGCGCAGTGCGCCAGCAGCGATTCCTCAAAGCTGCGGAAGGTGTGAACGCAGGGAACATCATGCTCCGAAAACAGTGAATTGACCCAGCGTTCCTGACGACGGTCGGTGTTGTACCAGACGACCCGATCGGCTTCTTCCTCATACAATGGATCGGCTGCGGAACGTTCAAAGATCTCGTCGAGAGTCAGCGGGCCATGAGAGGTCGGAAGACGATAACAGGACCGCAACAACGATCGCAGTCGGGGACTTTCCAGTGCCGCTCCGGCAAAGGTGTATCGATGCCAGTTGACCACCGCTTCGAGTCGGGCCGGATCACTTCGTTCCAACTCGAGGAAGTGCTGAAAAATCAGGTCTTCCAGAGTTGCCTTGATGCGTTCAAACTGGTCGTCACGCACGAGATCTTCCCGACTCGTGGTCGGCATACAGTCGTGCAGTTCGAGACAGCCCCGTAAAAACGTGGCCCAACTGGGAATCAACCCCTGAATTTTTCGGGAGATCACCATCCGTCGCACGGTGACCATGACCGTCGACTGATCACTGAATCCGGGAACCCGTTGCGGAGTAATATACAGTGCCCCGGCAATGGAGGCCGGCTTTTCCACCCGGATTGGAATCACGTCGATGGGAGATTCGTCAAAATATTCCTGCAGCGCCAGTTCGGTCGCCTCGTAGTCTTGTGAGGGTTCGAACCAGGCCGCCTGAATGACGTTCACTCGCTTGGTTTGATGATTCAGGTAAATTGGAATGGGGAGGAAGTCTGCGTATTCACGGATCGCTTTTT
Source organism: Planctomicrobium sp. (assembly GCA_035556335.1). Classification (GTDB taxonomy): domain Bacteria; phylum Planctomycetota; class Planctomycetia; order Planctomycetales; family Planctomycetaceae; genus Planctomicrobium. The sequence goes on along the minus strand of DATMFC010000604.1, from coordinate 8,434 downwards.
CGAGGGCCTTCGTCTGTTCGGAGAGAAAGTGATACTCCGGTTTCAGATGCAGCGTGACACTTGTTCCGGTTTCCGTTCGCTCGATTTCGGAAAGTTGGATTTTTGTTCCGGCTCCGGCTTCCCAGCGAATTCCGGACTCCGCCCGTTCGTGCCGACTGGAGACCGTAATCCGGTCCGCCAGCATGAAGGCACTGAATAATCCCACTCCGAACTGACCGATCAAATCTCCCCGATCTCCCGTGGCTCCTGCTGATTCCGGAAGCTCTCCTTTTCGTTTGATCAATCCGGTAATTCCGGCCCCGACGGTTCCGAGATAATCCTCCGCGTCGTCAGCAGTGAGACCGATGCCGTCGTCATGAAAGGTGAGAGTTCGTTCTTTGGGATCCTGAACGACGTCGATGCGTCCCCGAAAATCAAGATCGGCCCGGCGTCGGCGCATGATGGCATCGTGTGCGTTTTGCAGCATTTCACGAATCGGCGTATCAGGACGGCTGTAGAGAGACGCCCCCATGATGTCGATCACCCCTGCGATGTCGACCTTGAAAGGAATCTGGCGTTGCCATTGAGTCATATCGAAATCCAGCGACTGCGATTCAGATGGGATCTGAAGAAGATGTGCGATGAATGCCTGTCTGCCCGACAAGTTCAGAACGACTGTAGTGGATCCGGCTTTGCTTCTCACCCCTTCCTGTGCGACAAAGTTCGTCACACAAAGACTGATCTTGTCGAGACTTTCATGGTTCCCATAGACTTCGGCGGAAATTGCCGCAGTGCGAGTTGTGTCAGGAAGGGCCCAACTCACACTTCTCAATGCGGATCTGCAGAGATGTTTCACGTTCCGACAGGCAGGGATGCCGATGAACCGTTTTGTTTGTGCCGTTCGTAACCAGTTCCAGACACAGGATTTCCTGTCAGCGGTCAGTGGCGGAATTGCCGCGCTGGCGGTGATTGGTGCTGTGGCTCCATTTCGTGCCCTGCTGGGAAGTGTTCCTGCGAGTGATCTTGGAATTCTTCTGACAGCAACGGTCTGTGTTGCATTTCTGTACGGTTCTAAAAACGCCCGACAAGTGGCAAGTTTACTGGGATCTCTGGGGCTGGTGCTCGCCTGTTTATGGGGAATGGCCTCTCCTTTCATTCTGCTGGCGTTGATGCGACGGTTGGGGAATCTCTCGCTCATCTCGTTGGAATCGGCCATCGTTCAGTATGCCATCATCATCGGACTGGCTGTTGCGGCGCTGGCTCCTGTTCTTCTGGCATGCGGACTGGCATTCCGGTTTCAGTCTGATCTGAAACGTGATCGGAATGGTCGTGACGCCTCGTTCTGGCTGGTCTCATTCGCAGTGGTCTGTGCGCTGGCGGTCACCTGTCTGCTCCCGTTTATGGGAGCGATGGCGTTGTGCGGTCTCTCCCTGATGCTGGGAGCGTCGCTGGTGGTTTATGAACGCTGGTTCAATATTTCGAAGAGTGACAACGTTATCCTGCTTCCAAAAACGGTGACCTCTGGTTCGGTCTGGAACTCACCGGTTCTGGCAATGTTAACCGGAGCCGTGCTGGCGGTTGTTCTTTCGATGACCTCCCAACTGATTCCGCGAAGCCTGATGTCCGATGTGGCGCTGGTCGCAGGATTTGTGTTTTCCTGCGGAATTGCCTGTCGAATGACACGGGTTCAAAGTGCCTCGTTTCCTCTTCTCTGGCTGGGACTGGCTGCCTGGGTGGCGGTGATTGCGGCAGGATATCCTGTCTGGACCTGGCTTTGCCTGCAGATGAACGCCCGCGTCAGTTCACTGGCACTGCTGGTTCTGTTGCGAGTGTTATTCCTTGCGGCACTTGTTCTCCCGGCTGGGATTCTCCTGTGTCGCGGACGCGCCTTCACAACCAAAGAACAGGCTCGACTCCCGCTCTTTCTTGCGATGGGATTCACCGTGGCGTGGGGAGCATCCCTGTCGAGTTCACAGATGGCGTTGCTGATCGGCTGCATTGCTCTCGGGTTGGCAGCCTGGAGTTTGATTCAGAATCGTGGACACATTCCCGCCGGACTCTGGGGACGAACCCGGTTGGCTGGAATCAGTCTGGTTGCTGTGGCTGGATTGTGTTTTGTCGCGAATCTCGACCCTCGTACTTCTGAGAGAATTCTGTTTTCCAGTCATACGCTGCAACAGGCCCGTCATGGAATCGGAATGACTCGACTTGGATGGATTGATGACGGTCGACTTGTCGCCTCGTTCGACACTCTGCATGAACGCCTCAGCCTGTCGAAATATCGTGGCTCGCAACTGGTCTTCCGCCAGAACGGTCTGTCGACCGGAATGTATTCGACCACCTCTGAACATGCTCCGCAGAGTGCCGCTGATATTCTGCCGGTGCTGTTACCACTGGCGTTTCATCCGTCACCGGCCGATGTGCTTGTTCTGGGAGTTCATCCATCGGTCCTGATGACCTGTCAGAATTATCCACTTCGTCTGGTTCGCACGCTGGATGGAAGTACCGCGTCACACCAGTTGCTTCATTGGCTCGAAAAGAATGACCCCAACTGGAATTTGTCTGGCGGGGCCGCATTTCAGTTCGGTCGCATTGACCCGATGCTTGCCCTGCATGTTGACCATGAATGTCGTTACGACGTGGTCGTCTCCCCGATGGTCCACCCGGCCACGACGGCAGCAGTCAGCCAGACGTCCCGCGAGTTCTATCAGGCTGCCGCCCGGCAGTTGAATGAAAACGGAATCTTTGCACAGCGGATCCCTTATTATGATCTGGGGCCCGAAACGGTGCGTACGATCTGTAACACCATTCGATCTGTCTTTACGGACGTGACGATGGTCGAAACCATTCCCGGGGAGATGGTCTTCCTGTGTTCAACAGGAAAACTGCCTGCCCTCGACGAAGCACTGGTTGAGCGGTTCAAGACCCCGCAGTGTCGAAAACTTCTCGGAGAATCTGGTTGGGACTGGTCCATGGTCTTTGGACGCGGAGGGCTGAATCAATCTTCTATCGATCAGTTCATTGGGGAAATTGCACAGATGAACCGGTGTGGAGACGCCCGGTGGTGTGCCGGACTTTCCATGGAAGTGAGTCGCTGGGGAGTAAAAGCAAACGCCACTCGTGAGCAACTCGCCGAACATGGGGATGCCCTGAGAAGCGGCTTGCCGGAAGAGTCCATTTCTCAGGAAGTCAGCCATCGGCTGGAAGATCTGAATCTGGCACATCAGCTTCAACTGGGACATCCGAACGATCCGTGGGGATATCGTAAAGCGATCAAAGACCGGTTGCAGGATCGCCCTCGAACGGCACTGATGCATGTGAATTACGAAGGACTCAAACGGGTTCTCGATCCGGAAGACCGTCAACGAAAAGAATACCTGACGACGCTGGGAAAAGTGGCTAAGCAGCCACATCCGAGCGTGGAAAGCATCGATGAGTTGACCCGGTATGAAGCGCCCTTCGATCCACTGCTGTCACTTTTTGTCCATCACGAATCGATCCAGTTCATGGACCGTTGTGAAACCCCTGACTGGAACATGCAGTACCGGAATCTACTCAAGACGATTTACTTCGCCAATTCGTACGATCAGTCGGTTCGTAATGTGAGTAAAGCCCTCGAACTGCTCTGCCGTGACGACGCGGTTTCGATGAACAGTGTCGAACGCTGGGACCATGCCAACAGCCTGATGCAGACACTGGCCCAGCGCTGGCAACTGCGCTGGCAATCGGGAAAGACCTCGAAGTTTGATGCCGTCGACACCGATCAGAGCATTCAGGCCGTTGAAAAAGGATTGAAACTGCTGGCCGCCACCGCTGGAGAAAGCGGGCTTTCGACATCTGACTGGAACTCACGCCAAGCCACACTCGATGAAGTGCTGGCCCGACCGTTACGTCAAAAACGAAGCCAGCACCTGTGGAATGCCCCAAAAGTGACCCCGGTGAGTACGGCATCGAAAGAACCGGGGCCATAAAGAACAGCCCATTTCCTCGTTCCCAAGCTCCAGCTTGGGAACGCACTCAACGCCAAGCTCCAGCTTGGCCACATGGCGGTCAGACTCTCATATCCAATTGGTCGCAACGTCAATCAATCCAGGCTGACCACAATAGTTCCGGGCACTTGAGTACCTCCAATGGATCTGGTCGTCCACGTATCCTCTTTTTACGGGGTTCATGTGTAGATATTCGAGTTTCTGCCACATCATCTCGTCTGTACGGATCTGCTTTGGTTGAGATCCTTCCTGCCAGAATTGAGAGTTCGACTCTGTCTTGTGTGCGAGTTTCAGTCGGGAAAACTGGTCAAGCAGGACATACGCCCTTTGTTCTTCCAGCAGAGTGAGAATTTGTCGGGCGGTCCAGGATTTAAAGCTTTGCATTGATTTCACCAGATTGGGGGACTGGGCGATCAGATGCAGATGGTTCTCCAGAATGACATAGCCGAGTAGCCGGAACTGGCTCTGCTGTTGGAGGTGCTTCCATGAGTCCAAGAGGATTTGCGTTGCCTCAGGGCGAGTGAAGACCGGCAGCCAGCCCATGACGGTGCAGGTCATGAAATATGGGTATTCCTGCTCATTCTCGAAAATATGGTAGCGGGTGCGAGCCATGGTCAGGTCTCGACAATGGGGACGAAGCAGAGCTTCTGGTTGAGTGCGTTCCCAAGCTGGAGCTTGGGAACGAGGAGCTTTCTCTTTGCTAACTCAATTCTGAGTCGGGAACTTCCCGCTCAGGCGTTCGCGGATCAGCGACGCGCGGACGGCGTTGCGTTCCGACGATTCCAGTGACTCCCCCCGAAGTTTCTGCAGATGCGCCGGCTGGGTCTGAATGCAGAGTTCGTTGACGGTCGCAATCTGAATGTCGTCCACCAGCCCCAGGTTGATTCCCATTCGGACACTGGAAAGAAGTTCCATTGTCTCTTCAGAAGAAATCTGTCGGGCACTTGTCAGAATTCCCATCGCCCGGGACACCTGATCATGAAGACGCTGCCGGTCTTCTTTGACGAGAGCCTGACGTGCTTTTCGTTCATAACTGAGAACGTCCGGAATCACCCGTTTTACGTTCTGAATGATCGTGTCTTCCGATTTTCCCAAAGTGACCTGATTGGAAATCTGGTAGAAATCTCCCATCGCCTGGCTTCCTTCGCCGTATAGACCGCGAACTGCCAGACTCATTTTGTGCATCGCCTGAAAGACTTTTTGAATCTCTTTCGTCATGACCAGTGCCGGGAGATGCAGCATGACACTCACCCGCATTCCTGTTCCGGCATTAGTTGGACAGGATGTCAGGTAACCGAATTCGTCACTGAATGCGAACGACATTCGCTGTTCCAGTTCGTCATCGATTGCGTTGATTTCACTCCAGCATTCGTCGAGTGCATACCCGCTCCGCAGCACCTGCATGCGGAGGTGGTCTTCCTCGTTGATCATCAGGCTGACGGTTTCCTGACGCCCGATGCAGGCTCCCCGCGGTCCCTGCGATTCCGCGTGTTCCCGACTGATCAATTGTCGTTCCACCAGAAACTGACGATCCACTTTGATCAGATCGTCGACCGGGACATAACTCAATGGAGGACCGGCGGAAAGCTCGCTGATCTGTTCTCTGAGAATGTTGTTGATCTCATTGCGAACCGGTTCTTCCGCACGTGGCGGGAACGGATAACCGGAGACGTTTCTCGCCAGACGAATCCGGCTGGAGACAACAACATCCGACTCCGGTCCGGTTCCCCGTAACCATTCTCCACTTGTTCTGATCAGATCGTCCAGTTCCACGTTTTTCTTCTCCACACCACAAAACAGCCTGCTGTTTCAACTTCACTCTGATGATGCAGGTGTTTCCTCTGCTCTATCTATTCCTATTCTCTTGCAAAAGAGTCGTTTCGGGAAGGGGACCAAAAGAAATCATTGTGACTTCAACAGGAACAGATCTCGTATGACCGGGTCATGCAGACTGTTTGCAATCGCTTTGACTCCCTCAAAATTGTGGTTTCGACTGTGATCATGTGGAACGGCTACGGCATAAGCCCCCGAGGCCACCGCCGCACGGACTCCGTTTTCGCTATCTTCCATGACCAGCATCTGTTCCGGAGAAATGTCCAGTCGACGAGCGGCGGTCAGGTAAATTTCCGGATTCGGCTTTCCATGCAGAACGTCTTCGGCCGAAAGCAGAAAATCGAACCGGGGAAGCAGTTCGAACCGGTTCAGCATCTGTAACAGGTAATTTCGTCCGGAACTGGTCGCGACAGCCCTCGGGATTTTCTTTTCGTCGAGTAGATCGAGCAGTTCGAGCAGACCCGGCATCAGAGCCAGATGACGTCCGAGGAGTCGATCGAAGATTTCGCTCGACTCCCCTGCCAGTTCCTCAATGGTATCCTTGAGTTCCATAATCTCGATCATCGCCTGAAATGCTTCATGCGACCGGCGTCCCATCATGGCATGGAACAGGGCCGGAGTGGCCGTTTTTCCACGGCGTCGCATCAACTCGGTTCCGGTAAGATGAAAGATTTCTTCGGTATTGAGAATCAGGCCATCCAGATCGAAGGCGACCCCCAGAATATTGGGATGGATCTCGGGATATGTCATTGTATTCGTCGAGTAGGGTGCGTCCGGACGCACATTAGTATCGTTGGGGAAGCCTTCTATCTTACCGACCGTGGAAGGCATAAAACAGTTTGGCTGAATGTTTTGCAGGGCGTTTGCTTATTTCAAGATGGACAATTTCCGGGAGGGCGAAGCTCCTGCTGAGCCGCAAGCAAGAGAACGCTTTCCATGGTTTGCGGCTCGGCAGGAGCCTCGCCCTCCCTGGCCACTCTCTGTGAAAGCCCTGAAGTTTTGCCGTACTTCATTCCCGGATGCAGCCAGACTCCCCCTTGACCGATGTACCTGAGCGAAGTAGGTTCCCTGTACAGATTGTTAGTGGTTCTCAGTGATCAATATCGGCCAAATGTTCTCCAAACCCGATTCCGGCGCGGAATCTGGTCTGATGATTCCAGCTTGAGATGAAAGAAGTCCATGTCCAACAGTGGTAAAAAGCAGGAACTACGAAAAGATCCGATTGTTGGTCGTTGGGTGATCATCGCTCCGGAACGTCTCAGCCGTCCTCAGACGTTCTTCGAAAATGAAGAAATCGAATGCGACTCCTTTGATCCGTTTCTGGCCGGGAACGAAGACGCTACAACTCCGGAAATTCTGGCCTATCGCGACGGCGGCGTTCCAAACGGCCCCGGCTGGCGGGTACGTGTGATTCCCAATAAATTCCCGGCCGTTCGTGTCGAAGGAACGCTCGAAAAACGGGGAGAAGGCATCTACGACAAGATGAATGCGCTGGGGGCGCATGAAGTGATCATCGAATGTCCGCACCGTGAAACAAACATGGCCCGACTGTCGGTCGAGAACATTCGGGAAATTCTCTGGGTGTACCGTGATCGTCTGGTCGATTTGAAGCGCGACCATCGGCTCGTGCATGGTCTGATATTCAAGAACAAGGGGACCCGCGCCGGGGCCTCACTTGATCACAGTCATTCCCAGTTGATTGTGACTCCCATTGTGCCGATCGCCATTCAGGAAGAATTGGACGGAGCCCGGGAGTTTTACAACTATCGGGGACGCTGCATCTTCGAAGATATGATTCAACAGGAGTTGGCCACCGAAGAACGCATCGTTCTGGAGACGGACCATTTCGTGGTCTTCTGTCCGTATGCCAGCCGCTTTCCGTTCGAAACATGGGTGCTGCCGAGAATGCAGTCAAGCCATTACGAGAACATCACCAAGCCGGTCATCGAAGATCTGGGGACCGTGATGAAGGAAGTTCTCTCCAGAATGGAACATGGACTGGATGATCCTCCTTACAACTTCGTCCTGCACTCGGCTCCATTTGCGAATCAGGATTTGCCCCACTTCCGCTGGCACATTGAGATTTATCCCCGATTGAGCCGAGTCGCCGGGTTTGAATGGGGGAGTGGTTTCTACATCAACCCCGTGCCACCGGAAGAAGCCGCGAAGTTCCTCCGGGACGTCGATCTCAATGACGAGTAAGGATCGTCCTCAATATTGCTGTCGTTTTTGTAGAATTGAGTGTGTCATTCTATTTTCGGGAGGGGATTTTCGTATTGGATGGTCCGGGTGGCCGGGGTTGGAGCGTACTCGCGAAACCCCGGAACGCGTTCAGAGAGGAACTGAATTCATCCTCGGCTCTCTCAACTCTTCGCACTCGACCGGGGTTTCCTTCGCTTCGCTCTGTCCAACCCCGGCCACACTCACCACACTTATTTTCAGGACGGTCCTTACCAAGTCCCCCGCAGCTGGGTGGCCGGGGCGCGGTGTGATCGTTGCCGGTCGGGAAGGCATCGACTCGGTGGTGAGTGGGCAGAAAGAAAAGCGTTCCCAGCCCCGGGATACGCGGACCACACGGCGCGTCACCGGGGCCATGGATGTCGTGTGACGTCGGGGAATTCCTTCCGCGCCCC
>DATMFC010000603.1:0-3607 GCA_035556335.1 Planctomicrobium sp. | reverse complement strand
CTTCGGGTACGCCGGCTACTCGGGTCCTGCCGGGCATTGGTCACGAAACTGGGGAGGCTGGTACAACGGTTATGCCCCCGCCTGGGGGAATGGTCGCTGGAATTACTTGTGGGACACCTACCCGGTTTCGATGGCGTTCGGGGCTACCATGTGGGGAATTTCTGCGGTCAACTGGGCATTCGGAGTCGGTGGCTATTACAACCCCTACTGTGACGGACCAGTTTATGTGAACCAGCAGCAGGTGGTGAACTACAACGAACCGGTCGTCGGAGACCCGAGCTACGCGACACAAGACGCGGGAGGATCTGACAACGCTGCTGATCCGTTAACAGAGAGCTTTAATGAGGCTCGTCAGGCATTCTTTAACGGTCAGTATCAGGAAGCTCTGAAGCTGACCGATGCGGCACTTGCCAAAGCTCCGCGTGATGCTGCGATCAACGAGTTCCGTAGTCTGTGTCTGTTCGCTCTGGGACAATATCGCGAATCGGCAGCAACGATTCATGCCGTTCTCGCTGCAGGTCCGGGATGGGACTGGACGACCATGATCAGTCTGTATTCCGACAAAGATCTCTACACGGAACAGCTTCGAAAGCTGGAGGACGCCGTCAAGGCCAATCCGCAGGCGGCTGATGCGGAATTCCTGCTGGGCTACCATTACCTGACAATGGGACATCAGGATGATGCCGTCGCCATGTGGAAGAACGTTGTCGCTCTGCAGCCCAAAGACGAACTGAGCGCACAACTGGTGAAGATGTATTCAGCACCAGCGGATGATGCTCCCAAAACCGATGTCGCTGCCGATCCAAAACTGGAAAAACCGGCCTATCCCATGGACAAACTGTACGGAGACTGGACGGCAAAGAATGACAGCGGAGAGTTCTCGCTGCATCTCGGTGACAAAGAAGAGTTCACCTGGAAATTCACCCGGGACGACAAACCGCAATCGGTCAAGGGCGCCTACATTGTTCGCGGGAACAACCTTGTCATGCAACCTGATTCCGGCGGAACGATGATCAGCACTATCGCACTCAAAGGGGACAACACTCTGGACTTCACCCCGTTGCAGGGGGGAGGAGAGTTGACCTTCAAGAAGTAAGGATCGTCCTGAAAATAACTGTCGAATTTTAAAAGCTGTTGGCAAGCCTGGGTGGCCCGGCCAGATTGGCCGGGTGCCGTAGGCACAGGACGCTCCTCCCTCAGGATCCTTATTTCCCAATGACCATGAATTGTCTCTCGGTCGCCGAACCAGAGCATGAGATCTTCTGTGGAATTGCAAACTGAGGGGCAGGCTTCTTGTCGCTGCGCGACCCGGCCAATTCTGGCCGGGTTACCCGGTCTGTTATTTCCAGGACGATCCTAACGCAGAAAAAGTAAGTTAGATTACTCGATCAGATGCAGGCGAATGGGGGCATTGGAGCCTCCATTCGCCTTGTTTTTTCGGGTCTGATCAGGAGAAAAGAAGGAACCACGAATGAAGCGAATCGCACGAATTTTTTGATCAGCGTCCCTCTGGAATTCATTCGTCAGATTCATTCGAATCGTGGTTCCAGAATTCTTGAAAACATTTCAGGACGACTTGACCAGAAAAGTCGTTCCCCAATTCAGAGCAGTTTGCTCTACCATGTGCCCGCGCAGCGCACGTTTCGACAGGAAAAACGCTGCACTCCGCGTTGCGTGGACGGGAAAGTCATTTTAGGAAGATCGGGCTATGAGGCGGTCTGGTGGGCGGCGTGGCTCATGGATTCAGCAAAGGTTTTGAGTTCCCCAAGAACCGCATCACGGTCGCCGTTCTCTTCCATCTTCTCCAGAAAACGTACGATGGCCGTCCCGACGATGACTCCCTGAGCCCGGTTCCGTAACGGGTCCACATGTTCCGGGCGACTGATGCCGAAACCGACGGCCAGCGGGAGGTCTGCTTCTTCACGAAGCCATTCCAGTTGTTCCAGCAGCGAGGAGGCGACGCTTTCCCGCTCCCCTGTCGTTCCGGCGACGGCGACGATGTAAACAAATCCCGACCCACGGGCGAGAACCTGTTTGACCCGGCTGCGCGGCGTTGTCGGGGCGATGAGTTGAACCAGACACAATCCCCGTGACTGAGTTCGTTCAAACAGATCGTCTGCTTCGGCGCCGGGAAGGTCAGGGACAATCAGACCAGCAATGCCAGACTGAACACAATGGTCGAGAAAGGCGTCAACGCCAGTTCGGAAGATGATGGCGTAAGAGACCATCGCGACCAGCGGAGGAATCGATTCCGATTTCAGTTCTGCCAGTGCGGTGAAGATCTGATCGACAGTGATCTTTTTTGCGAGTGCCCGGGTGTACGACGCCTGAATCACCGGGCCGTCGGCAACGGGGTCGCTGTATGGGAAGCCGATTTCAATCAGATCAACATCGGCGGCGGCGAGCGTACGAATCGCGTCTTTCGTCCCCTCCAGATCGGGATCCGCTGCGGTGATAAATGGCATGAATGCCATCTTCCCGGAGTTTTTCAGTGTGGCGAATGTTTCCTGAATCCGGTTACTCACCGTGAACTCCTGTGATCTGAACGGTTGTTGAATCAATGGGGGATGCGGGAACGAACGGTTTCGATTTCGCTCCCAGAATAATGACTGTCATGCCGAGGAGACAGATCGCCACTCCAATGCCATCTGTCAGAGTCGGGCGAATGCCGTCAACGAGCCAGAGCCAGAGAATGGCGACGGAAATGTAAACTCCGCCGTACGCTGCATAGACTCGTCCGGCCGCGGTCGGGTGGAGAGTCAGCAGCCAGGAAAAGATGATCAGACTGACGGCCGCCGGAATCAGCAGCCAGGGGGAGCCGTTTTTGTTCAGCCAGAGATACGGCAGATAACACCCGACGATTTCTGCAATCGCCGTTGCCACAAACAGGAATGCCGTCAGGATGAAAGACATTGAAATCGGGTCACATTGCAGAACTTCTGTCACTTTCGAACAGAGAGTGTAGTAAATGTCGCTCCATTTGGGGAATCACTCGTCATCCCGCCTCTCTGGAGAACAGGGATGAAACTCCGCGTTTTACCTTGGCTCTACGTCGCTGGAAACTTGACATTCGACCTGATTACGGCACAAGATGCGGTTTTGCTGGTGTGTTCATGCCTGCTGCAAGTCCCCTTCGGGTTGTTTCTGACGTTCGATGTTCCCCATTATCATCAGTTTGAGCCAAGTGCATGCGATCTGAAACGGATAGTCCAACTGAGATTTCGACTTTCCCGTTTCCTCGTGCGGTGGACCACGTTCCCGCCCTCTCTCTGCAGAGCCAGAAGCGATCTCATCGAAAAGGGATCACAACAATGATCCACCGGACTCGTGGTTTTACGCTGGCAGAGATGCTGATCGTTCTGGGAGTGATCTCCATTCTCGTGGCGATTCTCTTGCCGGTGATTCAGAGTGCCCGGGATGCGGCCAGACGAACGCAATGCTCGCAGCATCTCCGACAGATCGGTTCCGCGCTGCTGCGGTATCACGACACTCACAAGAGTTTCCCGTCCGGGCAGGTCTCTGTTCTTCAGCAAACCGATTCTGTAGGACGATTTGCCGACCCTGTGGAAGCCAAACAGGCGGGTGAAGCGGCTAAAAAAGGACGAAC
>DATMFC010000602.1:0-3526 GCA_035556335.1 Planctomicrobium sp. | reverse complement strand
TCACATGAAACCGTCCCTGAGTGGCCCGCGCAAGCAGGCCATAAATGGAGAGCTTGTCCGACCCGGAATGCAGGCTCAGTTTATACGGTCCCAATGTTCGGGCAATCGCGGCATGGTCATAAAGAGACCCCTCCAGGGCGGCAAGGTCTCCTTTATAGTCGACCCCTTTCTCGAGTTCTCCAATGAATCGGGGCGCCAGACTGATCACACTGACATCGCGCCGGCGCAGTTGGTCGGCAATGATGTAATGTTCGGCGAGACTGGTTGGCTGTTCTGTTTCATCAACGCTGACTTCGATTTCCCATGGCTGGTTTCGTGCCGTCGCGGCAGCTTTGATCGCATTCGCCATGTCGACGGTGCGAGCAATGGCCCGTCCGTATTTCACGGCCGCGCGAATCACCGAACGTTCATCGAATTCAATCGTCGTGTCATTATCGAGTTGAACTGAACGACCGTTGTAGGTTTCTGCCCAGTCGACGACATCGCGAATCTGTTCGAACTTCTTCCGCAAAGTCGCTTCGTTATCCAGGTCAGCATGCTGATCGACGACGTCAGAGGGGTCGATTGTGTAGAAGACGAACCCGGCCTGAGCCGTCACTTCCACATCGTCGGGAGTCTTCAGGTGATCGGCATCTGCTCCCCAGGGTTCATTGTAACCGGCATTGGACAATGCGGTTTGAGCAGAGGACATCACCTGATCGGCGGTACGCCTGGTGCGGGCCATCTCCCGGATCGACTGTTGTGCGAAGATTCCTCGAATCGGTCCACCTGCAGCGCGAAGCGAAGCCAGATGCCCCGGCGTTGCCAGACCGGTTCGATCCCCGAAACCAAAAGTCGGGTCCAGACCTAACACACTTGGGGAAGAGACGCTGACGGGTGATGCCATGAGATATCGAACTCCAGTGTTGTGGATCAGAATTTTCTCTCGATCGAAGCCGTCCTGGGAGGGCGAAGCTCCTGCTGAGCCGCATGGATGATCACGCATTCCATCATTTGCGGCTCGGCAGGAGCCTCCCCCTCCCGAAAACTTGACTATCTCAAAATATCCGCTGTGAATAATCGTAACAATTCACAGGTTTGAAGAAGACGATTGATCGGAGTGCACAAACTCCCGGTCACGGACCGTCAACAACAACAAACTGCACCGATGATCCGGCAGGTCGATGCAGATTGATCAGCAATGTCGCGTCGGGAGCGTCAGTGGTGTCAGCCCGAACGAACAGGGAATGTTCCCCGTCCGTCAGTTCGACCGGAAACGATTCCCCGGCTCCGAGTTCCCGATCATCCAGCCAGACAGTGACCTTGGCGGAGGATTTGACCTGAATTTCCACGGGACCGGATTGGAGGACAGAAATGTCTCCACGAACAAACACCACTTTCTGTCCGGTTTTCGCGACCAGTTCCGCCAGGGGCAATTCGCCGTTGGTTCTGGAGTAGCAGGCTCCCCAGTTTCCGGAGGCCAACAATGATTTCGTTAATTCCGGGGAATTCGACGCTTCGTGAATTGCGTCGGCAGTGAGGTCGCTCAGGAACCGATATCGCTGCATCCGCGGAGTGTCACGGATGCCGTAAGGACCGGGTTTGCCCAGTTCTCCGAGAAATGCGATCAGGTCGAGAAACTCGGCTTGAGTCATGAAGTTAGTTAGTCCTTTCGGCATCAGGGACTTCCCTTCGATTTCGTCGTCGATGTCATCGGTCGGAACCTGAACCACTTTTCCGGTGGCATCTTTCAGAGTGAGAGTGTCGGTTGTCCGACTCACTTCAATTCCCTGTAGAACCTTGCCGTCAACGGTGGCGATGACTTTGGTGACATACGCTTCCTTGATTGCCTGATCGGGGTCGAGGAGTGACATGATCAGGTATTCCACGGGGGAACTGGAGCCGATCGCACTCAGATCGGGACCGATATCTCCTCCTCCTTTACTGACGGCGTGACAATTCATGCAGCTCAACTCGGCCCGACGAAAGATTTCTTCCCCACGTTTGATATCACCCGATTTTGCGACCGCTTTGACCAGTGCGTCCAGTTCTTCCTTGGTTGGAGGGGGGGCGTTCTGGTTGATCTCGGCGATATCCAGAAGCACACTGTTCAAAGCCGCATCGGTGCGACCAATGGAATACATATGCCGCAGCAGTAGTTTTGCGGTGTCTTTCGAAGGAGGATTTGCTTTCAGGCCGGTTGCCAGAGCGTCGGCCCCTTCTTTCAGATTCAGAAAGGCATCCAGCAGCGGCGCCAACGGATCCTGTGGACCAGCGGACTTGAAGAGTTCGGATGCGGCCACTGCCGCGACTTTGGGATTTACGTCTGCCAGCACTCCGGTTCCCATCGCCCGGAGTTCGAAGGATGTTCCTTTTGTGGCGATTTGCTGCAGGACCGATTCGGCTTTCTCTTTGTCCAGAACGGCCAGTGCTTCCAGAGCCTGTTTACGAAGAGCGGCCGGTGCAGCCGACTTTTCCGCCAGAGCCAGAAGTGCTGGTTCTGCAGACTTCACCTGCCAGAGTCCGGTGAGATCGATGGCACGTTGCTGAATAACGAGATCATCGGACTGCAGCAATTGGGCCACTCCGGACGGGTCTCCTGTCGGAACGACTTTCCGTTGTGTTGCGGCAGTCGCCAGCCAGCCGAGCGTTTCCGATTTGAGTTCGTTGTTCCAGGTGTTCTCTTTCAGGAGTTCCCCCAGGATAAACTCTAAATCCCCCCCGTGCCCTCGTTCGCAGATCATTTTGACAACGGTCGGAAGCCGTTGTTCTGGGACACGGCCACTTTCTAAAAGCTTGCGCATTGCCGCAGCAGGACTCGGCGGATCGGCTGCGATTGTGTCTTTCTGGTCGAACGTGAAAAGAAACAGAAAGATCATCGCAGGAATGGCAAAATGTCGCATTTCAGGCATGCTCCAGGCGGGCTGACTGAGCGCTGGGGGCTCTGTCAGAATTGAATTGGCGGTTGGGCTGTTCACTGTTGCCATCTTTATGAGATTCCCGGTGGCCACTTGGAAGTGCCCTGACGGGAAATGATATTTTAATGTGAATGCCGTCAAATTGTCTCATGTACCGGCAAAGAAAACTTCAAGAAGTTCCTGACTTCGACCTCGAATTCCAATCTCCTGAATTCTCTGTTCATTCGATCGATCTGGTCAGAATCTGGTCTCACCGTCACCCGCAACGTCCAGTTTTCTGCCATAGACTCTACGGGCTGGTGAAAAGGGGTGGTTGATTCCAAATGCCCGGATTCTGCTTGGCTTCCGTATTCGGACTGATGAACTGACGCCACTGGATCATTTCCAATCTTTTCCGGCATGTTTGAACCCAGACCAACGTCTGACAGGTCAACTTTGCCGATGAACAGATCCGGTCACTGGAATTGAGCGCCAGTACCGCTTTCAATCGGGCAACTGCATTCGCCGTTTTCTTTTCAATTTTGAAGTGTCAACCAGCCACGGAGTGACGACGCATGCCGCGTTCGGAACGATCCGCATCCCCTTGGACCCGAAATATTCTTGCAGTGCTTGTTGCCGGAGCAGCATTG
>DATMFC010000601.1:0-17216 GCA_035556335.1 Planctomicrobium sp. | reverse complement strand
AGCAACTGAGGAATCGCAATGTTACAGAGCATCAGAGCCCAGTATGACCACCAGTAAGGTCCAAACATACGGTTGAACAGCATGAAGATTTCGGCCGGGTGCTCACTGTACCAGGCGGCGAAGTGCTCCAGAATGTAGCCGTAACCGACCACCAGCCCGGACGCCAGCATGACTTTTGCCATACAGTCCAGATGCCAGTCCGTGAAGAAGTTTTCGAGTTTGTAGATAGCCCGGATCGGGATGACGAGAGTCAACACCATTGCAAACCCGGAAAAAATCGCACCGGCAACGAAGTACGGTGGGAAAATCGTGGCGTGCCACCCAGGAACCTGAGAGATGGCGAAGTCGAAACTCACGATCGTATGCACCGACAACACCAGTGGAGTCGCCAGACCTGCCAGCAGCAGATAAACGTCGGTATATCGCCGCCAATGCCGGGAGGACCCAATCCACCCCAGCGAGGTGATTGCGAAAATCATCTGTCCAGCACGATTCTTGGCGCGATCCCGCAGTGTCGCGAGGTCGGGAATCAATCCGACATACCAGAATGCCAGTGAAACACTTGCATAGGTACTGACCGCGAACACGTCCCACAACAGAGGACTACGGAACTGAGGCCAGACTGCCATTGTGTTCGGGTAAGGAAACAACCAGTACGCGAACCAGGGACGACCGACGTGGAACAGTGGGAACAGACCGGCACAAGCAACCGCGAACAGGGTCATCGCTTCAGAGAAACGGCTGATCGAGGTACGCCATTCCTGTCGGAACAGCAGCAAAATCGCAGAAATCAAAGTTCCGGCGTGACCGATTCCGATCCACCAGACGAAGTTCACGATCGCGAATCCCCAGGCAACAGGAACGTTCAGTCCCCAGATCCCGGTCCCTTTGATCAACAGCCATGCAATACTGACCAGCAGCAATTGCACGATTGAAAAGGCGATCGCGAAGGCCGCGATCATACCCGGCTTGATCCCCTTGGTCAGGACGATTTCACTGACCTGCTGGGTATCAGCTTCGAACTGCCCTGTCACCGCTGGATCGCGTGACAGAACGGCAGGCCCTCCGGCGGAAGTTGGATGTCCTGACATTAGTGATGCCCCTCCGCCTGGGTCTTGACCAATGCCGGATTCGGGTTGGACACCGACGCAAGATAGCTGGTCCGAGGACGGGTATTCAGGTCCGTCAACAGTCCATAGTTCAATGGGTGTTGTTTCATCTTGGCAACAGCAGTGGTTTCATTGGCAACGTCGCCGAACGAAATGGCATTCGCCGCACAAACAGACTGACAGGCGGTTGTGACTTCACCGTCCCGGATTTCCCGGTTTTCCATCTTCGCCTGAATTCGGGCGGCACTGATGCTTTGTACGCAGTAGGTACATTTTTCCATCACACCCCGACTTCGGACTGTGACGTTCGGATTCTCTGCCATCTGCAAGACCGGCAGCTGCCACTTCTGCTCGTTATAGGCGAGGAAGTTGAAGCGTCGGACTTTATAAGGACAGTTGTTCGAGCAGTACCGGGTCCCGATACAGCGGTTGTAGGTCATTTCATTCAGACCTTCGTCGCTGTGAGTCGTTGCTCCCACCGGGCAAACCGGTTCGCAATGTGCGTGCTCGCAATGCATACAGGAGATCGGCTGATGGTAGGCCCCATCAGGTTGGTCGGCATCCCCGGTGAAATAGGTGTCGATTCGGAGCCAGTGCATTTCACGGCCGCGACTGACCTGATCGGCTCCGACGACTGGAATGTTATTTTCGGACTGACAGGCGATCACACAGGCGTTACACCCGGTGCACGCACTCATGTTGATCGTCATTCCCCATTGATAGCCATCTTTCGGCCATTCCGGATAGAAGGTCGCACCTGGGCCTTCACCGAGTGGGGCAAATCGATCTCGTTCTCTGGGAGCGTCATGATCATGATCGTGGTCATGGTCGTGATCATCATCGTGGTCGTCATCATGACCATGTGATCCTCCGCCATGGTGCCCGACATCCATGAACGACGGCTTCTTCGGGTTCGCCTGAACTTCCGCGATCGTTCCGTGGCGGACGATATCGCGTCCATCCATCCGGAAGTGTTCCTGAGTCGACGCCAGAACCACTTTCTTTCCGGTCGGTGTCACTTTCGCGGTTGTGAACCAGGAAGCAGAGGCGTCACGCAAGTCGTAAGCATCGACTCCGACAGTTTTATGACCTTCAACTTCGCGACCGTTCCCCAGATAAAGAACGATCACCCCTTCTGGGATTCCGGGTTGCACAAACACCGGCGTGTTGACAGTGACATTCCCCTTCTGGAGAGCGACCACGTCACGTGTTTTCACATCCAGCTTCTTGGCGGCATTCGTCCCGATCAGGGCCGCACCACCCCAGGTCAGCTTGGTGAACGGTTGAGGAACTTCCTGCAACCAGCCATTGGTTGCATAGCGTCCATCAAAGACACTCGGGTCCGTCTTCAGAATGATGGTGAAATCATTCGTGCTGACTGCCGGTTCGCTAAACGCAGCACGGACAGAAGACAGGGCATTCCCGGCGACGGTGACAGAGGCCGCTTCGAATGCGGTCCCCTTCACAACGCCATCATGCAGCATTTTCTCCCAGCTGACGGGATCGCTACCGTCAAGCTTGTCCTGCCAAAAGCTACGAACGGCTTCATAACCAGACTGCGGTCGACCCGCCAGCAGGTTCAACAGTTCATGTGCGGAACGACCTTCATAAAGCGGACGGATCAACGGCTGAATAATCGCCACTGTTCCATCATCACTTCGCGTGTCGCCCCATTCTTCCAGATAATGTGTCGACGGGGTATGCCAGAGACTTGCTTTGGCGGTCGCGTCGTCATGGAAGCCGTGATAAACAGCGAACGGCACTGTCTTCAGCTTTTCGCCGAACTTCAATTGGCGGGGAGCGGTAAAGACCGGGTCGCCACCGAGAATCAGCAATGTGCCGATTTCTTTCGCATCAATTCCGGTCACAAGATCCGAAATACTTCCGGGCTCAAGACCTTCAATCTTCGCTGGGTCAGGCACAAACGTGACCGTT
This sequence comes from Planctomicrobium sp., assembly GCA_035556335.1. Taxonomy (GTDB): domain Bacteria; phylum Planctomycetota; class Planctomycetia; order Planctomycetales; family Planctomycetaceae; genus Planctomicrobium. The sequence goes on along the minus strand of DATMFC010000601.1, from coordinate 14,172 downwards.
TTGCCAATGCTTCCCAGTTCCTGATTGATCAGATGACCAATCACCTGAGCTTCGGGTGGGAGCGAATCACCGACAATGACAGCGGAATTGCCTGCTGCTGCTTTCAGATCACCGGCAAGTGCTTTGACCCATTTTTCGTGATGCTCAAGGGCCGATTTGGCTCGGGCTTCCCCGCCCACATCCAAGCCAAGTTCGCGGGCAACTGCAATCAGAAGCCCAACAACTTCGTTCGGAGGAAGTCGTAACCAGTGATCTGCTTTCGAGCCGGTTTGAGTCGGAAAGGTTTCGGCGACATAGAGTCGGTTCAGGTTGGCAGAACCATCCTGAGCAATGACCCGACGTGCGGCGAATTCTTTAGTGTTTCGCAGCGACGAAGGACCTTCCGCAATGAAATCAGCCTCGACCGCGAAGATGATATCAGCGTTTTCGAGATGGTACCGGGCGACGTATGGCTGACCGAACGCCAGTTCTGTTCCCCGAGCAGCATTCCCGGATTCCCATGAGTTGTACTGATACCACTTGGCTTCAGGAAGTGCCTGAAGAAGTGATTTCAACTGATCCTGCAATGTCGGTGACAGAATTTCTTCTGTCAGTAAGGCAAGCCCTGCCCCGCGATCAGCATTATGAATCGCCAGACGAGCACTCAACTCACGTTCAAAGGCCGACCAGCTGCTGATCGCTCCCCGTTTCTGTGGAACCTTGGTCCGCAATGGATCATACAGGTTCAGAATGCTTGCAACCGCGAAGGAATCGGCAGCACCGGCTCCATTCGGATGCTGCGGGTTTCCTTCCACACGGATCGGACGGCCATCGATGGCTTGAACCAGCAAGCCAATTCCGCCCCCCGGCTGATGTGTCGCAGTCGCATAGACCTGCGGCTTCCCCGGAATCATGTGCTCCGGAGTCGTGACGTAGGGGATAATCTTTTCTTCTGGTTGACGGATCGTACAACCAGTGAGACCGGCGAGAGCCAGAGAGGCTCCCATTGTCTTCAGAAATTCGCGACGAGAGGGCTGATCCAGCCACCACTCGGCGCCGGGAGCGAACTCTTTTTGAGCCTTCGCCAGAAATTCAGGATCGGCTTCGTACTCTTCCAGTGTTCGCCAGTGACGGACACTATTCGTGTTCTGCACTGGAGCGCCGTCGAGCGGTCGATCAAGGATCGGAAGAAGCCCTCGCGATGAGTCCATGCCGGTTCCTGTTTTTCCTTGCAATGCAGATGAACCGCACGAGGAAAGACCGCACCCCGACTGACCTGCAGAGCCTGAGCAATTCGAGTTGTGTGTATGGTCGTAAAGCATCGGCGTCCGTCAACGATGGCAAACAGAACAGTTGGTTTGACTCTTAATGTGGTTGGCCGCCATCAGTTCGGCCGCACTCGGCGTTGTCTTGTCAGGCGTCCAGCCCATCGCAAAAACTTTATCGGCAGGGCGAACATTCTTGTCAGGCGCCCGATGACACTCCAGACACCACTGCATATGCAAGGTGTTCTGTTTCCAAGTCAGCGGCATCTTGTCAACCCGACCATGACAGGCCTCGCACGAGATCCCCTTGCTCACGTGAATTCCGTGATGGAAATACACGTAATCCGGAGCGTCGTGCACGCGAGTCCACTCGATTGGCTTGTTTTGCTGAAAACTTGCCAGAAGAGGCTTGATCATCTCTGTGTCACGCCACAACTGGGAGTGACAGTTCATACAAACATCAGTTGCCGGAATCCCTGCAAAGGCTTCCCGTTCGACCGACGTATGGCAATAGCGACAGTCAATCCCCAGATCACCGACGTGATGGGCATGACTGAACGGAATCGGCTGTGGCTTCGGAATCCCTACTTCCGTCATATACGGCGATCGCACCCAGGCCCACAGTCCACAAAGGACAGAGGTGACCAGAAAGATCACGCCGAAGATAGCCACGCGAGCGAAGGTATTCGCGCTCGGGTGAAAAAGCTGAGGCATGCCGTTGACTTACTGAGAGAACAATGAAACGGGACTATCACCGCGAGAGTCCTGGCAACGTCTGCCGATAGCCTCTTCACAAGCGATCGAGTGCAGAGAATACGAAATCGTGCATCGAGCGGAAGTCTAGTCGCCAGGATTTCGAGAACTGGGAGCGGAATTTCTGATTCTGAGAACTCAAAAAAACTTATGAAGTTTTTCCGTACACCCTTTGCGGAAGTCGTTCTGTTTGTCGACAAGACAGGACAGTCAGACTGCAAGATGTATTGTAGAAACGGGTTGCAGATTTTATTCAGTCTCAAACGACAGAGGTCGCCACTGCCAGACAGGCATTTGACGACCTCGAATTTAGACTGCAAAGCTTGCGAAAAATCAGAAGACAGGCCTTAAAGAAGCCCGTTGTAACGGAATGTTCGCCAGTGCGGAGAAATCAGAGCGCTCCGCTTCCCGTCAGGACAACACCAATGGTGCGTAACAGAATCTTGAAGTCGTTCCAGAAGCTGCAATTCTGAAGATAGTACATATCGAACGCCACTTTCCGGCGAAAGCTGTCGATCTCATTATCATATCCATTCAGGATTTGCGCCACACCCGTCAACCCCGGTTTCAGGCCCAGACGGTCAAGGTAGCCGGGAATTTCATCGCTGAGCGGCTTGATGAACTCGGGGCGCTCAGGACGAGGGCCAACCAGAGACATCTCTCCTTTGAGAACATTCCACAATTGCGGAAGCTCGTCGAGCCGTGTCTTTCTCAGAAATCGTCCAATTGGAGTGATCCGGGAATCTCCCTTGACCGCGAATTGTGCCCCTTGCAATTCCGAGTCCGTCCTCATTGTCCGGAATTTGTAGATTGTAAAGTGCCGTCCGTAGCTGACCGAGGCTCGACGATCCCGTCCAGGTTGGCGTCGATCTTCCATTCCGTCCGGCACAGATCCGTCCCCTTGCCGCCGATCTCCCTTTTTACTGCGCAGATTCAATCCGACTCGGGTTTGACTGTAAATCATGGGTCCTTGAGAGGTGAGTTTCACCAGCAAGCCCACGACCAGCATCACCGGAGCCAACAGAACCAGCATCGTTGACGCAACAACAATATCCAGAAGACGTTTCGAAATTCGTGTCGAGGCGGGGACACACTGAAGATTGCCCCGTTCTTCCGATAGACGCAACGGGCTCAACCACCAGACTTTCGGGAAGGAATGAATCCCGGCGAATTCTCGAGCCTGCCGAATCGTGCTGAATTCCGCGACCGGGACAAGAGGAGGAGCGGGAACAACAGAAGGAACTCCAGCTGGAGTTTTGGTGGCAGGAGGGATCAGACTGGGCATGATGTAAGCCGCTTTGTGTTCAATGTCTTTGGCCTTCTCTTAATTTTCAGGCCATTCATGACAGACTACGATGGAATCTCTCACAGAACATAGCTTTCGATTTGTCATTGCAGGAGCGGCGAATTTCCGATTTCCACGCATAATCCTCCCGACACAATCAATCCGTAGAGATCCTGCAATCTGCGGGGATTGTGCAGCGATGTTGCCAATTCGCCACAATCCCCCTCCTTTGAAGCGATTGTCGTCGATCAGGCAGGGCGACTCCCTTTGCCATGATCACCTGAATCCGGAAATTCAACTTGGCTTCTCAGGATCCGGGGAGACGTTCTATACTGCTTGCAGCGAAGACATAAGGGCTCAGCTTGTTGCTCCTGCCACAAGCGGTCTCTTGGAATCTCAAACCTGCAATCGACAGGTTTGGAAACATGGTTCGAGAACCCATCAGGACACGGTGGTCAGGCCACCGAATCCCTGTCTAGAAAATTGACGTTACTATGAAAAGACGCGTTGTCGTCACTGGTTTGGGATGTGTCACTCCGATTGGAAACGACGTTTCATCGATGTGGGAGTCGATCCAGGCAGGGCGGAGTGGAATTGACACCATTACCCATTTCGACGCCAGTCGTTTCCCGACCCGGTTTGCCGCGGAAGTGAAGAACTTCGATCTCGGACAATATATTGACAACCCCGGCCGATTCGAATTTGCCGGGCGAAATGTTCGATTCGCAATCGGAGCCGGTGTTCAGGCGATCCGCGATTCAGGACTGGAAGATGGCCGTTTCGATCCCACCCGGTTTGGAGTTTATCTCGGGGCAGGTGAAGGACAGCAGGACTTTTTCCTGTTGATGCGACTGATTGCCGACGCCCAGAAAGATGGCGTGTTCGACATGAACCAATTCACCCGGGAAGGCTTGACCAGCCTGAATCCCCGTGAAGAACTGGAACAGGAGCCAAACATGCCGGCCGGGCATCTGGCCAGCCTGTTCAACGCTCAAGGGCCAAACCTGAATTGCTTGACCGCCTGTGCGGCATCAAGCCAGGCAATCGGCGAAGCAACGGAAATCATCCGTCAGGGAGAAGCGGACATCATGCTCACCGGCGGTGCCCACAGCATGATTCACCCGTTCGGAGTGACCGGGTTCAATCTGTTAACCGCTCTCTCCACCCATAATGAAAATCCCCAACGAGCCTCCCGTCCGTTTGATCGTGACCGCGATGGATTCGTTCTCGGCGAAGGGGCTGCGATGCTGGTTCTGGAAGAACTGGAAAGTGCCCGCAAACGGGGAGCGACCATCTATGGGGAAATCGCTGGATATGGTTCGACTGCCGACGCCTACCGTATTACTGATATTCATCCGGAAGGACGCGGGGCAACCGCCTGCATTAACATGGCACTGAAAGATTCCGGATTGAATGCGGAGCAGATCGGTTACGTCAACGCTCATGGAACCAGTACCGCCGTGAACGACCGTGTGGAAACGCTGGCGGTCAAGCAGGCTTTTGGTAATCACGCTTACAAGACTGCTGTCTCCAGCACGAAAAGCATGATGGGTCACCTGATCGCCGCTGCCGGAAGTGCCGAGGCCATCGTCTGCCTGCTGGCAATGAGGGACGGAATCCTTCCACCGACGATGAACTACGAAACCCCTGACCCGGATTGTGATCTGGATTACATTCCCAATGCACTCCGGGAAGGCCAGACGAATCACTCACTCTCCAACAGCTTCGGATTCGGCGGCCAGAACATCTCGCTCATCTTCTCAAAGTTTTCGTGAGTTTTGTAGTACCTAACCTCACCTGAAACTGTGAGTCGAATTCACAGGAAGAAAATTTTGAAACACAGAGATACAGAGGAACGCAGAGAGTTTTTTCCCAGCATTTACTCTGTGATTCTCCGTGTTTCAAAAATCGGAGTAATTGAGGGGAGATTGGTCATGTCACAACCCACATATTGAGTCGAGCCCAAGTAGTAAAGTGCGTTTCAACGCACCGTGACGAGTCAACCGCCAACCACTTGACTTCGGCTTTAAAATTGAGTTACCTGCCATTGGTCGGCATGTTCGCCGGGGGCAATCCCTCTGTCACTTATCTCAGTTTTGTTCAAATGATTGTATCTGCGCTCTTTGTCTGTACATGTGCGCGCCGGGCTCGTCGTTGTCTTAATGTATCGACTTAATCTTTAAGTAACCCGCCAAATTCTGTTGACGATACTTTGATTTGTTGTTCTCATTAAAAGCGGTGGAACGGGGTGTTAGCAGCACCCCGCCCACCTGACCATAGACACCCTTAAACCTGAGGCAGGGGACCATGGCTGAATGCCATTCTAGCTGGGCACGCCCGTCCGTGAAACCGGATGTAAGACCGCTTTTTCAGAAGCGATGTTCTTTTCGATCGGCTTGCCGACTTGATTCCTTGAAGACAAGCATCTGCGTGGAAAGTCCGCGCGCCGGGATGAGTTGTCGCCCTTTAAGGGTGATCTGCGGATCGGGAACCAGACCGGGGTGTTCCCGGTCTGCGTTTCCCCGTTTTTCGGTCTTCTCAAATCCGTGTTGAGTCACGTGCGTAAGAACGCGCGTATCAACCGTCGAGAGAATCGAAAAATGCTGTTCGCGTCCTGAAGAACTCATTGTCATTCAACCTTCTTTCACGACATTCGTTCTTCCGGCTCAGAACAGTCCATTCCTGACAACTCATTTCTGCGAAAGGGCTTCATCATGCGACCTCTTCCGTGTCCATCTGATTCTCATGTCAGCCTTCGTTCCATTCCCGACTTTCCGTCCATTCGGCGTGCTTTCACTCTCATCGAACTGCTGGTGGTGATTGCCATTATCGCCATTCTGGTCGCTTTGCTGTTACCGGCGGTTCAGTCTGCCCGGGAAGCGGCGCGACGCTCTCAATGTCGGAACAACCTCAAACAGTGGGGATTAGCGCTTCACAATTATCATGACACTCACAGCACGTTCCCACAGGGGGCCATGGGGTTGGGAAGCACGGCTTCGGTTGCGAACAATATGAATGGGACCACCGGCGCTGGTGATATTCCTTCCAACAGCGCTGGAAGGGCGAATAATTTCGGGTTCCATGTTCATTTGCTTCCGTTTCTGGAACAGGCAACGCTTTACCAGTCGTTGAAGATGAACCAATACTACGATCGGCTTGGATCGGAAAATCTTGCTTTACAGCAAGAACGATTTTCGCTGCTGTTCTGCCCCAGTGCCGTGTCCCAGAAGGGGAGCGGAATGGATTATGGAACAGGTGCTACTGGAAGTGACTTCTGGACTGTTCATTATCTGGGAGTCATGGGAGCCAAAGGAACCCGACTCAACCCGCCGGGAGGCACTTACGCTGCCGAGAATACGGACTTGGCGCGTGGTGGACGGGCGGTGAATGGCACTTTGAGAAGTAATCGCCATGTTCGTTTTCGGGACGTCACTGACGGGCTGTCCAATACGATTGTGATGGGAGAACAGACAACTCGCCTCCCGGATGACGCAACCTTTCGCCCCTGGACGGCAGGGACGAATAGTGCCTCTGCCAACTCCACCGTGCATTCGTGCCGGAGCGTAACTCACGCGATTGGAAACAAGGACTGGTCGACATCCGTCTGGAACGATGAGCCATTTGACAGCCATCATCCCGGAGGGGCACACTTCCTGTTCGGGGACGGGGGCGTTGGATTGGTTTCGAAGAACATCGATCTGGGAGTCTATAAAGCCATGGCCAGCCGTGGTGATGGAGAAGTCCTCACCGCACCACGCTGAGCGGCAGTACCAGTAGGTCATGCACTGCATGACGCCATTTGCCCGGTTGGCGACCTTGGATTACCGTTGGTGTCAGGCAATGCCTGACCTACTCGGCTCGATTCAGGTGTCGGAAGGAGAAGCGGGATTCAGGGCATGGGGGCTGGCGGGGACGCTTTGTTCGTCGGCCTGAAACAGGCGCTGCTCCAACTCGTGAACCAGGTCGGGGCCCAGGATGTGTTCAATCCGGTCGGCATCGTAGTCGGCATGAGCCGGGGCTGTGTCGGCGTAAGTGATCAGGTAGAGTTCCCACAGTCTATGATTACGAACCGCGCGTCGTGCCTGTGCGGCTCCTTCCGGAGTCAATTGCAATCCTCCTTCCGCGACCGTTTCCACAAGTTTCGATGACATTCCCTGAGAGATGGCTCTCTTCAATTCCGGCAATGACCATGACCGCATCGGTAGTAAATCGGACGTGGTAAGACGGGTGTCAATCAGTTGAGGCTCGGAAACATCTCCTCCGGAATGAGCGGATTCCACACGTTCGTAAAACGCCCGTAAGAGATCGTGGCTTCGAATACGCCGTTGGAGTTTTTTCTGGTCGATGACCTTCCAGATGAACCCATGCTGCGTACCGATCAGCAGACTGACGATGAACAGGCTGCTTCCGCACAATACAATCACCGGTCCTGCCGCGAGTCGGGGGGCGAGGGCGCTGATCATCGTTCCTCCACCAGCGGCCACGGCTCCCAGCACTGCGGAAATGATCATGAGCCGTCGCAGATCGTCCGTCCAGAATTGAGCGGAGACCGCAGGAATAATGAGAATCGCGACGACCAGAATCAGCCCCACCGTCTGCATTCCGACAATCGTCACGGCGACCACCATGCCAATGAGCAGAGCATCCAGGAACCGGACCGGCCAGCCAGTGGAGGAGGCGAAATCTTCATCGAAACAGAGGAGCGATAACTCCTTCCACAGAAGCAGGGTCATCAGGCTCAATACCGTTGCGGCGATCCCGAAGATCCAGACATCTGCCGTGACGAGTGTTGCCGTCTTTCCATTCAGATAACTGCTCAGACCAGCGGCGCTGGCAGTCGGGATTCGTTGAATCACCGTGAACAGGGCGGCACCGAATCCATAGAACAGGCTCAAGGTCATCGCCATTGCCGCATCAGAGCGAAGTGGAGAATACCGCTCAATCAGCATGACACAAACCGCCCCGGCAAGTGCAGTAAGAAATGCTCCTCCGACAAGAGCGGGCAGGTTTTTCCCACCCCCTGGATGCAGAACTTCACAGATGATAAACGCAATCGCGATTCCCGGTAATGCGGCATGACCAACCACATCGCCAATCAACGCCCGTTTGCGGAGCAGCATGAACACCCCGACAAGTCCGCCGCAGATGCCCAGTAATGTTGTTCCCAAAAAAACGATTCGGGTTTGTGCCTCCTGAAGAAACAGGACTCGTTGCAGGTTTGACGCAGTGGAAGGGGACTCCGCTCCATAAGCAATGGATCCAGACGGAATCAGAAGCAGAGCCAGAAAGAATAGAACGTATCCACAATTGATATGGCCGATCTGGCACGCGGGCACCAGCGTTTTTATTGGTAGAAAGCGCGCTGCGCGGCCACATGATAGACCGAACCGGTCTAGAAGCCAGCACCGCCTGATCGCCACACGGGCGAGCGGGAAGTGTTCCTGAATGTGACGAACGGTGCTCATCCCGACTGTCCCGCAATCCGCGCTCCGACCTGATCGAGCAGAGAGAGCTTTCCGCCATAGGTCCGTTTCAGATTTTCTGCGGTGAACACCGTCTTGGTCGGTCCCGAGGCAACAAGTCGAAGATTCAGTAACAGGACTTCATCAAAATATTGCTGCACCGTTTGCAGGTCGTGATGAACGACGATGGCGGTTTTACCTGCGCTGCGGAGTTCCTGAAGCAGCTTGACGATGGCCCGTTCTGTCGCGGCGTCAACACCGGCGAACGGTTCATCCATCAGATAAAGATCGGCTTCTTGAGCCAGAGCCCTGGCGAGGAACACCCGTTGTTGCTGTCCCCCTGACAATTGTCGAATCTGTCGCCCGGCGAAGTCTGCCATCCCCACTCGGTCGAGTGCCTGCAATGCCTGCTCTCGATACGGCTTTGTGATCCAGCGAAACCATCCGATTTTGCGATACAGGCCCATCGCGGTGACATCGAGCGCGCTGACCGGAAAGTTCCAGTCAACACTCGTTCGCTGTGGCACATAGGCCACCCGATCGCGGACCTGACGGTAGGCCATTCCAAAAAACTGGACCTGCCCGGAGACATGGGGAACGAGGTCCAGACAGGCTTTCATCAGCGTGCTTTTCCCCGCGCCGTTGGGACCGATAATGGAAATCAGCTTTCCTGCCGGGGCGGAATAATCGATGTCCCAGACAACCGGCCGGCGATGATAGGCCACCGTCAAATCTCGGATCGTCAGTGGGGAAACCGCTGGATCAGGAGAAGAAACGGAAGTAACGTCGGCAGTCGCGTGGGACATGGCGACAATGATCATACAAACTCAAAAGTCCGAAATGTAGCCAAGGCTCCATTACGAAGACATTTGGGTAATCATGGAGCCGGTAAAACTGGCTAATACCCCGGGGTGGCCCAGATTGCTTGCAATCTGGGTGGCGGAGCCATACGAGGCCATCGCTCGCGTGTTACTCTGCCTGATGACCGTTCAAGCAGGAGAACGATGGAACCGCAACCTCTTACGGCTGCGCTGCCCCGATTGCAAGCAATCGGGGCCACCCGTCCATTTCAGACCGCGAATGTGTTACCAGAATTTCAGTATCGAGGAACGTTCGGGTCGATGCGTTCGGACCAGGCGTCGATCCCCCCGGCCATACTTTGGGCCTGTGCAAATCCCTGCTGCCGTAACCAGCGGGCAACGCGCAGGCTGCGGCCGCCGTGATGGCAGTGAACAACAACCCGGCTGTCACGACTCTGGTCAAGTTCGCCGATCCGGTCTTGCAGTTCACCCATCGGAAGGAGCACTGTTCCCGGAATATTGGTCGCAGCGTATTCTGATTCTTCGCGACAATCCAGAAACAGAAATTCTTCTTCGGCCGCCAGAAGACCAGCGACCGATTCGACGTCAATTTCAATGGGGAATTCTGTGGAAGTCATCCTGTTTCTCCTCTGATTTCATAGTGATCGTTGATTATGATGGGGCACGACCAGACCGGAAACGAAACAGAAGTCTAACGGGATTCTCTGGAGACTTCACAGCAATCAAACGTTTTCGGAAAATCCCCCACTGAGTCCGACGCCCCCATTTTGACAATCAGAAACACGACTTATGTCTGAAAGTGAAATCCCCATTGATCGCCAGTCGATCAGTGATGTGAACTGGAATGTCGATACCGTCGTTTCCCGATTGAAGAAAATTCGGGAGCAATCGCAACTGGCCCGGCAACGGATCGGGCATTCTGCCAAACTTCCCTCCCGGAAAAAACTGGCCTCCATCGTGGAACGGATCGGGACAGCACTGTTTCCGGTTCGACTCAGTTTTCGCGAGTTCCCCAATGGAAACGTGGACTATTTTGTGGGTCACACGCTCGACGAAACGTTGTCGGAACTGGCTGACGAGGTCGAACGGGAACTCTGCTTCTTCGCTGCCGCTGGTCAGACAGACTTTACGGCAGAGCGTCGTGAGGCGGTTCGAATTGTTCGAGGATTTGCCGAACGGCTTCCCGCGATTCGTGTTCTGCTGGAAAGTGACATTCAGGCGGCATACGAAGGGGATCCGGCGGCTCGCAGTTCGGACGAAGTGCTGGCCTGCTATCCCGGTGTGATGGCGATGATGCACCACCGCCTGGCTCATGAACTGTATCTGCTGAACGTTTCACTGGTGGCGAGAATTATTGCCGAGGTGGCCCACTCTCTGACGGGGATCGACATTCATCCCGGAGCACAGATTCAGGAAGAATTTTTCATCGATCACGGAACCGGCGTGGTCATCGGAGAGACGGCGGTGATTGGAAAACGTGTCCGTATTTATCAGGCGGTCACCCTGGGAGCAAAGAGCTTTCCGTCTGGAGACGATGGCGTTCTGATCAAAGGGAGCCCCCGTCATCCGGTTGTGGAAGACAACGTTGTCATTTACGCGGGAGCGACCATTCTGGGACGAATTACGATCGGAAAGGGCTCGGTAATTGGCGGAAATGTCTGGTTGACAACCGGCGTCCCCCCCGGCAGCCAGATTTCACAGGCAAAATTACGCAGCGAAATCTACGACAGCGGGTCCGGGATTTAGCCTGGAAATTCCTACTTCCGGTAGGGTGCATGCAGCAACTCCTTAAGTGAAGGCGCATTGCGCACGAAGTTTCGTCCTGATGGAAACCACAAACTGTTTTTGAGGCGGAGTTGCGGAATGCACCATCTCTCTGACAAATGTTCGTGCTTCATGCACCCTACAAATAATCCGGGATTTAGGGAACAGGTTGCCTTGTGATCATTGTTTCATCCCCTTTGATCTGAATGGCCCCCAGCTTTTCGGGTCTGATCAGGAGAAGAGTAAGGAACCACGAATGAAACGAATCGCACGAATTTTCTGATCAGCGTCCTTCAGGAATTCATTCGTCAGACTCGTTCGATTCGTGGTTCCCGAATTTATAAAAACATACACAAGAGTACAGTAATGCAAACCTGTCTCAAATGGTGAAAAATACCCAGACTCCCAAGATTCGGGGTATCGCGCCGGGAAACAACGTGCCAAACTGCTCTTTGTCGATTTTGCAACAGGCCGTATTCTTGTCACTGTTTCTCGTCGTTGTCGGCTTGGTATCCTGATTGACGCCAGCAGGGGTCTGTTTTGGGCACCCTGTCGCCGATGATGTCATGTACTCCAGGTGATTGAGTTGACCGGAGTTGTATTTTAAGGCATGGATTGCCTGCATGAACTTTTTGCCGATCGCCTCCGTGAACAGTCCTCTCCCCGTTACGTCGCTCCCAGTCACTCCGGGACGAATCTCAGATTTCGCCGACGATGCAGTCGCCTGCATGCGTCGCTTGAGGTCCGACCATGGGGATGTGGCCGCGTTACAGGAAGGATCACACCGGCTCCATTTCGTCTTCGGCCAGACGCTGACCAAACAGGTGCTCTCCGATTCGCAACGGTTTCATTCTCAGTTCTTCGCCATTCGCGGTCCCAAAAAATCTGCTCAGCGTCGTGTGACCAGCGGCTTACTGACAATGAACGGAGACGAACATAAACAGCATCGCCGGATGGTGATGGGACCGTTCCAGAAACGGGCGATCACGGCCTATCACGACACCGTCGTCCAGCTTGCCCAGAATTTCCTCTCCTCCTGGAAACCGGGACAGACCCGGGATCTGTCCGCCGAGATGACGCAGTACATGCTGCAACTGACCAGTTGCCTGTTGTTTGGAATCGATCTTCCGGAACTGGCATTTCGGGTCGGAGAACTGACGGAACGCTGGGTGGCCTTGAATCATCAGGTTGGCCCGGCCGCATTTTCGCCGGACTCCCGAAATCAGGACGATTATGCACGGTTGCTGGCCTCGGCGGAGGAACTGGAACAGGCCGTTAAAGAAATGATCGCCATTCGGCGAAGCGGACAACTCGGATTTGATGTTCTTTCGCTCCTGATGCGGGCTCATGAAGGAGATCAGGGAATCTCCGACGAACAACTGATCGGCCATATCGTATTGCTCTTTGGTGCCGCTCATCTGACGTCAGCACACACCCTTACCTGGACGCTGTTCCTTCTTGGACAACACCCGGAAGTGATGTGTCGCCTGTATTCGGAGCTTCAGGAAACACTCAACGGCAAGGCACCTCGACCGGAAGACTTAGAGCGTCTGACGTATCTTGATCGGGTTCTGAAAGAGAGCATGAGAGTCCTTCCGGCTTCGGCTTATTCCCAGCGAATTGCCGCTGAACCGGTTGCCCTGGGGCCGTTCTCACTGCAGCGTGGCGATGTCGTGATCTTCAGTCAGTTGATGACACACCATATTCCAGAATTGTATGACCGTCCGGATGAATTCCTGCCAGACCGCTGGGAATCGATCTCTCCGTCCCCGTATGCCTATCTCCCGTTTGGAGCAGGGCCACGAATGTGTGTTGGCGCGGCACTTGGCACAATGCAGCTCAAAATCTCACTGCCGATCCTTCTGAACCATTTGAAAATGTCTCTGGTTCCCGGTGCCGAGGTGAATGCCCGGGTAATGTCCACAATGCTGTTTCCCTGTTCCCAAATTCCGGTGACACTGTCCGAACATGATGGCCGCTTTGCCTCGAATCCGGTGACAGGAAGCATTCATAATCTGGTGCAACTCTCCCAGAAGCCTCGGACTGCAATCCGAGCGGCATAGAGCATATTCATTGAATCCTATAGAACTGCTCTATCGCATTCGCTCAACACCTGCTTTCAATTTGTCTTTGATATGAATCATGAAGCAGAGCTTCGGGGCGAGTGCGTTCTCAAGCTGGAGCTTGGGAACGAGGAAAAATCCTTCTCATCTCCCTCCCTAACTCCTAACTCCTACCCCCTCACTCCCGTGCAATTCCTGTTTGATGCCCTTGGCATTCCACTCTCCGCAATTCTTCTCGGATTGCTGACCGGGTTGCTCACGTGGAGAGGAACCCGACGGGCGTTTCGTGATCTGAATCTGTCGCAAGGACAATGGGCCAACGTCACCGGACTAATTGGAATCGTGCTGGGGGCTGCGTTTGTCTGGTCAGCACTTGTTTGGCAGTCGCAAAGCACTCCGGAAGTGCTTCCTCCAGAAGGATGGCGACAGGCCCGGGTTCTTTATCATCTGTCGTTGATCGTGTTGTTGTTAATCATCACCGCCACCGACTTCAAGAGTTTTTATATTCTTGACTGGTGTTGCTGGGTGGGTGTGATCATTGCCGTGAGTGGAGCTGTTCTGTCCGGGCACTTTCAGATCGCGCATGTCTGGGTCGACTGGAATGCCGAGATCCCGCAATTCGCGGGACCGGGTATGCCGGCGTGGTTGGAACACCATCCCCATCTTCACGGTCTGGCATGGAGTTCCGCAGGGGCCGCATGCGGATTCCTTTCGACAGCAATTGTCCGCTGGATCGCCGCAATTTTGTTGCGAATGCCGGCGCTGGGATTCGGCGACGTG
>DATMFC010000600.1:0-11095 GCA_035556335.1 Planctomicrobium sp. | reverse complement strand
GATCAATGGTCGCAAACGGCATTTGATCGTGGATTCCCTGGGATTTTTGCTGAGTGTCCTGGTGACGGCAGCCAATCTGGATGAAGGGACGCATGCCCCTCAGGTGTTGGCGAAGTTGACGTCCGATCAAACGAGTCGCCTAGAAGAAATCCGGGGAGATTCCAAATACAACAATCGAACATTGGATCGTTACCTGGAGACATCCCAGGCCGATTACAAAGTGACCGTGGTGGAACGTCCCGCCGACGCGAAGGGGTTGGTTCTGCTCCCCTACCGCTGGGTGGTGGAACGAACGAATGCGTGGATTGGAAAATATCGTCGCAACAGCAAGGACTACGAACGAACCACCCAATCATCAGAAGCGATGTTGCAGGTGAGCCTGATTCACCTGATGCTCAAACGGCACGCGCCAGACCCCAATGTCCACCAGGCAGAATTCCGATATCCTCGAAAATCCATGAAAAAAGCAGCATGACTTTCCGGATAGGCTCTAAGAAACGATCTTTCCGGGCCATCTCCAGTCGCTCCAACCTCCCAGCAATATTCCCGCTGCCAGGCCTGATCAAGACCATCATAGCGACTTCCTACGGAACTCAGGTGAACGCGTATGCCACGATCCCGTCTGATGAGGGGGCTTGTTTTTTCTGGCTCGCACGCCACTGGCGAAGTTCCTGCTTCAGAGATTGCAGAGTCGTCCCCTGCTGTTGCGATTCTGCCAGAAGCAGACGGATCGCATTCACCCGAACATCCCAGCGGCGCCCCCATGCGTCTTTCCGGCTTCCCTCCTCGATATCCAATCCGACCAGTCCGGCATGACCGGCGGACCCGCCCCATTTGAACCAGAGTCGATGAGAGCCCGGCAGATTCTCGTTATAGGCTTCCCTGCGGGAGAGATAGATCCATTGACGTGCCCACTCCGAGAATCCGGAATACGATTCGTCCCCCAGTTCGAGCGGTTTGCCTTCTTTCCCGGTCCCTTTGCGGCTGTGATGTGACAGGCAGATTGTGCATCCCGTTCGTTCACCGATCCGTGAAAGCGGTGAAAGCAATTCTCCCATCCTGAACAGGTTTTTTCCGTCGTCTCCAATGATGAACGTCAGATAGGTCGGGTCGATGTTCAGGAACTGGAGTTCGTTGTCTTCAATAATCCGGCGGAATCGGTCGCATTCTTTAGCCGTGTTGACCAGGGGAGTGGAGAACGCGAACAGGGCATCTGGACAATCCTGAACTCCGCTCAACCCTTTCGACATCGCCACCCGATGGGCCGTCTCTTTGATCGTCGCCGCTCCCGACTCGGCAGACATCAAACCGGCCCGGATCGGTTTTGCAACGTGATACTGCCCAAGAAATGACTCTCCTGTGGCGAGTGAGATTGTGAGATCGATGCTGATGTTTGTTTTCAGCGTCTTCTTTGTGCCCGCCAGCAGCAGCGGCTGACCCTGAACGATGACGTCATCAACCAGATAGGTCAGCGTCGTGTCGAGTTGAGCAAGGGCCGGTCCGGAAAAGAACTTAATCTCTTCCCTTGAATCACTTACAACTGCGAGTAAATTCGCATGCTCCTGTAGTTCAGCAACAGATGCACCTGACCGCAATCGCATCAACCCTTCACTGAAATGCTGCTCCAGGCGAAATCGTTCGGCATTATCTCGTACTTGCTTCACGTACACATCGTACATTTCAGCAACGACATGCTCTTGAGAGATATCATTTAGTGAAGATTCAATTGAAGATAAATCATATCCTACGACCTTCGATAGGATCTGATAAATGTGCCCGTTGGTCGGCGTCAATCCGACGACTTCGAGGTCGTCGCAGGCATCAAAGATCTGGCGATTCGCGGGTACGGAGAACATCGACGAGTCGAGATCGTCGCTGCGACACCCGAAGCGAATCCGGCAAGCCAAGACTTGATGTTCAGCATGTAATGACCAGAGATTTTCCCTCGCGAGCAACCCCTGATCCGGTGGAGAATGCCCGTTGCGGCGCGGGGCCCCGTTTTGAGTGATCATCAGAGATCTCTCCTGTGGCTAATGGAGAGTTCTCAGAGCAAGCCAGCGGCACGCAATTGCTCGTCGCTGGCTTCTGCCTGAGTTGGTTCAGCGGTGTGCAGATTCGCCTCGGTCTGCCTGTTTAGAAAATCCGCCAGTGCTTCTGCGGTGCAATACCACTTTCCTTGTACGGAAACGGCCTCCAGTTTGCCGCCTTTAAGTCCCCGTTTGATCCAGCGCCACACGGTCGCTGGAGAAAGTCGCTTTCCCAAAAGCCGCTCGCAAAGCCGGTTGACGGGCTCGAGACGCAACCCGTCATCAATTTCGTTACCTGTAATCATTTTGTTCAACTCCATGCTTGGGTAAATATCACCGCACGGAGTTGAACAAATGCTGGTAACGCACGCGGATTACAAACGGTAATTTCCGTGCGTTACCAGCAGGAATTTCAGTTGTTCCAAGTTGACTCCTGAGACAACCTCAATTGCAGAAACAGGTTACACCTCGATGATTCTGCGGGCATTCATGGCGGTGTCTGTATTGGGGAGCAAGAGGAGACGCATTTGTGTATTCTGAGGAAAATGGAGGTGTTGTCTGTCTCCGGCCCACCCATCTCGCTGTCTGAGATTGGTGGTTCCCCAATGACCAGCTGTCAGCTGTTTCAATAGTGAAGGTTATATGTCTGGCAAACTTGGAACTACTGACGTTCAGTAAGCCTGACACCCGAACCGGCAGGCAGGGTGAGACCAATCTCTGCCAGTTTCTCCCCGAGACGCCGTTTCGCTTGTGATGGGCCCCGTCCACCTTTATCACCTGGATAGCCATTCATCCATCTCTTCTTTGTCGCACCATCTTTGCCAGCCTTGTAGGCCACAAAGAAAGTGTGCCACTCATTTGGTGCATCGTTCAGTCGAATGATTTTCGCATTACCGTCACGGCGGATTTCACAATTGACTTTATCAACCGTCAGTCCCAGAAAACCGGATCTCGACTCTGTCGGCGCTGACGCTGCACCGATCCCGGTTTGTTCGCCAGCCCGCGCATTGTTGTCCGGGATGGCCTCTGGAGCATCTGCAATGGCGAGAATCAGCCTTGCCTTCTCTTGAAATGATGCCGTAGGAAGAGTGACCGTGAGAGGAATACGCTGTTGGGGGTCAAGTGCTGTCTGAACCCTGATACTGAAATCTCTCCAAAACGTTTCATTCGATCGCAATACCCTGAATAGTTCATCCAGAATGGAATCTAACAGCCCAAGTTGCTGGGGATCGGTTCTCAGGTAACGAATTCTGGCCGATTCAGAATGGTCCTCCAACAGGCTTTTGCGGAGGGAATCCGGAAAAGAACGCCTGGCATGATGGAATGGTCCTGTCGAAATCTCCTGCTCTACATGTCCCATCACTGTGATCAGGTTGCTCAGTCCCCCCGGTGACATCATCTTATCAGCCTGGTTGGTGTCGTGATCTCGAAAGTCTGCCCCCAGATAGAAACGGTCCATTTCCAGGAAAAACCGGATCTCGTCCTTCGAAAATTCTTGCCTCAGGATCCGGCAGCAATCCGGAACAAGATCTTGAGTTGTTTCCGAAGTTAAAGCCTCCTGCAATTTTTCAATAATGGCGCGCCGTGTTTGAAAAAATCGGCCCCGAAGCAATTCCAGCCGCCTCCCCTTATGGGGATCAAGCCTTTTGAGAAAACTGGCCTTTTCATGAGAATCCACCCTCTTAATTTCCGAAGGTGAATAGGTATTCGAGTTGAGATATCTTAACCACAGGTATGACTGCTGCAGATTTGAGATTTTGCGACTATAGGAAAAAACGGTGGACCGCGTGTTGTAGAGACGCCCCAGTTGAAATTCCAGCCACGGGCAAACGCTAAACATGCGCGACGGTAACCCAGTGTTAATCAGGAAATCTTTGAACGAATTTTGAAAGTCAAGAAAGGCCTCGATGTGTGTCCGCAATTCGTTCCGATCAAAGAACGGTGTCGACCGGTCTGTGAGAAGCTCAAAGGTATGAATTCGTTGTGTCAGGAGTCTCAGGTCGACAGTTTCAAGCAAATCCATCCCCTGTTCCACTCCGAGTGCATTTACAGCGTCGATGAGAAGCGAGATGGGAAGCTCCTGGAGGTTGATGATTGCACTGGACTCGCCGGGACGGAAAGCATCCCTCAGGCGTATCAAACAAACCCGCAGGCGGTCGGGTGGGATCCTGTAATCCCCTGCCAGTTGTTCGACAGGATCCTGAGGGGCAAAATTCGTCTCTGGAGAGTCTTCCACCTCCTGATTTTCCATTTTTTCCTGATTTTTCACTTCTTGATTTTCCATTCTTGTCACTCCACCATTTTTCCCTGAGCAGCAACCCAATGCAGCCCATTGTTCCGTCAAAACTCAGAAAATCATCGCGTGAAACGTGTTGAGGGCAACCGAGGCGGTCAATAAAAAATCGAAAGTGACCCTCTGTGATTTTCTTCTGATGCGGCACGTGGCGTCCCATCCTCTGTAATTCCACAGGCATCGCGAGGGGAGTCACACTGTTTCGGTTGCTTTGCTGCTTTTGAGGAAAGAAGAGGAATTTCACCTGGCCCCGCCAGAAAACCTGTTCCTGTCCACTGAAATTCACGTCGTCAATGACCCGAAAAAACGGAACCCAAACCTGTCTGAGGTGATTCCTTTGATCAGAATTGGGGCGACTTTCGCACTTTTTGGCAAAATGTCTCAAATTCACGAACAGCGTTTTTTGTAACCAATTTTACAGGAGGCACTTATGGATTCACGTGGCGATGCGTGAATGTGATTTGTAAGTCTTCGCGGTCTATTGAGTGACGAAAAAACGCGAAAGTCCAATTTAGAGCCGCGAACAAATCCTCTCAAACGATGAAAATCCTCTTTTCGCGAGCAGATCGGCGTCAGTGGTGTCAGGGGGCTTAACGGTTCCGGTGTCGTGGCCATCTAAAGGACGTGCCAGGAACAGATGTCAAAAAATGGGTCTCACGTTCACCGATGGGAACGGCCTGAAATTCCTCGAAGGGGACAGAAATTCTTGAGGTCACGCGAATTTGTTACTTCTTGTAATCCGGTCTCGTTACCTCCCTCTGCCATCCTCCCTCCATCGCACTCATCACTCAGGTGGGGCATGGATCGAGAGGATTTTTTATGGTAACGCAGACTCTTTCACAAAACCTGACCGGCCAGATCGAGGCGGTTTCCGTCATCGCGAAACGCCGCACCGGGAAGCGACCGTCCCCGGCAACCGTCTGGCGTTGGTGCCGTAAAGGTGTTCGTGGCGGGTCGGTCAAGCTCGCCGCCGTTTTTCATGGCGGTTGTTGGCAAACGACTTCAGAGGCATTCGATCAGTTCCTCGCTGATCAGACGGCAGCCGCATTGGGGGAGCGTGACGAACCGGAACAAACCGATTCGGACGCCGCACTGATCGCTGCGGGCCTTTTATAGACAAACGCGACAGGAGGGGGGATTCTCCTGCATGGTCGCGACGTGAAACGCATTGTCTGACGTTTCCGCTGTCTCTCGACTTCTCTGGAGGAATCCATTCCCTAGTTCACAAGGAAATGGACATGCAAAAAGAACGCTGGCATTGTGATGATTGCGGTCGTCTGGTCCGTTCAGATGGGACGTCGCAATTCATCAGGGAATTTCTTCATAGGACCTCTGAGATCATACCGTCTCTGTTCAGGAAGGGGGGCGACATGCCCGCGACTCACTCAGCAGCAACGTTGTGTGAAGAATACAAACGTGATCCAGCCAGCGGCGACCTGATGCTGGTGAATACGGGCATTGCCTGGAGAAAGGGCCAGACATGTCCATATCTATAAACTCCGCATGGAGAAACGTCACTGCATCAGAGCCTTGTCTGATCTGCGGAAAACCCGACTGGTGTACTCGCAAAGATTCGATATCCATCTGCCGCCGGCAGGGATTTTCTAGCACTCATGGAGAGGGGAAGCAGCACACCAGTAAGAATGGACAAACTTATTGGTCGTTCTCGACCCGGGAGGCAACCGGTCGTTTACAGTTGGACATGACGCCAAGCTGTTCTCCTTCGGCAGAGAAAGCGGATGCGGATTCACTGCATCGGGTTTACACATCAGTGATTCAAAATCTGGATTGGCCAACCATCGCCGCACAAGAACTTTCTCGACGAGGGATGAATCCGGTCGAGATTCAGCAACTGCGGCAGGCGGGATATCGCTGGCTATCGAGGACTGGCCGGTCAAGGATCGCCCGATCTGTGATCGGAGATTGCGGGGAGAAAGTCGTTTCCCAAACTCCCGGATTCACGGTTCGCGAACATGAAGGACGAAAATACTGGACGATCCAAGGTCCAGAAGGACTGATCATCCCCGTCCGTGACAATCAGGGGCGAATCGTGGCCCTGATGGTGCGGACACTGTCAGCAGAAAAACGGTATCGGTACTTGACGAGTAGTGATAGGAGAAGCGGCGGAGCCAGTCCTGGGAGCCCGGTGCATGTTCCATCTTTCGGTGGTGATGGGCATTCGGTTCGTGTCACGGAAGGCCCGTTGAAAGCCGACATCACCACCCTGAAAAGCGGTATTCTCACCATTGGTCTGCCTGGCGTGGGGAGTTGGCGAAGAGCTGCAGCAGTCCTGGCGGAACTGGGGGCCCGATCTGTCCAGGTCGCATTGGATGCTGACTGGCGGACAAATCCGAACGTCTTCGAGGCACTGAAAAACCTGGTCGAGCATCTTCACGCACATGGATTTCAGATCTCGCTGGAAGTGTGGAATCCTGCAGATGGCAAAGGCATCGACGATGTTCTTATCGCCGGAAAGCTCATTCAACAAATCCACGGCATGGAAGAAATTCAGAAGTTACTGGCCGACGCCGGTACCCAGTCGCAACAACGAGCGATCGTTGCGAACCGCTCTGATGTCCGGGCGAAAATCATGCTGTCACCAGACGTCCACATCGTCGTCGATGAAACACTACAGGCTCTGGTATCCGATCCCAATCTGTATCGCAGAAGCGGCCAACTCGTGCATGTCATTCGGGATCCTGCTGATTCCGATGATCTGGGAATTGCGAGAACAACCGGCACCCCTCGAATTCTTGCCGTCTCCTCTGGACATTTACAGGAGCGAATGACGGAACGCTGTTATTTCTTCCGAACGAATTCGGAAGGGGAGGAATCGCAGTGTTCTCCTTCAGCGTCCATCATCAACGCGATCCATACACGAGGATTCTGGCCGCAGATTCGAAATCTGTCGGGCGTCACAGAAATCCCTGTGCTTCGTCCGGGCGGCACAATTCTGACCACTCCTGGCTGGGATGAGTCGACGGGATTGCTCTTCACACCGAACGGAGATCTGCCGGAACTCCCTGACGCTCCCACCAAAGCTGACGCTCTCGCTGCAACAAAAATCCTGCTGGATGTCGTCGCCGATTTCCCATTCGCGTCACCGGCTCACCAGTCGGCCTGGCTGGCAGGATTGCTGACGATCCTGGCACGCCGGGCATTCTCCGGACCGGCTCCAATGTTCCTGGTGGACGCCAACATTCGGGGCTCAGGAAAGAGCATGTTGGCCGATGTCATTTCTCTGATCACGACCAGTCGGCTGATGCCGCGACTCAGCAATCCGGAGAGTGACGAGGAAACCCGAAAACGCATCACGGCCCTGGCACTTGCCGGAGATCCACTGGTTTTGATCGACAATATTAGCGGAACGCTCGGTTCTGCCAGTCTGGATGCCGTTCTCACCAGTACACTATGGAAGGACCGTCGTCTCGGTGGAAACGAAATTGTGGAAATGCCAATGCGGGCGGTCTGGTTTGCGACGGGGAATAACGTGATTCTGACCGGCGACATGAGTCGTCGAATCTGCCATGTACGTCTGGATTCGCTCGAAGAGAACCCGGAAGAACGGTCCGACTTCCGGCATCCGAAGTTGCTGGCGTACGTCCGCGAAAACCGGATGCAGTTGCTTGCGGGCGGTCTGACGATATTACGTGCGTTCGTCGTCGCCGGACGTCCGGAAGCAGGGCTCAAGCCATGGGGATCGTTCGAAGGTTGGAGTGATCTGATCCGGAATTGCCTGGTCTGGATCGGAATGGATGATCCGGGCGGAACTCGAAAGGAACTGGCCGAAGCATCAGACCGTGACGCGGGAGCATTGAGGATGCTGTTCGATTGCTGGTCAGATATCGATCCCCAAGGGAAGGGACTTTCTTCGGCGGAACTGCTCAAGACTTTGCATGACAATGAAAAAATGTATGAACCGGTCCGATCGGCCCTCCAAGAGCTTTGTGGTACCACGATATTGACACTGAAGGATTCGAGAAAAGTTGGAAATCAACTGCGCCTGTTCAAGGGGCGAGTTATCGGGGAACGTCGATTGGTCATGAAAACGGGCCGGGCGAGAACGAATGCATGGTGCATCGAGACTCTTCCCAATGGTGAATGTGGTGACTCTGGTGAATCTGCTTCTACTCGTCACTAAAAATGGGGCATGCCAACAATGAGAATGAAAATATGAAGCAAGGGATGACAGAGCCACCACATGCACCAGATACACCATATAGACCGGTGCGGTCGATCATGTGACCACGGCAGTGGGCGTTTCATCAGTAAAAAAACGCTGATGCCCGTGTGTCAGATCGGCGATATGATTCCTGGAGACGCTCGAAAGCCAAAAATGATTGATGAGGTATGTCCCATTGCAGATCCGAATCTGACAGAGACAAACCGGAGAGGCGACTTTCGGCACGCATAAAAAACTGCCAGGGACTGTTTGAGTCCGTCCTTTGAGTGAAGGACAAAACTTGAAAGAGTCGGCCCTGAAAACTTGCCTGGTCACATGAATACTGGGATGGCATGCAAAGCCGTTCACGATTGAGGCTGCTGTTTTATGAGGCCTCTTCCTTTGGTCTGCAGGTTGGGCGGCAGTGCCTGGATTCGTGGCGGCTTGATCGGCGGGTCGTGTTTTTTGTGTGGCCAGCTGCGGGCGTGCTTTGAATGACGTCGAAGATAGGTGTCCTGTAAGGCGTTTCCCAGTTCTTCGCGCCAGTGGGGGAAGCCGGAACACCCTGCACTGAGTCCTGAGCGGATCATGCGGCCGACTGTGTTGCGGGTCTGGGCCGGCAACCACCCTTGGTGAGGTTCCCCCGACAGCTTCCGTAAATCAATCAAAGGCATTGACTCCAAAGTCATTGCTAACAAACATACCATTGACTCATCGCCAACGTCATCATCACCGCTGAAGCGACGGAAGAGTTCAATGACCTTCCGCGAACAATTCGGGTGAGAATACTGGAGTTGTTTGAAAGGCTTGAGAAATGGCCTGAAGTCAGTGGAGCAAAACCGTTCTCTAGGAATCTCGCTGGACATTGGAGATTGCGGACTGGTGACTATCGACTGCAATTCCGGGTGGGCGGAGAAACCGTCTTTGTTGAGAAGATTGGGCATCGCGACCGCTTTTACGAGTAAGGAGAAGAAATGTCGACACAAACCATTCAGTTGAACGGAAAGTCTTACGTGATCGTTCCGAAGGACGAATACGAGACAATGCAGACGCTTTCCAGACTTCCTCCGCTCCCCGATCCTGACAAGCCTGGAAATTTTCCTGCTGCCGAATACGCCAGGGTAAACCTCGCCCGTGACATCATTCTCACACGAACACGTTTGGGAATCTCTCAAGCCGAACTGGCTCGGATGGCGGGGATGCGTCCAGAAACGTTGAATCGAATTGAGACAGGGAAAGTCACGCCAACGGTAGCGAGCATCGACAGGATCGATCGAGCCTTGTCCAAAGCTAAAAAGTAAGGGAGGCCATTCCATCATCAGCGATGGCTTTTCCGCTTATGGTTGTGCTGTAAAACCCAACAGCAAGAAAATAATCTGATCCGGCAACCATGATTTTGCGTTCGAAGTGATCAGAAGGTGATGTTTTCATCCAAGGATGCTCCAGTATCTTTGAAGTGATTTCTGGTCAAACTAAACCGGCTGTCAAATCCTTCAAGTCCTGCGGAACGATGTCATGGCTGATCAGTATGGCACGTTGTTCGTCGTTCAATTCTGGGGCAATTCCCACAAATTGTTTCGTCCAGTTTCTGTATTTTGGTAGCGATTGTAGAAATCGATCAACGTGGAGTTTGAAGTTGTTCACATCGACAATCAACTTTTGAGGTGATCGTTTGCACGAGCCGAAACGAATGGACTCGGCCGTTTCGTTGAAGGCCACGAGATCAATCTCCGTGTTGGCCTTATCCCAGAATCCCTGCACTCGATGAGTGATTGGAAAATCGCCAATTCCCTTACGGCTTCGTTCTTCATAAAGCTGGCCGGCCAGTTTCTCCAATGAGTCACCTTCGACATCTGCAAGTCGCTGGTCTGCTTCGTCAATAAGCTCATGAGCCGGTCGAAATGCAATTGCGGAGACTGGGTTTGCCAGTGCAGCAAGCCAGGAGCGAAGGAAATTGTCGGTGATATAGTAACGGCCTCGCTTTGCCTCTGGTTTAGCGAACACCGGCAGTTTACGTTCAATTAAGCCAAACCGTTCAATGAGTACCTTCAGATAGCCGCCGACTTGTGTATCAGCGGCTCCACTTGCCTCACGAATCGCTTGAACCAGTTCCTTGTGCATTCGTCCCGGATTGCGAGCCACGAATTTTAATACGACGTCGTACCGCCCACGCAGTTCACGCAGAAACCAATTCTCAGCTTCCGATCGAAGCGGCGAGGAACTCTCAAAGAAGATGCGACGGAGTAAAGTTTTTCGATCGACGGCAAGCACATCCTGCTCGTAGCAGTCACGGTAAAACTTCGGAACTCCCTCGAAGAGATTCCAAAGGAACAGGAGGCGCTCTGGGGTCGGTTCAGCATGATCTTGAAGAATGGACAGAATCGAGCCGATGTCGAGATGAGTGAGGTCGATGGTATCGGTCACTCGGTTGTACAGCGGAGCCGTGCGATCTTCGAGCAAGGCCACCATCTCTGTGTGGATCGATCCAAGGACGATCAATCCCCCTTGAACCTGATCTGCCTTCGCTGCCAGCCGATCCACGCTTGCCTGCAAGTACGAGCAGAATTCTTCGTAGCCTTTGCGATTGAAGTATTGGAATTCGTCAAGGATGAG
>DATMFC010000599.1:0-7529 GCA_035556335.1 Planctomicrobium sp. | reverse complement strand
GAAAGAAGGTGAGCGGAATATCGGTCAGTGCGGTTCGGCTGTATTGGATCAGTATCTCTGAGGTCAGTGCCAGCAGCATCGCTGCGATTGCTCCGAACGACAAACCGGACGGAACAGAAGGAGTCGCTGGAGTCTTTCGTTCGTCTCGTCGGAGGAGTTCGTTTGCCGTCCAGCCAATCGCCATGAGAAGCAGGATCCCGAAAAGGACGTTCACCCGGATGACACTGGTGTCTGACGATCCGGTCAAAATCAGCGTCCATTCCAACAGCGAGGGAAGAAGGGGAGGAGCATACAACTCCTGAAACGGGTACCGAAAATCGGGGGGCCCGATGAACAGGTTTGATGCGTAGACTCCTTCATCGAAATGCTCGACAGCAACATCCCGCAAGTGATGGAAGCGGCTGATTGCTCCAAACGCCAGGGTGAAGCAAAGGAATTGGAGCAGAGTCAGTCCACGGAAATTGTTCATGGGGTTTGTGTCGACTCCGATGTCTGGCTGATGAACGATTTCAAAACAGATGTTGATAAAAAGAAACGGCGAGCGAAGGGCAATCTATAAAGATACGCACTCCGATCGGGATCAGGGAAGTCTCACTCGATTTCAGACGGTTTGACAGACCGCCAGCCGGGGAACCGTGAATCGGGATCTGTTTCACGTGAAACCTACGCACAATGCGTTCTTTATAGAAAGGAATTTTAAGAACCCGCGCCCCTTCATGAAAAATACCGCGACAGACTCTTGAGATCCCGGTATGGTACCTGTTGTTCCAGAACAAGGACGATGCGTGACGCGCGCTCAATGTCTCGCATTTTACAAATATGCGGTGCCTCAACGATCGGGCTTCTGGCCCCTTTGTTGCATTTATTCATCATCGTGGTGATGCGGTATGACAGGAACTTCTGACCCTACAAATCCTGACCAGAACTCTCAGCCTCAGGTCACGTCCGATCCCTCGCAGGAGACGTGCATCCAAGGACACGAGACCACCCCTCCCATTCTTCCACCGGTCACCCGTTCGATGAACGCCACTCAGAAGTGGATCGGGAAACTGATTGGAAAGTACCGCGTGACCGGGGTCATCGGTCGGGGAGGAATGGGCGTCGTGCTCCGAGGACACGACGACGTCATCGATCGTGATGTCGCCATCAAAGTCCTGCCGGAAGATCTCTCTGAAGATACGGTAAGCCTGAACCGGTTTCTGGCAGAAGCCCGAACGACTGGAAGGCTGAATCATCCGAACATTGTGTCGATCCATGACGTTGGACAGGAAGGGCCGAACTACTTCCTCGTGATGGAACTGGTTTCCAGCGGAGCCGTCGACGACCGTCTTCAGGAAGGAAAATCATATTCCCCGTTCGAAGCCACTCGAATTCTCGTTGATGCCTGTCAGGGAGTCGCGGCGGCGCATCAGATGTCTCTCGTGCACCGGGACATCAAACCGGCCAACCTGCTGAGATCGGCAGACGGCAGAATCAAGGTGACTGACTTCGGGATTGTGAAGGAACTGGCATCGAGCAGCGGAGCCACCAAAACCGGTAACGTCGTCGGTACCCCTTACTTCATGAGTCCCGAACAATGCGAAGGACGTTCGGTCGACTTTCGCAGCGACATCTATGCACTCGGAGCAACGTACTATAGTCTGCTGACCGGCACACATCCTTATGCGGAATCCAAATCGACGATGCAGGTGATGTACGCGCATTGCCATCAACCTCCACCGAATCCGCTCGCGGTCGATTCTTCTATTCCGCCAGCATGCAACATCATTATCCAGAAGGCCATGGCGAAGCGTCCCCAGGATCGCTATCAGAGCACTGCGGAGATGCTGGCTGAACTGAATCTGGTGCTGGCATCGCTTTCAAGTGGTCATCTGCTTGCCGCCGGGGCCATCAGTGGCGATCGTCTCACGGCACTCCTGTCGGGGAACCAGTCCCCCCATTCCTCCAGCCGACGACGATTTTTCATTCAGGCCGGAAGC
Organism: Planctomicrobium sp.; assembly: GCA_035556335.1. GTDB lineage: Bacteria > Planctomycetota > Planctomycetia > Planctomycetales > Planctomycetaceae > Planctomicrobium. The sequence goes on along the minus strand of DATMFC010000599.1, from coordinate 5,550 downwards.
GCCGGACTGGCGTTACTCGGAGGTGCAGCCGGCGTGGCATTCTGGAGGAACCGGAAGCCGGACTCGTCCGAGGAGGCAACTTCCCTGGTTCTCACCGGGGAAGATCCAATCAGGATCGGCTTGCTGCATTCTCTCAGTGGAACGATGGCGTCAAGCGAGATGCAGGTTGTCGATGCGGTGATGCTGGCAGTCGACGAATTGAATCAGGCAGGGGGAGTGCTGGGTCGCCAGATTGAAGTGGTTCTGGCTGACGGTCGCTCCAGCGAAGAGACCTTTGCGAAAGAAGCCCGACGACTCATTGAACAGGAAAAAGTCTGTACCGTCTTCGGAGGCTGGACCTCGGCCTGTCGCAAGGCCATGAAACCGGTCTTTGAAGAACTGGATCACCTGCTCGTTTACCCGTTGCAGTATGAAGGGCTCGAATCGAGCCCGAACATCATCTACCTGGGAGCAGCCCCCAATCAGCAGATCATTCCTGCCATGGACTGGGCAAGAAATGTGCTTGGCAAGAAACGATTCTTTCTGGTGGGGTCGGACTACGTGTTCCCGAGAACGGCGCATCAGATCATCAAAGACCGCATCTCACAGATGGATGGAGAGATCGTCGGGGAAGCGTATCTGCCGCTGGGAACCCAACACGTGGAAGCGGTTGTCCAACAGATTCAGGCCACCCAGCCGGACATGATTATCAACTCGATCAACGGCGATACCAACACGGCGTTCTTCAGGGAGTTGCGAAAGCAGGGAATCACATCGGAAGTGATCCCCACTCTCTCCTTCAGTGTCAGTGAAAACGAATTGCGAAGTCTTGACCTGAGCGCCGTACAGGGAGACTACGCGGCATGGAACTACTTCCAGTCGATTGACACTCCTGCCAACAGGAAGTTTGTCACACGCCTGCGACAACGGTTACCCCAACGAGTCGTCACCGACCCGATGGAGTCTGCCTACGTTGGGGTGAAACTTTGGGCGCAAGCGGTCAAAGACGCCAACAGTCAGGAAGTCAGAGCGATTCGTCGTGCGTTCCTGTCCCAGCGGCTTCCGGATGCCCCGCATGGTCCCGTGCGGATCGACCCGGAATCACAGCACACCTACAAGACCCCACGCGTTGGAATGATCCGAAACGACGGACAGTTTGACATCGTCTGGACGGGTTCTCAATCGGTCGCTCCGGATGTCTTCCCGAGCAGTCGCACGGCGGAGGAGTGGAAAGGGTTTCTTCACGACCTGTACAGCGGTTGGGGAAATCACTGGTCCGCACCGGAGCAAGGAACAGTCCTGAAATAAACAGGGAAAAGTGGATCGTGGGTAGCAAAAAATCCAGAGCCAGCAAACTTTCTATGCCATGTGAAATCACTTCCCGGGTGGCCCGGCCAATGTGGCCGGGTCGCGTAGCGACAAGATGCATGATCCTCAGCGTTCAATTTCAGAGAAAGACGTCATTCTTCGATTCGGCGAAGACAGTGGAGGACTGAGGGTAAGAACTTCTTGTGCCTGCGGCACCCGGCCACATTGGCCTTGTCTTTACCCACATTTTTTGACAGACAGTTCTCACAATTCTCATGGATGCTCCGACCGTTTTACCCCGAAGGGGTTTTGACAACAGAGCCCAGGCTCCATCAAACCAGGGTGCGCTCACTGCGTGATCGACCCTGGGCTGTGCTGTGAAGCCCTTTCAGGGCAGATATTTACGAAGAGCCGTTCCTCATCCCCATGGTGAAAGTTCACGAGAAAAATGTGGGTAATGGCAAGCCACATTGGCCGGGCCACCCTGCCTCCCCAATCACTCTTCAAATCGGGATCTTATTTCGGGACTGATCCTAAGTGCAGATCTCCCGGGACCTCTCTTTTTCACGACGCCTCATTCTCTGGCATCACTTCCACTGGAATCGAGCGGCTGGCGAACAGGAGCCCGCTCAATGAGATCAGGGCACACACAGCCGCTGAAGTGGGAGCGACCCAGAGGCTGTCCATTGGGGAGAAGATGACACACCATCCGGCTGCTGTTCCAGCAATCATCCCGATGATCATCGTGGCTCCTCCCACCCGGATCTGGAAGACCGCAAAAGCGACACAGATCAGAAGCGGGCCGAGGAAGACGCCGATCACCGACTGAGCAATATCAAAGATACTTCCGAGCGAGCGAACCAGTCCTGCGGTCGCGGTTGCCAGCAACCCGATCACCACACTCAACCAGCGGGCGAACTTCAACCGACCTTCCGCAGAGAAGTGCTTCTGAATGGGCTTGGAGAAGTCGAGTGAGATCGCTCCGGCCAATGCATTGATGCCACTGGTCATACTGCTCATCGTCGCTGCGATGATCGCCGCGAAGATTATCCCCGGCGCTCCCTGAGGAAGAACCGTAATGACAAAGTGCGGGAAGACATGATCCGCATTCTCTGGAGCAATGTGTCCCCCTGGCCCATACCAGGCCGCCATCGCCAGTCCCAGAACTGTCAGAATGATCGTGACAAACACGATCCCGATGATGTTAATGAGGAACGCCTGCTGAGCCGCTTTGACCGACTCTGACGCCATGTATCGCTGCAGCGACATCTGATCGGCAACGTAGATCCCCACGTTCGCCACCATGAACCCGAAGAAGATTCCCCACAACGTTTTCTCCTGAGTGAAGCTGAACGCTGTGTTGATCGTGGTCCATCGCCCAGAGTTTTGAAGGGTTTCAAATGACTCGACGATGCCGACCGGCAGGTGAGTCAGAACATGAATAAGGGGCCAGAGAATTCCCAGAACCATCACCAGCAACTGAATGGAGTCGGTGACAATGACTCCACGTAATCCACCCAGTGCCGTATAGAATGTACTGCTTAAACCGACGAGCAGCACCAGCGGCCAGAACCAGCCATCGTGGAGTTGGAACGCTGCCATCAGAGCGGCAGTGGGCGCGAAGATCAATGCTCCCATCCACCCCATGCGAAGTAGAACAAACATGATGGAGGCCATCGCCCGAGTGGGGTAACCGAACTCCCGCTCCACCACTTCATATGGTTCACGTCCACAACGCTTCAGGAAGTAGGGAATGAACCAGATCAACACCGGAAGACCGGCCATCGGCATAATGATCGCCGCAATGCCGATCGACGGACCGGTCTTGTATGCGACACTGGGATAGGCCAGCATGCTGATTCCACTGAAGAATGTCGCCGCAATGCTGAGCCCGATCAGCAAGGACCCGAAGAAGTTTTTGAATCCTCCCCGACCGGTGAAGTAGTCCTCTTCCGTCTCCTGACGGCCACGACAGGCGATTCCGATGATGATGGTCACCACCAGATAAACGACAACAATCGTCACATCAATCAATGAAGGCATGGCGGTTCTCTATCAACAGTACGTCGCGCACGATCCCCCTGTTCCCAGGATGGGAGTCGTGCAGAAAAAAGAATCCTGGAACGAGAGCGATTCAATCAGGCATGAGACAGTTATGAACAATTTCATCCCGTTGCAGCGAGAGTGTCATGGCGAGAGTGTCATGGTGTCTCGCCATTCTGCTTGAGCAGCGCAAATGCGGCTGTCGAGCGAACATCGAGATCGGGATCTTTCAGGAGTTGACGAAGCAGGATGCAGGCTTTCTCGTCCTGATGTTCTGCCAGTTGAATTGCGACGAAGTAACGTGCACTGGCCACGTCGGAATCAGCGAACGGTTCCCAGACCGATCGGTTCCCCGCCGCGAGTGCAAACATCAGGCGATGCTGGTCAGGTAACGTTCCATCCGCCAGTCGAGCTTCCAGCGTCGCAATGGTTGTTTCTGGTAACGGACGGAGATGCCAGAGTGTGTAAGCAGCACGTGCCCGAGTGACCTCGTTTTCAGAGTTCAACAGATCGGTCAGTCGGGCGATGGCGTCATCCTTCGCCTTAGTGTGAGCCAGTCTCCACAAGGCAAATGGAGCCCCAGTATCGGAATCCGACATGGCTACGCGACGGACGGTTTCTTTTTCTTCAGGCAGAATGGGAGCGCGAATCTTTGCCAGCGATTCCATTGCATGGACACGGTATGCGGAGGATTCATTGAGAAGAGTGTCGCGGATACGCCTGGTGGCTGACTCACGTAAAGTGTCCTGATCCTCAATTTTTGCGAGGACACGCCAGACTCCCATCTGGTAGGGACTTGCCTCCTCCTTGAGTTGGGCACGAAAATACGGAACCAGTCGCGGCCCCTGCTGGAGTCGAATGAGAGACTCGGCAGCGTGAATACTGATCAGACTTGAAGGTTGCTCAACAGCTTCATCCAGAAGGCCGATCCATCGGGTTGTGTCGCCCGGAGTGGAACGGCAGACCATGCTTGATTCCTCCTGGCAGAACGCAGTCATCGACAGAGAATTGATCATCAGCATTCCTGATATCGCCAAACGAAAACATTGAACACGGTCGGACATCGCACAACACCCCGAGGGAGTTAATAAAATGCTGCAAACAAGGAAGGGATTTTTGTCGCAGGCTGGGGCATCAAGGCCCCGGCCTGCTCCTTCCCAGGGAGTACATAGCTATGTCGAAACGCTGGTCCGAACGGGTGGGGACGCCAGAGTTCGACCTTCGCTGATTCCGATGGACATCTGGCGAACTTCACTGGAATCCAGCGGCACCAGACCCGTTCGCATCTGCTCCAGTAACTCGATGGCTTCTTTCCCCATTTGTGTTTCATCAATGGTGATCGAGGTCAACCGGTTGATCAGTGCCCCTTGCCGATGGGCTCCTCCGAATCCGATGATGGAGACATCTTCGGGGACGCGCAGGCCCATGCGGGTCAGCAGGACATAAATGAGTTCCGCCAGTGAATCGAAGGTGGCAAAGATCGCGGTCGGAGGATTCTCCTGTTGAAACAATCGCTCCAGTTCTGCGGATACCGATTCTTCCTGCAGGTGAACATCAGGAACTGCGGTCTCTCCAAAATGGACCGCCAGTTGAATTCGGGCGCCGAGTCCTTTGCGAAATCCCGCTTCATAAGCGTTTGCAGCCGATGTCCCGAATCCCGAGAAGAGAGCCGCACTTTTGTGCCCATGTTCCCGAATCAGAGCCGCGGCCTGTTCACCGATCTTTTCAAACGGAATTTTCAGAAGTGGCGTCTGAATCCCGACCACGGGTCTTGAGCAGCAGACAACCGGAATTCCCCGTTCGTGCAGTTGACGAATATGATACGCGGGGGTGGGAGGGGAGGTCGTCGGGACGATGGCTACTCCGGCGACCTGCAGATCCATCAGTTGCAGGATGGAGTTTCCCTGCTTATCGATCTCGTTGTTCGAATTGCAGATGATGACCTGATTGTGCTGAAGGGCCGCGGCTCCTTCAAAACTTTTCTGTAATGCCGGATAGAATCCCGCCGTGGTTTCAGGAACAATCAACGCAAACAGGTCCTGTCCCTTCTTTAATCGCTGCCGGGCCTGCTCGTGAATGTAGGTTCCTTTGCCGTGGATTCGCCGAACGATTCCACTTCGTTCCAGCGCCGCAAGAGCCTGGCGAACCGTGCTGCGTGCAATCCCGAGCGACTCCGCCAATCGATTTTCCGACGGCAACGCTTCTCCGGCATTCAGGTGA
>DATMFC010000598.1:0-23676 GCA_035556335.1 Planctomicrobium sp. | reverse complement strand
CGGTCCGGTAACATGGTGCCGTTGTTCGACCTCGTTCTCAAGCATATTCCCGGCCCGGTGGCGAATGTTGAAGAACCATTTCAGATGATGGTGACCTCTCTCTCCTGGTCGGAATACGTGGGGAGAATCGTCGTCGGCCGGATCAATAACGGGACAATCAAACCGAATACGAAAATTTCCATTCTCAAAGCGAACGGGGTGACTGTGAACACCACCGTCGAGAAAGTGGAACTCTTCGACAAGCTTGGAAAAATCGAGGCGGAGCAGGCAGAAGCAGGGGACATTGTTGCCCTGACCGGTCTGGCAGAAGCGGAGATCGGGGACACGGTTGCCGATCCGGCGTCACCAGTCGCATTGCCTCGCATTGAGGTCGATGAACCGACTTTGTCGATGGTCTTTACAATCAATTCGTCTCCATTGACCGGTCGAAGCGGCGGAAAGTTTCTGACCAGTCGTCACCTGCGTGAACGTCTCACAAAGGAACTGCAATCCAACGTCGCGCTGCGAGTGGAAGACGGGGATACAAAAGACATCTTCCGTGTCTCCGGCCGCGGACTGTTGCACCTGTCGATTCTGATCGAAACGATGCGACGGGAAGGCTTTGAGCTGTCCGTCGGAAAGCCGGAAGTGATTCGCAAGCAGATCGACGGCAAATGGCACGAGCCGTTCGAAATTCTGGAAGTGGACGTTCCGTCAACGGATGTCGGCACGGTCATTGAACTCGTCTCTCAGCGCAAAGGACAGATGACCGATCTGTCGGCCGGAAACGGAACGCATTCTCATGTCGTCTTCGAAATCCCGGCGCGCGGGTTGATTGGCCTGCGAACCCGACTTCTCAACGCCACCAAAGGGGAAGCGGTCATGCACCATCGCTTCGAGTCCTACCGGCAGTTGGAAGGGGAGATTCCGCGTCGCAAGAACGGGGTTCTTGTTTCGCAGGACGTGGGCAAAGCGACCGCCTATGCCCTGTTCAAGCTGCAGGAGCGTTCCGAACTGTTTGTCGGTCCGGGAACGGATATCTATGAAGGGATGATCGTCGGCGAAAACAGCCGTGATAACGATCTCGTCGTGAATCCCGTCCGTGAGAAGAAGCTGACCAACATGCGGGCTTCCGGCTCGGACGAAAACATGATTCTCGCACCACCACGCGAACTGTCGCTCGAAGTGGCGCTGGAATACATCGAGTCGGATGAATATGTCGAAGTCACCCCCAAGGGGATCCGCCTGCGAAAAATCGGGCTGAGTGAAGTCGACCGCAAGCGCAACAGCCGTGTCGCTGTTTCGTAGTGGGACATGAGTGAGTTTTAAGAACAGGGGAAAGACCTTCAGTCTTTCCCCTGTTTCATTTCACTCCCAAGAGTCGCCACTTTCCCGGTTCGGCCGCAGTTTTTGCGTGTCCAGGGAAAAAGTTCTTCTGAATTTTTCGTAAGAATCAGACGAAGAATATCAGGGGTTTCTTCCGGCGGATCGAAACCTGACGACAGCGAAATCGCCGTATCCGTTGACGGAGAGAGACATTAAATCAGGGATTTTCGCATGATGATCAGTCGATATGCAGTTTCTGATCGCGAACCTGATACGAGGAACGTTGTCTCTATGGGGGGAAGCCCTCTTTTCAGGGGTTGAAATCCTGATACCATTCCGGCACTTGAACGAACCAGCGCAGGGTTGGATTCAAGGAATCAGTGAACGGTCCTTCTTTGTTTGAAGTTCTCCGTTCGAAGTTCTTGGCAATTCGAACTTCATCGGTTGCCGACTGCGTTCACATGGAGTCGTTCCGGTATCCGCCGGACGAAAACAATGGCCGATCTGAAAAAGGGAGACGAAGAGTCGTCCCTGAGTATTTACAACCAGGCTTTCTGGTTGGCGTTTGTGGCAAATCTGCTGCTGGTCACTGCGAACACACTGACCTACCGATTTGCGGAATTCATCCGGTTTCTCGGCAGTACCGAGGAAGTGACCGGACGAATTATCGCGGCCGGACTGGTCGGCTCTCTTGTCTGGCGTCTGTTTCTCGGACAGGCCATGGACCGCTTTGGAATTCGCAAGGTCTGGGCCGTCAGCACACTGATGTATCTTGCCGGTGGAACGATGATGGCATTGTCCACGTCGGTCGGACCGTTGCTGTGGTGTGCCCGGGTTTCGTTTGCGATCGGTCTGGCCAGTATGTTCACGACCGCACTGGCCCATATCCAGAGTCTCGCCCCCCCGAATCGTCGAACCGAAATCATCGCCAGTTACGGAGCGGCCGGATTTCTCGGTTTGATTCTGGGAGCTCAACTGGGGGATCTGCTGTTTTATTTCCATCCTGATGGAGCCGTTCTGTACCCGATTCTGTTTACCCTGACGACCTTGCTGGGGATTGGACACGGTGTACTCGGAGCGGTGCTGACCCGAAATCTTGCTCATAAAAAGCCCACGGCCACCCCGGGACTTCGCAAGTTGTTCGTGAAATACTGGCCCGGCAGACTCCTTGTCGTTTCTGCGGTCATGGGACTGGTGTTAACCGTCACGACGATCTTTCTGACTCGATACGCGACCGAACAGAATGTCGGTGGTCTGCGACTGTTCTTCAGTACATACGCCATCACGGCATTCCTGATGCGGTTGTCGACCCGATGCTGGAACCGGTTTGGACGACATCAGTTGATCGTCTGCGGAATGGTGAGTCACGCCGTAGGCTGTCTCCTGTTACTGCTGGTGACCACCAGTTGGCACTTCATTCCGCCCGCCATCTGCTTCGGCTTCGGTCATGCCTTGTTGTTTCCCTGCCTGGTTTCACTGGGAGCAGGAGCGTTCCCGGATCGATACCGGGGAACAGGAACCACATTGTGTCTGGCGTCGATCGATTTAGGGACAATGGCCACGGCCCCCATCGTGGGGTGGGGAATCGATCATTACGGCTTTTACCCGATGCTGGTCATTTCCGGACTGATCATGGGAAGTGCGGCGATCTACTACGCCGTTGCCACATGGTCTGTCGTCGATGAAGAAAAGCGAGTGAAGCCAGCCCAGCGGGTCATCCCCCCAGGCAAGATCAAAGAGGTTCCCGCTTTGTCACTTGCGGCAGCTATACGTCCTTCTCGACGCGAAATCCGACAGAGTCAGGCAACGACAAAAGCGGGATAGAGCAGGCTGCTCGGTTTTGAGGTAAGAAGAGGAGTTTCACGCAAAGGCGCCAGAAGTAAAGAGATTTTCTCCAAGTCTTGCGTGAATCCCTTGCTCTTGTTTCAGGGAAGCCGTGAGGGAATTTCGTTCAGGATGGCCTCAGAGATCATCCTGTACGGACTCCTGTCAAAGAGTTTGAAGCATTCATTTGTGTGATCTGTAACATTCATGGCTTCAAAATTTCTTCATCCAGTACTTCCAAGTTTGATATGAATAGGAGAGAAGTGGGTAGTGGGTGGTGGATAGGAAATGACATGAATTTCCAGCCTTTTTCTGATCCCTGACCCCTGGATCCTGACCCCTTACTTCTATGTGAATAGACTTGGAAGTACTGTCATTGCCTCAATCAGTAAGCCGGATCTTGCGCCAGTCTTTCTTTCCGGCCCGAACAATCATGTCGTCGGAGACGGTGATCCATTCGGCTTTGTCTTTGATCGGGAGTTTCTCTTCTCCTTTGAGAATGAACACGGCTCCCCCCTTGATACGTTGCATGGCCACGCTGGTGGAGGGGACCATTCCCAGTTCTTTCAGTAACTGCGCCCCCTGCATCGCGCCGTCGCTGTTCAGTTGAGTGCGTGACAGGGTCGCTTCCGGAATGTCACTGGGGAGGGAGCCTTCTCCAATCTCCTGCTGCCAGCGGGCGACCGCCTGTTCTGCGGCATCACTGGAGTGGTATTCCGCAATCACCGATCGGGCCAGTTGGAACTTGGCTTCCTTGGGATGCCCGGCGAGAATGGTGTCGACCTGCGACATCGGAATTTCTGTGAGCAGTTCAAAGAAGGTCCGCATCACGGCGTCTGGAAGCTGCATGAACTTCTTGATCATCTCGTACGGTTCTTCCGAGATGCCGATGTAGTTCCCCAGGCTTTTCCCCATGCGTCGCGTGCCGTCGGTGCCGACGAGGATCGGGGACATCATGCCGATCTGTTGCGGGAGATTCTGCTGTTTCTGCAAATCCCGGGCGAGCATGAACGTGTAAAGCTGCTCGGTTCCCCCCAGTTCGACATCGGCCTTGATCATCACCGAGTCCCAGGCCTGCATCACCGGATACAGACACTCGTGCAGAAAGATGGGAGCTTCGGCGGCCATCCGTTTTGCGAAGTCGTCCCGGGTGAGAAGCTGGGCGATAGTCACCTTTCCGCAGAGTTGCAGAATATCGATCAGCCCCATCGTACCGAACCAGTCGCCGTTGCGGTGGACTTCCGCTTTCGACAGGTCGACCACTTTCCCGACCTGTTCGAGATAGTAGGTCGCATTCGCTTCTACTTCCTCAGAGGTGAGTTGTTTCTTGCGGGCTTCATCGCGCCCGCTGGGGTCTCCCACCATGGCCGTTGCGTTGCCGATGATGATGACGGCCTGATGCCCCAGTTCCTGAAACTGCCGCATCTTTCGTAGAGGAACGGTATGTCCCAGGTGGACGTTTGCCGCCGTCGGATCGATGCCGTACTTGATCCGCAGGGGAGTATTGGTCTCGCGACTTTTCTTCAGCTTCTCGGTCAGTTCCGGAGCAGGAACGACTTTTTCGATACCACGTAACAGAATTTCGAGCTGATCTTCAACAGGAGGAAACGACATTATGGTGTTTAGTTCTCGGGAACCACAAAACAGGTAAATTGACGAAAAATAATGTCGAGTAAATCCAAAATTCGAAGCAGAAAATTCGAAACAAATTCAAAATCTGAAATTCAAAAGGACTCGCTGTTTTGAACCGGAAGCGTTCTTGTCTCCGTTTCGAATTTTGAATTTTGTCCTTCGGATTTGTTTTGAATTTCTGGTTTTGAATTTCGAATTTTCAGACAGACACAGATGAACAAAGCCGTTATTCAACGGCATCCAGTTTCTTGGCCCATTCACTCGTGGCATAATCCTGCATCAGCTTCCCACTGGCTTCGGCTCCGCGTGCAGGTTGACCAACAGCAGGCCAGAGTTTGGCCAGATTGTACAAGGCTTCGGCATGCAAATCAGACTGCGCGGCAAGTGACGGAATCACGTCGACATGCAGGTATGCCAGGAGGGCTTCTTTGTTCTTCTGGCCATCAATTGCGTAGGCGCTTCCGAGTTGCAGATAGGACTGCGCGAGAACTCGGGTATCGCCTGCGGTCGCCTGACTGACAACTTTTTGAAGGATTTCAATTGCCGGTTCGATCTGAGTCTGCATTTGCAGGCACTCCGCCTGACCGAGCATGGCTTCCAGAACGGCGGTCTGTTCTGCGGGGGTTTTGGCTTTGGTGACTGCGATGGCGTCGAAAAGAGGTTTCGCCTGATCGTACTTTTGCTGATCGACCAGTGTCCGTGCGGTGCCGTTCTTGCCGCGCATTTTGTATTCTTCCCAGGGTGCCTGCTGCACCCGATCAAACGCCGCTTCGGCAGTGTTATGATCATGAATAAGCAATGCGGTTTCACCCAGGAGCAATTGTGTCGGGTAGAACCGATAATGGTCGCGAGCGTTATTCGTCAGACCGTTCAGTTTCTCAATGGCAGCGGCCGCTTTGGTGGGATCCGCCTGAGCCATTTTGGAGAGAACCCGGGCGATCAGGTAATTGATCTCGGTCTTGATCGTTTCGTTTCCTCCGGCCGCAAGTGCTTCCTGATATCCCGTCAGGGCCTCCTGCAGACGACCGGCGTTTTCATTTCCTCGGGCCAGATTGAGAACCGGGGGCTCACCCTGAAACTCAATGCGGGCGACCTCGTTTCCGGGGAACCGTTCTTCCTTGTTTCCAACACGCTGAGTGATGACCACTTCTGTTTTGGAGACGTTGGAGATCTGACCAGCGAATCCCTTCGAGTCCCCGGGACGATAGACCGTATCCAAGTCGGCGGCATGAATGCTTCCCGCAAGAAGGGCAGAACAAAGCAGAGTCCAGACAATACGGAATGGAGTTTTCTTCATAGCGTCACTTGGTTTCGTTCTGGCCGACTGGAGTGATGAACGGAATCGTCAACGGCGGTGATATCGGATGTCTTCAGGTCAACGTGAAAACAGACTGCTCTACTCTATTTGAACGGATTGTCCCGTGGCGGCGTGTTGTTCGGTTTCTTTGGAGCAGTTGGTCGCGGACCGGGGAATGGGTTGTCTGTTGCCGTTCCTGATTGAGGAGCGGAAGGTTTCGGTTGTTTCGGAACAGGAGCGGATGGAGTTGCCGGTTTTCCTGCTGCACTCGGAGGAACACCCGGTTTCGCCGTCGGAGCCGGTTTCTTTGTGGGATCGGCAACCGGACGCGCTGCAGGAGCGACGGGTCGTTGTGTGGGTGCGGCAGGTTTTGCTGGCGCGGCTCCGGTTCCTGCAGCCGGTTGTGCTGTTGTGGGCTTCGCGGGTGCTGGTTTTGCAGATGCTGGTTTGGCAGGGGCCGATCCGGTGGTCGGTTTCGCCACGGGGCCTTGAGGAGTCGCTGGCTTTCTGGCAACCGGTTTGGCAGCGACCGCAGCCGCTCCTCCATTAGGAGCCGGGTTGCCGGTGAACGGATCGAAGGCCGGAAAGGCGGGTCCGTTCGCTTTACGATGACCCGATCCATGGCCGCTGTTCTTTGCTGGAAGAGGAGGACCAAATTCTCCGGGCAGACCGGCGGAAGCTCCTTGTTTCGCGACCTTCCCGATTCCGGAAATGACAGCCGCGTCGTTCCCGGCGTCGATCGTCATCTTCGGCTTAAACTTGTTCTTCGACTGATGCCAGTACCAGAATCCGACTCCTCCCACGGCAACTACCACCAGCAGCACGAACATCAGCTTGGATGTCCCGCTGGCTTCCACCGGAACCGGTTGATGACTCGTTTGAGCTGCTGCCACAGGGACCTGTTCTGCAGCGGCCTGTTCCTGTACCCGGGCGTTTTGTGCTTTCAGTTCCGCACTCGGATCGGTGCTGGCCAGTTCGCGCGGAAGATCGATCGCCGGTTCTCCCATCTCCTGGAGAACAGAACGATACAACTGGTTGAAGCGTTGATATTCATCATCTGGCCAGCGTTTGGAGACACGCTGAAAACTGTTGATGTTGGAAACCGCACGGTCCAGATGCAGGCGGGATTCCTTCCGGTCGTTTAATGCGAGTCCATACTGCTTCTCGGCTTCTGCCTGACTGTAACGAGCGTCGAAGTGCAGCCGCTCCACCCGTTCTTCCTTCTGTCGAAACAGGGACTGCTGCAATGTCTGAGCGGTGTAGGTCCATCCCCAGATGTGCGGCGTTTCCTGTTTCCCATCTTTTTTTCCATAGAGTGAAATGTTGAACTTGTCGGCGTCGTTGGACTCTTTTCCCCAGGCCTGATACAGACTGGCGGCTTCGAATTGGGCGTCGGGAGCATTCGGGTTTGATTTGAGAACATCCAGAATGACTTCTTCCCCTTTGGCGAAATTCTTCTGATTCTTCAGGCAATTCACCATTCGCAGCTTGCAGGCGACGATCTGTTGCGGGGTGGCAAACTTGGGATCACGCGCGGTGTTTTCCACAATAGCTTCATAAGCCAGTGCGGCTTTTTTGTAGAAGTCGGCTGCTTTCGCAGGGTCGTCTGAAGATCCGTCTGCCAGACTTGTGAACGTTTCGCCGATCCATAACAGAGAGTAGATCGTCTGCCCTTCTTTTCGCTGGAAGAGTTCGTTCAAAAACGCTTCAAAGCCGGAGCGAACGTCATTCAGACGTTGCTTTTCACCAGCGGCATGCAGTCGTTCCAGTTCCCGTTCGAGTTCCCGACCGAAGTCGACGAACACCTGAGTCAGCGCCGCCTCATCTCCCCCGGCGGCCACTTCTTCCAGTTTTACCCTGGCTTTGCGGGCTTCTTCCAGATTCTTGGTTCCGACATACGCCCTCAGTAATTGCTGATAAGCGAAGCTGGCCATCTGGCGGCTTTTGGCTTTGGAAGGGTCTGTTGGCCGTTTCTGGTCTTTCGGAACATCGACCGCTTTCAGGACCGAGTGCGGATCTTTCAGCAACAGGTCCAATGCCCCGGGAGGGCCTTTGGGATCTTTCTGTTCGTAAAGACCATCCAGATTGCGAATGCTCACGAGTGTCAACTTGGCTCCCACCAGATCATCCGGGAAAGGAGTACCGGCCGGAATGGTTTTTGCGGCTTCATCCAATCCGGTGACCAGATGCTGAATGGCGGCCGCTTTCCACTTGGCCATGTCTTCGGGAGATGGTCGTTCTTCTTCCGGTAATGTGGCTGCGGTGACATATTGCCGCCAGTACGCTTTTCCGGCTCGAACCTGTGCATCGGCGTATTGATTTGTTCCTTTTGGAATCTTTAACCACCACTCGGCAGCGGTGAGCAGGTCGTTGTTGTTCCAGTAGATTTTTGCGACGGTGTTACGGGCATCGTTCGCCCGATCCGATTCCGGCCACTTCTCACAGAGCAGATCCGCCGCGGCGATGACCTGACGCTCTTCAAAGTCACGCTTTCCTTCGGGAGCTTCGCTGTAAGCGTGATCGAAGGCTGCCATCAGCAGATAGCCGGCTTCCTGAGCGAACGTGGAATTCCCGGCACTGTGACGGAGAATCTGATCTTCCGCGACGATTGCCGCTTCGTAATCCCGCTTCTGCAGCAGATACCCATAAGCCAGCCGAAGCCGGGAGATGTTGACCAGATTGGAATCAGTTTGATCCGTGGCCAGTTTCAACCCGAGATCATACATTCGGGTCATTTCGGCGGCGGCTGCCAGCAAGGATTCGTACTGTGTCCGGGCTTCAGCCTGTTTGTTTTCCTGTTGCAGTTTCCGGATCTGTCCGTTGAGGGCGTTCACCTGATCATAGAGTTGCCCCCCGTTCCCGTAAGCGGTGTCGAAGTCTTTGGGATCACTGGGGTCACGGTTCAACAGAACAAGAATCCGCTGAATCATGGCAGAAGATGGATTCTTCAGTTCGCCTGGGTAACGATTGATGGCTCGGGCCCGGTTCAACGCCTGATTCAGATAGTTTTTGCGGGCGGTTTCTCCGGTGTTTCGGTCGGTTCCCGCAATTTCCTGAGCGCGGGCCAGTTCCCATTCGATCCCGAGACCAATATCACTTCGCGCGCGATCTCGGTTCCCTTTCAGCCATGTATCCGCTTCCTGGATGACCAGTTGCGTATCGTTCCGGTGGGGGTTATTCAGACAGATCAGACGGAAACGCAGGGCACGATCACGGAGGTTCCGCATCGTGGGGGTGCTTCCTTCATGCTCCAGGATTTCCCCATAGATTCCCAATGCGATCCGAATTCCTTCGGCGTCCCCTTGTTCTTCAAAACATTTTCCCTGCCAGATACGGGCGAACAGACCGCCGATCTGACTTCGATACTGTTGATGAATGGCTTCGAAAGCGAATGCGGAATCCTGCAGCAGTTTTTTTCGTTCCGGTGCGTTTTTGTCGTAAGCCTGTGCTTCCCAGTAGGTACATTGTGCGAGATCGAGTTGGGCACGGATGAACTGTTCTTCTGCTTTGTCGCGAGCCAGTCGTTCGTCCCGCTGGTCTTCCGGGATGTATGCCGGAAATTTTCGCCAGACTGCTTCGTGTTGTTTACTGGCTTCCTGAAAAATCTTGCGAGCTGCTGCAATTGCGGTTCGGGCAGCCTGTCTCTTATTTTCCCGCGTTCCTTCGTTCGAAGGTTTGTCGGCATCCCAAATGTCGACCCGGGCTTTTTCCAGCAGAATCTGACCGCGGGCAGTGTTGGCCCGTCCGGCGTATTCGTGTCCGGGATTGGCTTTTACGAACGCTTCAAACGCAGCCTGAGCGGCGTCGAGCTGTGTTCGCTGGGCGTCGAGATTCTGCAGATTTTTCGCACTTTGAAGGAGGGTTTGTCCTCGTTCGTAAGGAAGAAGTTTCGCTGTTTCCGGAGGGAGGGTTTTGTTTTCTTCCAGCTGATCAAGGTAAAACTGTGCGAAGTCGTAATACCGACGGTCACGCAGACCTTCCAGAAATTCCATGAATGGTTCGTCAGCGACGGAAACTCTGGCAGTCGGCAGAATGCCCAGCAGGAACATGCCCGTTGCGAGAGAAAGAATCAGTCGTTTCACAAACGATTGAGTCAGTTGGGGCAAAGGAGACTGCATCATCGGGGAACCCGCCATTGTGGATCAGGATGGTGGCCGTTTTATGACAGTGGAAACGAACGATCGTGAGGACGACGGTTGCGCAAGAACAACACAACCATCACGCTCCATTCAACACGACATCGGAAATCGTATCAGTGAACAGGTGAACCTGTATACGCATCCGCACTTTTTAATTATAGACAACCTCACTTTACAATTTCAGTCAAAAGAAATTCAAATCACGATATGAGATCCGATCTTCGACAGTCTTACGATCACTGCGAACGAATCGCTCGACGAAGTGGAAGCAGTTTCTTTTTGGCCTTTCGCGCGCTTCCCCGGGAGAAATACCGTGAAATGTGCGTCCTCTATGCGTTTATGCGACGAACGGACGATCTTAGTGATGACCCGACGCTCGATGTAACCGCCCGATCCGTTCTTCTGGAACAATGGCAATCCTCTCTGGCCGCCGCATTAAGAGGAGAAGACATTTCCTGTTCCATTCTCCCAGCCATGGCGGATGTGGCGATCCGGCGTCAGCTTCCGCACGAATATCTCCACGAAGCGATCCGGGGAGTGCAGGGAGATCTGGTCTCCCGGACTTTTGAGACCTTCCCGGAACTCGAACATTACTGCTATCAGGTGGCAGGCGTGGTCGGGTTATCGTGCCTGAGTATTTGGGGATATGAAGGGGAAGAACCTCGGGAACTGGCCACCGCCTGCGGAACCGCCTTTCAATTGACCAACATTCTGCGCGACCTGAAAGAAGACGCAGGAAATGGACGGATCTACCTTCCTCAGCAGGAACTTCGGGAGTTTAGCTATACTCCGGCCGATCTCCTCGCCGGAAATCAAGGGGACGCATTCCGGGAACTGATGCAGTTTCAGGTCCAACGGGCCTGGTCGTATTACGATCAGGCGTTACCGCTGCGTCATCGACTTTCGCCGGATGGAAAACGAATCTTCGTCGGCCTGTTCAATCTCTACAGTTCATTACTCAAACAGATCGAACGGGCCAACTACGATGTGTACTCGCGCAGAATTCGTGTTCCATTCTGGACGAAAGCCAACATCGCTCTGAACTGCCTGCTCCGCCGGGAACCCGTCATTTCTCCAGAGCCGCTGGCGAAATGATGGTGAGAGGCTCGCCTCTGTCGTTGTGCTTTAAGAGGCAACACAATAAGGCATTCCATTGGGGTGGCCCCGATTGCAAGCAATCGCGGCCACCCTGATCATCTCAGCTTCAGACCGCTAAACTGTTACCGGATTTGAAGAGATCACACAACAGGGCACACTGGAAACAACAAAACCCCGGGGATTCCGGGGTTTGCGTCTCATTGCGTTGGGTGCCACAAAGGCAAGTGGCGGGGGCCAGATTCGAACTGACGACCTCGAGGTTATGAGCCTCGCGAGCTACCGGGCTGCTCCACCCCGCGTCGAGAACTCCATCTTAGCGACACTCAGGTCCCCTGTCGAATGAGTTTCACAGGGCATTTTCATGAAATTGATATTTTCTTCGTGAACAAACACCGTCAAAAAAATGGGTTGTATCAATTGCGTCTTCCGCGTTGCGGAGCATCACTCTGTTTTGATGAGAACAAAATGGGGGATGACTCAGTCTGTCGTCAAATTCGAGGTAAGAGTAAGATGGGGAATCGGTCATCGTGATGAGTGGCATCGACTGACCTTAACGTCCCTTTCCTTCATTCCAGCCTTCACTCCAGATTTTTCCCCATGATTCAGGTCGAAACATTGGCCAAAGACTTTCATGACCTGGACCGAGGCCCTGTCTTCGCGCTGGATCATGTCTCCTTTGAAGTTCGCCCGGGAGAGATTTTCGGACTGCTGGGTCCCAACGGGGCAGGGAAAACCACTTGCCTGAGAATTCTCAGTACCGTTCTGAAGCCAACACACGGAATTGCCAGAGTCGCCGGATATGATGTCGTCCGGCAACCGGAACAGGTTCGTGCCAACATCGGCTTCATGTCGAACAACACCGGCATCTATGATCGAATGACCGGTTGGGAAATGGTGGAATATTACGGGCGGCTCTATGGAATTCCCGAAAAGCAGTTACAGGCCCGCCTCGAAGAAATCTTCAATTCGCTGAAGATGAACGATGTCCGGGACGTGCTGGGCAGCAAGATGTCGACCGGAATGAAGCAGAAGGTTTCGATTGCCAGAACAATCGTTCATGATCCTCCCGTTCTGATCTTTGACGAGCCCACGTCCGGACTGGATGTCCTTGTCGCCAGGGCAGTGCTGGAGACGATTGCTTCGCTGAAAGAACAGGGGAAGTGCATCATCTTCTCCACGCACATTATGCGGGAAGTCGAGAAATTGTGTGACCGCGTGGCCATTATTCATCGGGGACGGATTCTTGCAGCGGGAACCGTCGATGAACTGGTTCAGTCACACCAGCAACCGGATATCGAGGAAGTTTTCTTCAAGCTCATTCGTGATTTTGAAGGAACTCAAAGGCACCAGTGACATGGGGTGGCATGTTCACATCGCGCCAGCAGGGTGAGCATGAATGGACTTTCCACCACACCGGGCATGCTCCTGCTGCTGACGCGACAGAAGCAAGCGACCCAGGCACCCAAAGTGAGCGATCGCTCATGGACCACAACAGATGAGTTTGAAGAACGTCAATCTGATTTTTCAACGTGAAGTCCGTGATCAGCTCCGCGACCGGCGGACGCTGTTCATGGTCGCCATTTTACCGTTACTGCTCTATCCGGCGCTGGGCATCGGTATGGTGCAGATGACGGTGACCTTCTCCGAGCAATTGCGTCGGGTTGTGATTGTGGGAGCCGATCAGCTCCCGGAACCGTCGTTACTGGCGGAAGGAAAGCTCGATCCGACATATCTGGAATTCCCTGAACAGGCCGACAATCTGCGAGCCATCACAGACCTTCCCAATGGTCTGGATCAGGAAACCGATTCCTCCGTCAAAGAAGAACTGAAAACGTTTCTGGATCAGGTGGAAGTTCGGCGTGACCGTATCTTAAGTCTTGCGGAAGTTCAGGCGAAGATCGACCGTCTTCCATCGGGGTCTCCTTTGGTAGAACCGTTGATTGTGGAAGAGAGAACATTGCGTCAGGAAGTGGAGCAATGGTTCTCCGCAGCTCCGGCTCAGGTGTTGATTGTCTTTCCACGTGATTTTCGTTCGCAGTACGACGCCGCTACGGAAGCATTACGAGAACGGATTGCGAGTGGAGAAGCGGAGAATGACGACCGGTTCAGTCTTCCCCGACCGATCGTGTTGCATAACAGTGCGGATGAGAAATCAGAGGTGGCGTATCAGCGGGTCCGACGGGCGCTGAGAGGCTGGGAAACGTCGTTGTTGGAAAGCCGTTTAAAGATGGCGAATTTACCGGCCTCGCTTCCTCACCCGGTTCCTTTGATTACTGTGGATCTGGCCGAACCAGACAAGATTGCGGCGAACGTCTGGAGCAAGATTTTTCCGGCACTGCTGGTAATCATGGCAGTGACCGGAGCGTTTTATCCGGCCATTGATCTGGGGGCGGGTGAAAAAGAACGGGGAACGATGGAAACACTCCTCATCTCCCCCGCGACCCGTACCGAAATTGTCTATGGAAAATTCCTGACAGTGATGCTGTTCAGTTTTTCGACGGCATTATTAAACCTGTGCAGTATGGGGTTCACAGGCAAGCATATGTTGTCTTCGATCGGGGCTGCGCGCGCGACTCCTTTAGGAGACCTCTCCTTCCCGCCGCTCAGTTCGCTCATGTGGGTGGTGCTGCTGGCCATTCCATTGGCAGCATTATTCAGTGCATTAAGCCTGTCGCTGGCAATGTTTGCACGTAGCAGTAAAGAAGGGCAGTATTATCTGACTCCACTTCTGCTGGTCACCATGGGATTAACGATGTTCTGCCTGAATCCCAGCGTGGAACTAACACCCTATTATAGCGTGCTTCCGGTGACCGGTCCGGCATTGCTGTTAAAAGCACTCTTATTAGGTTCGAACAGTGAGACCTTACTCTTCTATGCTGTGCCGGTGCTGTTTTCGAGTTGTATCTATAGCGGCATGGCCCTCTGGTGGGCGGTCGAACAGTTTCAGCGTGAAGATATCCTCTTCCGGGAAGCAGAGCGGTTCAGTCCCGGTTTGTGGCTCCGGCATCTGCTGCGTGAGAAAGAACCGACTCCCAGTTTTGCTGAAGCTGCGGTCTGTTTTGTGCTGATTGTGATGCTGCAGTTCCTGTTTCTGACTTCGATGCAGGGGTCTCCGGAACTGCTCGACAGTTCGTTCAAGATGGTGACGGTGCAGATGATCTATCTGATCGCCACTGTCGGTGCGCCCCCTATTTTCATGGCGATTCTGTTGACGAGTCGTCCACTGAAAACATTGAAGATTGCCTGGCCTAGGCCGTCGATGCTGGTGGTCGGGATCATCCTCGCTTTTTCTCTGCAACCGCTCGCATTGGAGTTGATGTCCTGGCTGGATCCGTATTTCCCCCCTCTTCCTCCCGGTGCCAAGCAACTGATGGAGGCCATGGCATCAAACGCGGTTCCGCTCTGGTTGTCGCTGGCGGCGTTCGCGCTGGCTCCGGCAGTCTGTGAGGAGTTGGCGTTTCGCGGATTTATCTTAAGCGGGTTGCAGCACTCCGGTCGACGCTGGTTACCGATCCTGCTTTCCGCCGTGCTGTTTGGTGTGATTCATATGATTCCCAAACAACAATTTAATGCAGCGCTACTTGGAATTGTGATTGGATTGCTGGCAGCGCGAAGTGGCAGTCTTCTCCCCGGGGTGATCTTTCATGCCATCTTTAATGGATGTCAGGTTCTGGCCATGCGGGTTCAGGCAGAAGAGATCAATAACGGTGTCTGGAAATGGTTTGTTCAGATCGGAGAAGTTGACTCTCAACCATCACTTCATTTCACAACGTTGACGCTGGTGGGGTGTGCTGTGATTTCGATTCCGTTAATCTTCTGGCTGATCCGTCAGGACCGCAGGACGGGTCTCTTCACCGATCACGGGATGGGTGACGAACGACGATTGAATTACGGGGACTCGCAGTCATGAATCTTGACCAACTCTACCAGCAGCATGACGTCGCGTTCCGGTATCCCGGGCACTGGGAACTGGGGGAAGAGTCTCGCGACGATGCCGTGACGATTTCGGTCAGTGAGTCCGGAGCGTTCTGGTCACTGACCATTTTACGACGGCGTCCCCGGGCAGAACGTGTGATTGACGAAGCCGTCAAAGCGTTTCAGGAAGAGTACGACGATGTCGATGAATACCCTGTCGGTGCGACACTCGGAGGTGAGTCTGCCATCGGGAAGAACCTGGAATTCGTAGCATTAGAGTTGATCAACTGCGTCATGATGCGAGCGGTTGATGTCGGAGGACGCACTCTGTTCGTGATGGCGCAGGTGACCGATCATGAACGGGATCAGTTCGAACCGATCTTCGACGCCATCTCCGACTCACTGCAATTCGCGCCGGACAGCGAGATTCTCATCGAGTAAATTTGCTCAACTCGGCAATGGTCACTACTCGGACGAATTTTCAAAGAGTTCCAACGTTCCCCGTACGAAACTCGTACACTCCATGAATGGGAATGCTCAAATCGAACATTGTTCCAAATCAGGAGACTCCGTTGCGGCGCAGCCATGCCGGTTTCACTCTCATTGAATTTCTGGTGGTCATTGCGATTACGGCCATCATCGTCGCGTTGTCGGCCCCGGCAATTCTGTCCAGTCGGGAATTGGCTCGACGGAACACCTGTGGACTTCGCCTGCGAGAGATCTGGACTGGCCTTAATGTCTACCACGATGCCCACGGATCTTTTCCGGCGGGAGTGATTAGCCTTCAGGATCCCGTTCCTGACAATGAAGATGGAGAATTTCGAAGCTGGCTTCCTCACCTGTTCGGAAGTCTCGATCAACCGCTTCTGGCCGACAAATGGAGTGCGGTCTCTTCACTGGTTTCCCCGGAAGCGAAGCAACTGCGACATTTTCGGATTCCGGCACTGATCTGCCCGAGCGACTCCGCTCCTCATCGCAGCGCGGAACCGGATGAATACTTTCAGTCGAATTATGCAGGATGCCACGACCATCGGCCAACAGCCATTGCATCCGGCAACACCGGGTTGTTGACGTTGAACGAACGAATTCGCATTCAGGAGATTCCCGACGGGAGTTGCTGTACCTGGCTCGCCGGGGAATTTCGTCGTGGACCCACCGATCTCGGCTGGGCTTCGGGAACGCGCGGAACCCTTCGAAACACCGGCACTCCCATCAATCAGACGCGAGACGGAACAGGATCAGAAAGGGAATCGCGGCCACTTGATCTCGATCGGTATCCGGCGAGTGATTCACTTCTGGATGACCTGAAGAGGCAGTCTCCGGAACTGGCCGTACAAATCGAGGAAGAGAGAGAACGGCAGAAATCCGCGCCGGAACCGGTGCCCGAACGTTCACTGGGAGATCCCGGCGGGTTCGGGAGTTATCATGCTGGGGGATGTTATCTGCTTCTGGCCGATGGCCGTGTGCGGTTCGTCTCACAATCCATTGATGAAACGATTTATCAGCAACTCGGAAACCGGGCCGACGGCACTCTCCTTTCCCCGGATTCCTTTTAGCAACAGTCCCGAAATCACTTCCCGATTTTAAGATAAAAAGTTGTTGGGTAGCCCGGCCAGGATGGCCGGGTGCCGCAGGCACAAGACGCTTTTTCCTCCGCGTCGACTGTCATCACTGACCGTGAATTGTTCATTGGTCGCCGAATCGAAGAATGAGGTCTTTCGCTGGAATCGAACGCTGAGGGTCAAGCATCTTGTCGCTTCGCGACCCGGCCACATTGGCCGGGCCACCCGGGAAGTTGTTTCGAGTCTGTTCCTTAACACTCTTCGAAGCTGGAATCACTATGTCTCATTTGAATCGTCGTGAGTTTCTCCATGCTGGAAGCGCGGCCGCCTGTACACTCTGGATGGCTGCTCATGTTCGTGCTGATTCCCATGAAGAGATAAAACGACCATCGCAGGCCATTGATACGCACACTCATTTTTATGACCCCACTAGGAGCGAAGGGGTTCCGTGGCCGTCTCCCAATGACGCGGTGTTGTATCGCAAGGTGACGCCGGAGGAATTTCAAAAAGTCTCCGCACCATACGGAGTGACCGGAACCGTCGCTGTGGAAGCGAGTCCTTGGCTTGAGGATAACCAGTGGCTGCTGGATCTGGCCGACGCCCATCCCATTATTCAGGGAATTATCGGGCGTCTTGATCTCCTTGATGGCGGGTTTCAAACACATCTTGGCCGCTTCACAAAACATCCTCTCTATAAAGGGGTGAGAATCAATTCCCCCTTTGGAGCATCAGGAGAAAATCCAGCGTTCATCCCCGGGATTCAGGCGCTGGCTGATGCCGGGTTGATTGTCGATGTCAACGGTCCGGTCCATGGGATGATTGACCTGCTCTCGTTGAAGAAGAAGGTGCCGCACTTAAGGCTGGTGATCGAACATCTCCCTAAAGCCCCGCTGAAAGACTCTGCTCAACAGAAGACCAGCGAAGCGGCGATGCGGGAACTGGCCTCCTTCCCGGACGTTTATGCCAAGGTTTCGCATGTTATTAAAAAGCCGGTTCCGGAATCCGGCTTGAACAAGGAAGAGTACTGGTCGCAACTGGATCAGGTGTGGGAAATCTTCGGATCAGAGAAAGTGATGTACGGCAGCGACTGGCCGGTCAGTGCCCGTTCCGCTCCTTATGGAACCGTCTTCGGCCTTGTCAACGAGTATGTCTCCCGCAGAGGACAGGAAGAGACGGAAAAGTACTTCTGGAAGAACGCTCAGGCGGCTTATCGTTTGTTGTAGTTGCTACCGGGAGGGCGAGGCTCCCGCCGAGCCGCAAACAATGGAAAGCGTGATCTTTCATGCGGCTCAGCAGGAGCTTCCCCCTCCCGAAGATTTTCAATAAAGCGAAAGCTCTGGACAGGTTCCCGAACGTGGCCCGCAGGCTCTGGAGCGGCTTGAAGACAGATGAGGAATCTGTCCTGAATTGAAATGCGGAACGTCAAGTTTGTGGCCTCTCACGGCTTCGCCGCCCCGATTGCAAGCAATCGGGGCCACCCAGTGGCAACGTTGACCTGCTCAGGTCTGTCGTTCAACCTGTCATTTCAGGTTCAGCAGAAATGCCCGCAATGCTGCGTTGACCGCATCCGGCTGTTCCTGAGGGGCCATGTGTCCGGCCGTGGGAATAATCGCATGAGTTCCCCGCGGCATCGCCTGTGCAATGGCCGCCATCTCCGCGGCAGGTGAAATGGCGTCCTGTTCTCCGGTGATCAGCAATGCAGGAACATCAATCTCCGGCAGCCATGAGGTGACGTCGGGACGTTGGGCCATGCCTCGGGCAGCGGCAGCAATTCCCGAGGGAGCTGTTGCGAGAATCACACGACGGGCGTCTTCAATCATTTCCGGTCGGGCGTGATACGTTGTCTCGGCGTAAAGCTTCGGCAGCATCGCCTCAGCCAGAAAACCAGATCCTTCTGCCTCGACTCGATCGGCAGTCTCCAATCGCTGTTTCGCCCCCTCTTCAGTATCAGCGATGGCTCGAGTATCACAGAGAATGAGTGCAGCTAACCGGGAGGAATGTCGTTTCCAGAATTGCCAGGCGACATAGCCTCCCATGGAGAGTCCACATAGCGTCACTGGTTGTGTGATGTTGAGACCATCCAGCATCGCCGCGAGATCGTCGGCCATCTGCTCCATCGTCACCGTGCCGGAGGTAACGGTACTTCTTCCGAAACCACGCAGGTCCACCGCCAGGCAGCGATACGAAGAGGACAGGGCATTCACCTGAGCATCCCACATGGAATGATCCAGAGGAAACCCATGAACGAACAGAATTGTTTCCCCTTGTCCCTGATCTCGAACAAACAGTTCACCATCAGAGAGAGTCACTTTTCGCAGTTCAGACATCATCTCACCCAACAGGCTGTGGCAGCATTCAGTGTGTCAGTATTCAGAGTGTCAACATTCAGAAACCATGTGTCTCACGAAATGTTACACGACGATCTCCGTTCGCCAAGAGCCGACGAGCCTCGAGAAGATCATTCATTACTTCCAAGTTTGATCTGAATAGGAGAGAAGTGGGTAGTGGGTGGTGGATAGTGGGTAGGAAATGGCATGAATTTCCAGCATTTTTCTGATCCTTGGCCCCTGAATCCTGGTCCCTTGCTTCTATGTGAATAGACTTGGAAGTACTGTCATTTGTCCTGAGAATGGACGGCGGGTTTGCGAACCCGGACTGCGAGATACTCGGGGAAACCGGCACATGTTCCAATTGGGAACATTTCTTCCAGCTGGAGCCCCTGTTCATGAAGATACAGTCGCATCCGACTGCGTTGCTGGCAGAGAGTGTCTCCCGGAATCCCAGGCAATCGCTTTCCGGTGACCCGATAGACAAGCGTATTCACTAACATGCGAATGCCATACAGCCGTCGCGGAAAAGTCTCACGACCAATCATCATACGCAGTCCATAGCCAACGCCATGTCCCGTGATATTGGCAAAGCCTCCCGGTTTGAGAACTCGGGCGAATTCTGCAATAACGCGGCGTTCGTCGGTATAGGGGAGGACGACGCTGCAAACAATTCCGTCCACACTTTCATCGGCAACCGGTAACTTTTCACCGACTCCGGAAACGACATTTCGGCCAGCCTGCTTTCCCTCTTCGACAAGAGCCGGGTCAATTTCCACTCCCTGGACATGACACCCCCGTTCGAGCAGATCACTCATCAACTCTCCATGTCCGCAACCGACGTCAAGAAGGTGCTGTCCGGAATCTGTTCCGGTCAGGAGAAATCGTCGACAACGGACCCATAAGGGAAGCTCCGCTGTCTTGCCTGCTTCGTCAATGGGTTGTTCATCGAGAACCGGTACGGCCCCTGTCCACGTGCCTCTCATGGAAATATTCCTGTCCAATCCGGACTTTCCTTAAAACGAGATCTGCATTTCCACCCTATCACGACTCTAGCTCATCATCGGAGGAATGCCGGGAAAATCAGGGACAGTTGCAGGAATCCGACGGTTTGCTCTACTGTAATTCCTGCGAACGCAGCAATCCTGTACGCAAAATGCCTTCTCGCTCGCTCGCCGGACGCTGAACAGAAGCTCGAAGAGTGATTTCGAGGGGTGTTTGGGTGACAGAACGGCAACCCGTCAGCAGTCGGCAGAGATCACTGGCTTTCTATCTGTTCGCAGCAAAATCATGAATGATTGTTGCAGATGGATGAACGCAACCAAAATAATGTGCGTGACTTGTGCTTTTTCATCTCATTCGTTTTTGATTAAGGACTTGACTGTCCATGAATGTTGTCACGATCGGGACTGGTTATGTTGGGCTGGTCACAGGGACTTGTCTCGCGGAAAGCGGGAATTCGGTCACCTGTGTTGATATCGACGCAGGAAAGATTGAACGCCTGCGACAAGGAGAAATTCCGATCTTCGAACCGGGCCTCGAAGAACTCGTCGAACGCAACGTCGCAGCAGGTCGACTGAAATTTACGACCAAGGTCGCAGATTGTGTCCCCAATGCTCATTTCGTCTTCATTGCTGTCGGAACCCCACAGGACGAAGATGGTTCGGCTGATTTGACATATGTCATGGCGGCGGCCGAATCCGTGGCCAGGGATTTGAAGCCCGATGCCATTGTCATCATTAAAAGCACCGTCCCCGTCGGCACCAACCGCAGGGTTAAAGCCAGGCTGGATGAACTCACCGGTCGGGACGTTCTGATTGCTTCCAATCCCGAATTTCTCAAAGAAGGCTGCGCGATCGATGACTTTATGAAGCCGGATCGAGTTGTTGTCGGCAGCATTCATCCGGAGGTCGCTGATACGGTTCGCCAGTTATATGTTCCGTTTCTGCACACACAGAAGCCGTTTCTCTCCATGGGGCTGGAGAGCGCGGAGATGACGAAGTATGTCGCCAATTGCATGCTGGCGACAAAGATCAGCTTCATTAACGAGATGGCCAACCTGTGTGAACTTGTCGGTGCGAATATTGACGATGTCCGGCGCGGAATCGGGCATGACCAGCGGATCGGCTTTGCGTTTCTTTTTCCCGGAGTCGGTTACGGCGGGTCCTGTTTCCCGAAAGATGTGCAGGCACTGAAAGCGACCGGCAAAGAACTCGGGTTCGAAGCAACGATGCTCAACGCCGTTGACCGCGTGAATCGACGACAGAAACAGGTCCTCTTTGACAAGATTTCCATTCACTTCAACGGAGATTTGAAAGGGAAGAAAATCGCCGTCTGGGGATTGGCCTTTAAACCGAATACAGACGACATCCGGGAAGCCCCGTCGATTGAATTGCTGAAAAGTTTGATCGCAGCGGAAGCGACCGTTTCTGTTCATGACCCTGTGGCGATGGAGAATGTTCGAAAAGTCTTCGGAGATCAGATCCAGTACTTCTCACATCAGTACGACACGCTCGAACAGGCAGATGTCCTGACCATCGTGACGGAATGGAGTGAGTACCGAAATCCGGATTTCGACTACATCAAACACAAAATGAAAGCTCCAGTGATTTTTGACGGGCGAAATCTGTATGATGTGGCCCGCATGGTCAAACTGGGATTTCGCTATTCCGGAATCGGCCTGTCGACACCGTCCTGACGTGAGAAAACGCTACAGGTCCGTAGTACCGCCCCTGCTTTCCCAAAGTAAGGGCTGAGGTCGCCCCCTGTTCATTCAAGGTTGTCAATTCTAGGTTTGATGCTCGACAAGGTGCGTCGGGACGCATCCTGCGAATCTGCAACGGAACGTAAATCATGAGTACGATACTTGTCACCGGCGGAGCCGGGTTTCTGGGAAGCCATCTTTGTGAACGTCTGCTCTCTCAGGGAGATGACGTGATCTGCGTCGACAATTTCTTCTCCGGACGCAAGCAGAATATTGCTCACCTGATTGGCAACCCGCATTTTGAGGTGATCCGTCACGACATCGTTTATCCTCTGGTGATCGATGCTGATATCGTTTACAACCTCGCCTGCCCCGCGTCTCCGGTGGCTTATCAATATAATCCCATCAAGACGATCAAGACGTCGACGGTGGGTATGGTGAACATGCTCGGGCTGGCCAAACGCTGCCGGGCGAGGATTCTGCATACATCAACGTCAGAAGTTTACGGCGATCCTGAAGTTCATCCTCAAACAGAGGACTATTGGGGACACGTGAATCCACTGGGTCCCCGCAGTTGCTATGACGAAGGGAAACGGGTCGCCGAGTCTCTGTGCGTGAATTATCACCTGGCTCATGGAGTGGATGTTCGGATCGTCCGAATCTTCAATACCTACGGACCGAAAATGCATCCCAACGACGGCCGGGTCGTTTCCAATTTCCTGATGCAGGCACTCCGGGGAGAAGACCTGACCATCTATGGTGACGGCTCGCAAACCCGGTCGTTCTGTTATGTCGACGACCTGATTGAAGGCTTCATCCGCATGATGAATCAGGACGACGAGATTGGACCAGTCAACCTGGGGAACCCGGTTGAAAACACCATGCTGGAACTGGCGGAAGCGGTCATTAAAGTGACCGGTTCCAATTCGAAACTGACCCGACTTCCGCTCCCGGAAGATGACCCGAAACAACGCTGTCCGGATATCGCCAAAGCCCGCAGGGTGTTGAACTGGGAACCACAAGTCTCTCTCGAAGAAGGACTCGCCCGAACCGCAGAATATTACCGCCAGACAGAACTCAATCGGAAGTAGAACGGTGTGAGTTCTCGGGGTGGCCCAGATTGCTCGCAATCTGGGTGGCGCAGCCACAGAGGCAATTGCTCACGCTTTGCTTTACCCTCTCCTGTGCGACGACAGATGGGTCTGATCGTTCTGAATGGAGTCAACTCAAACTGGGGAACGTCAAGTCCGCAACCTCTTACGGCTGCGCCGCCCCGATTGCAAGCAATCGCGGCCACCCATCTTCTTTGCGATCTTGGCGTCCTCGCGGTGAAAATCCTCTCTTTTCGTAACAGTTTAGCGGTCTGAAGTTGTCCGAGGCCAATTTACTGTCGAGGGATGATTTTTACCGCAAAGACGCCAAGATCGCGAAGGGGTTGGAAATCATAAGTGAGTCATCTCCTCCAACCAGTCTGTCTGGTCAAAATGGCGTGAATACGTGTGGAAGAAACCACGAATCGAACGAATCACACGAATGAATCAGAGTGAGAATCCTGACAAAAGATTCGGCCTAATCGTGGTTCGCTCTTTCTTGGCGTCCTTCGCGTCTTTGCGGTTAAAATCTCTTTGCAATTTGAACAGGCTTCATTCCGCTAAAATGTGACCTCTTTTCTCATTTTCATAAAGTGTGAAAGTCGAACTGAGGCGTGCCGACTCTATCGGGCAATCACACTGGCGGAGGTCTGTTGAATCATCCCCGTTGGTCTTTTCAGGCGGGCCATCTGTTCCAGGCACTGTTCAGCAAGATCACACTCGCCGCGCATGCGGTGGATTCGCTCCAGCAATGCGAATGATTCCAGATCGTCGGGCTGTCG
>DATMFC010000597.1:0-3064 GCA_035556335.1 Planctomicrobium sp. | reverse complement strand
GATCAATGGTCGCAAACGGCATTTGATCGTGGATTCCCTGGGATTTTTGCTGAGTGTCCTGGTGACGGCAGCCAATCTGGATGAAGGGACGCATGCCCCTCAGGTGTTGGCGAAGTTGACGTCCGATCAAACGAGTCGCCTGGAAGAAATCCGGGGAGATTCCAAATACAACAATCGAACATTGGATCGTTATCTGGAGACATCCCAGGCGGACTACAAAGTGACGGTGGTGGAACGTCTCGCCGACGCGAAGGGATTGGTTCTGCTCCCCCTATCGTTGAGTGGTGGAGCGGACGAATGCGTGGATTGGAAAATATCGTCGCAACAGCAAGGACTACGAACGAACCACCCAATCGGCAGAAGCCATGGTGCAGGTGAGCCTGATTCACTTGATGCTCAAACGGCACGCACCAGACCCCGATATCCACCAGGCGGAATTCCGATATCCTCGAATATCTATGAAAAAAGCAGCATGACTTTCCGGATAGACTCTTAGACAATTGCGATTACGGAACGGTTATGGGCATTTAGTTCAGGACTGAACCAGGAGATTCCCGTTGAAGGGGCTTATTGGCTGGGATGCGGTCGCGTTGACAAAGACACACGGGCAGTTCGGTCCGTCGGCTTCGCGCCGGAAACCACCATCAATGCTGGAAGTCGTTCTCATACAACCGCCAGCAGCAATCATCCTGGAGGGGTCCACGTCGCTTTATTTGATGGTTCAGTGCGCTTTGTTTCCGAGCACATTGAACATTCGATCCTCCATGTGACAGGAGATCAAAATGAATGTGACAGCATCCTGGAATATCTGATCGCCATCGCGGACAGCCATCTTGTCGAAGATTTTTAGCTATGAAGTCATTGGGAGGAATGTACACCCCCCTTCACCAACACTCCATCCATGCTTCCGGCTTCACACGTCGCAGCCAATCAGCAACCGTGGGAATCATTAAGAGATTCTCCTTGACATGTTGTTCGCCAATCCCGCGAACCCTGCCACCGCTGGTCGTGATCGTCGTGCCTGAATCTTTTCACCCCGAAAAGTCCCCTCACGGAGTTGCTGGAAGCCCGTGAAGAACGGACATTGCTGAAGCTGAAGAAACAGCTCTCTCGACTGGACCTGCTGATCCTGGATGAACTGGGCTATGTCTCCACCAGCAAAGTGGGAGCGGAACTGCTGTTTGATGTGATCTGCACGGCGTATGAGATACTCAGCTTGATCGTGACCACGAACCTGCCGTTTGAGAACTGGACCGAGGTTCTGGGGAGTGAACGACTCACCGGAGCGGCCCTGGACCGACTGACTCATCGTTGCCACATTCTGGAGTTCAGCGGCGAGAGCTACCACCTGGCCGAAGCAACATTGCCGATATGTTGTTCAGCGTGAACTTGCCGTATCAAGCCACTCTGACGTCACTTGTAGCATACGCTCCATCGACATGGTCTCAAGACACGAGTGTGATTAAAAAGAGTTGAAGCTCCATCGTCTGCAAATAACCGCAAGTGGGGCGATGAATCCGGGCAGATCGGTTATTTCAAAATCTGATCAATACGTGACTTGAGGTCCTGCTCCTGGGGATGTCCGCGCCAGAGGATGCGGCCGTCGGGATCAATGAGGAAGGCGGTTGGCACTCCTCGAACGATGAATGCCCGCGCGGCGGGGGACTGGAAATCACCCTTCCCTGCTTCTCCCGTCCAGAAATGTGACGTGGCGCCCCAATCGTGCTGGCGGAGGTGCTGGCGGACACGATCAGGGTCGACGTCGATGCTCAGGGGAATGATTGCCACCCGATCTTCCCAGACGGTCTTCTGCTCACGGGCGAGTGCATTGAGCTTGGTCATCGGTTCCTGACAAGGGCCGCACCATGTGGCCCAGAACTCCAGAAACACGGGCTTGCCACGGAAGGACTGCAGCGACGTCACCTGACCAGTGGCGAGATCGGTCAACTCCACATCGGGGGCGAAGTCTCCGACGGTAGGAGGCAGCGTGAAATCAAACGTTTCCGTCCCCGTTTCGGTGGCAAAATCAAATCCCCCAAGAGTCTCATTATCGACCGCCACGTAATAAACTGACGGTAAAAGTGCCGACGGTGGTTTGCGATCAGTGATGCCGGTCAAAAGAATCTCCCCCGATTTCGGAACGGTTCCGGAAAAGACGGGCTGCGAGCCATAGTGTCCATCGAACCGATGCACCGACACGCGACGTCCCTGAGCCGGCTGGCCGTCGGGTTTGCGGAGGCGAATCATCGCTTCGCGGGTGCCGCGAAAGGCGTCCGGATCGTACGGCGTCGAGCGGAAATCGATTGTCTCCGACTGGCCTGCTTTCAGTGTGAGCACGCGGCGGTCGAAATATCGACCGGGGTTGATCTCGGTCCCTGAAATATTCTGGATGTCATCCTGCGGCTGTGTCCGCACAGAGACCATGTAGTCGCCGGGAACCAAGTCGGTCAGGTTCAACCGGGAAGCGAGTGATGGATCGTTGGCCGACGCTACGTCGAGATAACTCTCTCCGGTGATGCGCCACATGACGTTCAGGAATGCACTTTTGAAAAGCGATCCGGCCTCGGCGTCTCCTGGTGCAAAGGAAGCCTCGATGGCCGCCGGTTTCGGAAGGTCAATCGTCAGCGTCCCATCACTCACATCCGCCAGCGTGAAGGGACCGGCTTCAAAGTATTGCAGAAACCCCGGCGCATGGACCGCCACATGAAACGGAGGGGTGCTATCGGCAAGATGGAATTCAAACATCCCCGACCCGACTTCCTGCAGATTGAGGAAATTGAAGTCCGAAGTGACTTTCGAGCCACGATTGGAAGGCTGACGCATGATCCGCACGCGGTGCTGAAAGTCATCGAAATAAACCTCGGGGAAGGTCCCTGAGGGCCACGTCATGCCTTCCGGCGCCTGGAGCCGCAAGTTCACCTTTTTTCCTCGCTGCAATGTGATCGTCGCTTCCCCTTTGCTCAGCGAGTCATGCTGATCGGCGGAGTAACGGGCAACGGCCGAGGCGAAGCTGTCAGCGCGGACCGCGACCTGCAGGGCCGCATCGCGGTACTGATTTGCTGAA